>PLHK01000138.1 GCA_003139955.1 Limisphaerales bacterium
GCCGGTGCAAAGAAAAAGAATTGTTTTCATCCCAAACGCAAAAGGAAAAGGTGATTGTTCGGAGCCGAATCGTCAATGCGAAATCAACCGCGCGCCGGATGCAGCGCCGCCAACGCCTTGAACAAATCCAGCGCCCGCGCCAGCGCCGGATCGCGGATGACCGGCGCGCCCGGCTCGGCGCGCGGGATCGCCGAGTCGTCTTCGTCGCCGTCTTTCACGCGCTGGCGCACGAGGTCGGCCTCGCTCGTGTGATCCACAAACTCCATCAACTCATTCGTGCCGGACGGAAAAGCCAGCTTCGGCGGCGTCGGGATGAAAAACGGATCGGCAAGAAATTTCTTTTCGTCCTCGCTTGAAACCGTCACCACGATGTCCGGTTGGATTTTGCCGGTGAAATCGCTCGCACCAATCAGAATGCCGTCGCCCGCCGTCCGCAAATCCACCGCCAATTCCGCCGCTGCGCCGCGCGTCTGGCCGTTGACGAGAATTGCCAGCGGAAAATTTTTCGCTGCAAAAAAACCGCTGGCCGCCGCCACCGCGTTTTTATCGCCATCCGCCGCGCGCAGGTCAAGAATGATGCCGTCCAGTTTATTGGTCGGCTGCGCGGCAAGAAATTCCTGCCCAAAACTGGCCGTCAAATGCCCGACCCGCAGGCGCAGCACGTCATTGTCGAGCAGCGAGGCGGATAGCGGCGCGGTTTCCGCCGCGCCTGCGTGTGCGGCGATTAGCGCGGCCAGTAAAATCATCCAGAGACGTAAAAACGGTCGAATCATGCGCCGCCAACTTGCGCCATGACGCCGCGAAAGTAAAGTGGCTTGCGTTTCCGCTGCCTTATTGATTTGGCGATGGAATTGTGTGCTTGCTTTCCCAATCGTCGAAATTGCCGTTTGGCTCCGTACGAATTTCAGCGTGGCCATCGGCAAAACCATAAGTCTTCATCCATTTGCCGTTAAGCGCCTGCCAAGCCTGTTTTTCTTTGAGAACAATGGTCTCTGATACGTTTGTGATGCTTGAAATTGAACCTTGATAAGTCATATCAAAATGACTCTCGATTTGTTCGGTGTAATTCGTATTCGTATAAAGAGATGCCTGCGCAAAATTTGTCGGGAATTGTTTTTGGTTATCGTCCGCGAACAGTATAAATGCAAGCACTCCTTGTTTTGCGTCATCAAGTTTTTGCATCATCACATCATGCTGCTGCTTTTCAGCATCCAGAATTTCTTGTCGTTGAGCATTTGGGTCAAGTTGTGCCGCCTGTAATCTCTTATTTTCTTCGCGTAATTTTCCAATTTCGCCAAGTTGGTTGCGCAACACTCCAACTTCACCACGCAATTTCAGCAATTCATTAAATTGCTCGTCCGAAAGTGATTTGGCATCGCCAACCGCAGCAAGCTGATTTGAAAGACCTTCGTTGTCGGCTTGCAGTTGTGTGAGTTGTTGCGTCAATAAATCATTGTCTGCTCGTAATTTTTCCAGCGCTTGCTTTTGAATCATAAACATCGTGATCCCACCCACAACAACGAGCGCGCTCAATGCCAGTTTTAATTTTGTCGCCGTCATGATTTTCAGAAGGGTGAAGGTTCCAGTTCCTGCAGTTGCAATTGAAGCGGTCGTCAGCGTCGCGGCTAGATTTGCGGGCGCAATCTGGATCGCGTTCGCAGAAATCACGGACGCCAGCGCCGTCGCCGTCGTGATGCCGTGCTTGGTGAAAGTGTCGCGCAATTTTTCCAGCGCGCGTTCGACGCGCATCCGCGCGGCATTTTCATTCAGCCCCAGCTTTGCGCCGACTTCGGTGAACGGCCGGTTTTCAAAATAGCGCAGCAGGACGGCTTCGCGGTCGGACTCCTTGAGTTCGTGCATGGCGGCGTCGAGCGCGGGACGAAGTTTTTCCCATTCCGTTTCGGGCGCGGATTCGTTGACGGGTTCGCGCATAAATTTTTCCTCGCGGTCGCGCCGGCGGGTTTCGGTGCGGATGATTTTCGCGGCGGCAAAATGCGCGCTGGTGTAAAGCCAGCCGCTCAAACTCTCGCGCCGCGCCAGCGTACCGGCCTTGCGCGCGAGGTCGGTGAAAACGGTTTGTGCCACGTCGTGCGCGAGATGTGCGTCGCCACCGACTTGCCGGAGCGCGGCGGAATGGACGAGGTTGACATGGCGCTCCACCACTTCGGCGAAGGCGTCCTCGGAATTCGTTCGGGCGAAAACCGCCAGCAGTTCGGAATCGGGCGTCATCGTTTTTCAAGTTATAGCACCCGCGAAACGGGAAAGCGCACAAGAAAAATGCAGTTTGCCGGCGGCGAAGTATTGTTAAATCGAATTGCGCCGGAAATTTATTTCCTTAAACTGCGCCAATGAATTTGGACGCGCTTTATTCGGAGCTGACGCTGAAAACCAAAACCAAGCTGGCGTTGATCGTGCTCGACGGCCTCGGCGATCTCGCGACCAAGGANNAAAGATTCCGCGCAAGGCCGCATGATTCCCGCCGCGCCCGGCATCACGCCCGGCAGCGGACCCGGCCATCTTGGTTTGTTTGGCTATGACCCATTGGAATTTCAAGTCGGCCGCGGCGTCATCGAGGCGCTCGGTCTCGGCGTGGACTTGCAACCGGGCGATGTCTGCGCGCGCGCGAATTTTGCGACGCTGGACGAAAAGGGAATTGTCACCGACCGCCGCGCCGGTCGCATCGCCACGGAAGTCTGCGAAAAACTCGTGGCGAAACTTTCCGCCAAAATTAAAAAAATCGGTGACACGCAGGTCATCATCAAGGCGGGCAAGGAACACCGTTTTGTCGTCGTGTTTCGCGGCAAGGGACTCGAAGGCCCGCTGACCGACGCCGATCCGAACCGCGAAGGTTTTGCGGTGCCGACGGTGAAGCCGCGCGACCCGGAAAATTTGAAGCAGAAAAAAATGGCGGCGCTCATCGCGGATTTTTACCAGGCCGCGCTGCCCATCATCGCCAAGGAAAAACCGGCGAACGGTTTTCTCATGCGCGGTATCGCGCACCAGCCGGAGATCCCGCTGTTCGAGGAGCGCTACTTGCTCAAGCCCGCGTGCCTCGCCGTTTATCCGATGTATAAAGGCCTCGCGCAACTCGTCGGCATGGTGAAGATCGAAGGGCCGCAGACCATCAAGGAACAGTTCGAGCGCTACCTCGCCGAATACGACAACTACGATTTCTTTTTCATCCATTACAAATACACGGACAAATACGGCGAGGACGGAAATTTTGCCGCGAAGAAAAAAGCCATCGAAGATTTCGACGCCGCGCTGCCTATCTTGTTGAAAAAGAAACCGGATGTCATCGCCATCACCGGCGACCACTCGACGCCCGTGTCGCTCAAAGGCCATTCATGGCATCCGCAGCCGGTGCTGCTGCATTCCAGCGCGAGCGGTTCGGACAAATTGGATCGCTTCACCGAGACCG
>PLHK01000043.1 GCA_003139955.1 Limisphaerales bacterium
GAAAAGTTTTCGTCAATCAAGCCGGCCCTTACTCCTGCGACTTTATTCGCGGCAATGGACGCGCCGACCCCGCTGCCGCAAATACCAATGCCACGATCCACCGTCCCGGCCGCAACCGCGCGCGCCAAGGGAATGATAAAATTCGGATAATCATCATCCGACTTCAACTGCCGGTCACCAAAATCGGTGACTTCAAAACCGGCGGCGCGCAATTTTCCGGCCAGAAATTCCTTCAATTCAAATCCGCCATGGTCGGCGGCGATGCCGATGTGTTTCAAGGTTGACGGCGAGAAGGGTTTGATTTGCGTCTCCATAATTTTTCCTTGGAGACATTGTCCCTTTTGACCGCTACGGACAATGGGGTGAACACCCCACAACTAGAGAACGCATGGCCTCGTTTAAATACTATTCTCCCTTCTGCTTTTTGGCAAAAAGATGTTCCAAGATGTTGGATACAGAATGGCGGAGAATCACGCCTAGAACCATGATGGCCGAGTGCGGGTTGGTAAAATCCAACGCGCCCGTTTCCGCCCTAAAATAATTTGTGCAACCAGCCACGAACTCCGGTCTCATTATCGCGGGGTTTTTTGTTTTCAATGCCGGTTGGCGACGGGGGGCGGCGTCCCCGACACTCCAAAAGCAGCAGAAAATTGACCGCCTCAAATCCGACCTGACTTCGCTTAAAGCGAAGATTGATCGGATTAACGACGGCTTTACCGAGGGGGTGTTTGATGTTGCCGAGTTCAAAGAACTCAAAACCCCACTTGTGCCGCAAAAAGCCGCTTTGGAGCAACAAATTTTTGCTCTTGAGGGAAGCAAAACAAATCGGCTCGAACCCTTAAAAAAATGGGTTTTAGAAGCAAATACAGCCCAAAAACCAGTGTTTAGCAACAACTGGTTAGAAATGAAGTCCTTTCTTGAAAACGTCGGCTCGAACCGCCTTTTACGCGCTCAAACCTTAACCGTTACCTTCAAAAGACCCTTTGATTTATTGGCTGAAACAACACTAGCCGTGCGTAGCACGACCGATGTTTCAACACTTAATTCGTTTTGGTGGAGCCAAGGAGGCTCGAACTCCTGACCTTCTGAATGCCATTCAGACGCTCTACCAACTGAGCTATGACCCCATCCATGAAACGGAGCGGTAATTTAGATTTTTTACGTCGCAAGTCAAAACATTTCCAATCGCCGCGAAGTTGTCCGCGCCGCGCCGCCGCGATGATTTGCATTTTGCACTTTGAAGTCGCGCGGCGGGACTTTAGTTTTCCCGCGTGAGCCAGCCGCTGCCCATCGTCACCGTCATCATCGCCGCGCCGCCGCAACTGGCGGAAGTGCAGGCGGTCGCCGCCGCGCGCAAGCTGGATTATCCCGCCGACCGGTTGGAAATCATCGTTGCGCGCGGCAAGCAACCATCCGTCCAGCGCAACGTCGCGTTGCGCGCCGCGCGTGGAGAATGGATTTATTTTCTCGATGACGACGCGCTGACGCCGCCGGACAATCTGCGCCGCGCCGAAAAGTTTTTGCACAATCCCGCTGTTGCGATGGTCGGCGGGCCGAACGTCTGTCCGCCCGGTGCGCCGCTGTTGGAACAGGTTTTTGCCGTGGTGCTGGCGAGCTGGCTGGCGTTCGGGCCGAGCCGCGCGCGCTACACGCCTGTCGGCGAAATGCGCGATACCGGCGAAAAAGAACTCATCCTTTGCAACACGCTCGCACGCCGCGACACGCTGCTGGCGCTCGGCGGCTTTAATGAAGCGCTCTATCCGAATGAGGAAAACGCGTTGATGGACGAATTGCAGAAGCGCGGCCAGCGGCTCGTCTATGATCCAAATTTTTTCGTGCATCGCCGCCCGCGCCGGACGCTCAAGGCATTTCTGAAAATGTTGCGGACTTACGGACGGGGCAGGGCGGAGCAATTCCGTCTGCACCCGACGCCCGGCTCTGCGCTGAATTTTGTGCCCCCGCTGTTTTGCCTGTATCTCGCCGCGCTCGCTTTTTTGAATTGCTTGAGCATTCCCAATTCGCTGCGTTTGCTCATTGCCGTGCCAATGATTGTTTATTTTGTCGCGACGATTTTGCAAACACTGGCTTCGATGAAAAATGCGGGAGTTGTGCGCGCGGTGCTTGCGTGGCCGTTGCTCGTGGCGAGCCATATTTTTTACGGACTCGGCTTCTGGCGCGGACTGTTCACCAAATTGGATGCCAACGCCAATAAAGTTCGCACGGAAGTTGTTCTCGAAACGATTGGGCTTTAATTTTTGCCACAGAGGCACAGAGGGCACAGAGAAAAAACATAGGTTTTCCAACTCTGTGTCCTCTGTGCCTCTGTGGCAATTAGCTTTTACCGCGTTGCCGGTTCACTTCGTAAAAAAATACCGCCGCCGCTGCGCTGACGTTGAGCGAATCCACTTCGTTCAACATCGGAATCGCCACCGTCTCGTTACACGCGGCCAAAACTTTTTTAGTGATCCCGTGACCTTCGTTGCCGAAAACTACACAGCAATCGCCGGTGAAATTTGCCTGCGACAAACTTTTTCCGTCCGGGCGCGGATGCGCGGCGATGCACTTGATGCCGTGCGCGCGCAATTCGCCGAGCGTCTGCACGAGGTTCGTCGATTCCAGCACTGGCAGCTTGAACAGCGCGCCCATCGAGTTGCGGACGGTGCGGCGCAGGAACAGGCTGCTGCACGTCTCGCCCGCGATCAGCGCCGTGACGCCGAACGCCACGCAGTTGCGCATCAGCGCGCCGACATTTTCTGCGTTTGCGAGTTCATCCATCGCTACAAAAAAACGCGGACGCGTGCTGGCGGCGAGAATTTTTTCCAGCGAGAGTGCCGGCGGAATTTTGCCGATGGCCAGCACGCCCTGATAAATGTCAAAGCCGACCATGCCGGTGAGCAGCGATTTCTCGCAGACGAAAACGGCGATGTCTTTTTCCGGGCGCGCGCGCAGGCGCGGCTCATATTCCGCGAAGCGCTCCTCGATGAGCAGGACGGAGACGAGCGTGAAATCGCTTTCCAACATCCGGTCGAGCACCTTGTCGCCTTCCACCACGAAAATGCCGAGCGCCGCGTGTTCGCCCGAACGCTTGAGCGTGCGATACGGCGCAAGCTCGGGCAAATCGAGCGAGGAAATTTTTTCAAGGCGGAGCATGAAGCCGATTCTCTCTAATGAAATTAAGAAGGCAATGGCGCTTCCACAACTTTTACGCCTTTGTCTCGAAGGATTTGAAGAACTTGATTAAAATTTACATTTTCAGGCACGGCTACTTCTGAAACTTGTTTAGGTTTAAGAAAAGACAATATATCCTTTTTCTTCAAAGTTAATTTCAAAACGATAAATTTAGTGCCTTTGTAGCTTTCGCTATAAACATTGCAGTTTTCGATGTTTTTGAAATAAGAACGTCCAGAATTGGTTTTGGTGATGGCGTCTTTTTTTAACCGAACGACTGAAGAAGCAGAACCAAACCATTGAGACAATACAAAAACTGCGCAAAGAAAAAGATAGAGCGAAATCATAATTATTATTGGATGTTGGGGGTTGTTGCGAATTATTCTTGGAGAAATAATCAGCAACAAAACGGCCAGAAGTGCATAAAATTTTATTAAAAAGCCAAGCGTTAGATTTTTCCTAAAATAAGCATTCGGCTCGTGCCATTTCATTAACAACCCACGGTCTGCAATTGGGAAGGTCATGTTCAGGAATTTCATATTTTTAATTTAATTAAATTTCCAACGTCGCACACGGCAGGTCCTGCGCGGCGATTTGCAGTTGGACGTGCGTGGCGCCGATGTGATGGAGTTGCTCGGCCATGACGTGTTGCGCGAGTTCGGGCTTGTTGCATTCGCGGCTCAAGTGCGCGAGGTAAAGCTGCTTCAGCCCGGCGGACATGATTTGCGCGACGGTGTCGGCGGCAGTGGCGTTGGAGATGTGGCCGTGGCGTCCGAGGATGCGCTGCTTCAACGCCCACGAGCGGCGCGGACAATCCTGCAACATCTTCACGTCGTGATTGGATTCGAGCACGAGGACGTTCGCGGCGCGGATGCGGTCGAGCACGAGCTTGGTGGTGTGGCCGAGGTCGGTGGCAAACCCGATGTTCCCGGACGCGGTGCGCAAAATAAATCCGACCGGATCCTGCGCGTCGTGCGGAATGGAAAACGTTTCAATGCCGACATCGCCGATTTCAAAACTGCCGCCGGTGTCGAACAAGTGCCAGTCAATTTTTGCTTTCAGGTGCGCCGTGCCGTCCGCGTCGGCGAACGCCGGTTGCTTTTTGGAATCCCATTTGGTTTTGAGCGCCCAGATGGTTCCGTCCTGCGTGCCGCGATTGCAGAAAACGGGAATGTGAAATTTATCGGCGAGTCCGAGCAGTCCGCTGATGTGGTCGGAGTGTTCGTGCGTGATTAAAATGGCCGAAAGTTTTTCCGGCGTCTTGCCGATGCTGGCAAGGCGCGCGCGGATTTGGCGCGGGGAAAATCCGGCATCAATCAGGATGCGGCAGTTTTCGGTCTCGACGTAAGCGCAGTTGCCGGACGAGCCGCTGCCGAGGATGGTGAATTGGACAGACACGCAGGAAAATTAAAGCGGAAAGCCGAAGGCGGAAAGCGGAAAGCGCGCGGGAAAATTTATTTGGTGGCATCATCCGGAGGGACGAGTTACACGANNTCGTGTAACTCGTCCCTCCGGATCGCTTCACTGATTTGCGCAAATTGACTTGGCGGTGGAATGGGCTAGTCTTTTCAAAAGGCATTTGGCAAAACTCGGAACGTAAATTGCTTTAATCTCATAAAGTTTAGTCGTCATCAAAATGCGTTGTAAAATCAGTAGTTTAAGAGCGCTCGCGATTTTCTGTCTTGTTTGGACAGTCGCATTGTGTCCGGTTTTTGGCGGCGATCTGAAAACCTTGTTCGGCCATGTGCCGCCGGTTGTCAGCAAACTGCAAGCCGTCGGCAATTTGCCGGAGACAAACGAGTTGCGGCTGGCCATCGGCCTGCCGTTGCGCGATCCGGCGGGGCTGACGGAATTTTTGTCGGACATCTACAATCCGGCCAATCCGAATTTTCATCATTACCTGACGCCGGAAGAATTCACCGCGCGGTTTAGCCCGACGGAAGCAGATTACGCGGCGGTGAAAACTTTTGCGCAGGCGAGCGGTTTCCAAATCACCGGCACGCACGGCAACCGGATGCTGCTTGATGTGCGCGCGAACGTGGCGGACATCCAGCGCGCGTTTCACCTCAACTTGCGTCAGTTCAAACACCCGAACGAGGCGCGCGATTTTTTTGCGCCGGACGTGGAGCCGACGGTGGACACGAATCTGCCGGTCGCAGATGTCAGCGGCTTGAGCAATTACGAACGGCCACATCCCAAGCTGGTGAAAAAAAATTCCGTTTCCAGCAGGGTTGTCGCCAAGACGTTGGGTTCCGCGCCGACGGGAGATTTATTGGGCGATGATTTTCGCGCGGCGTATGTGCCGGACACGACGTTGACGGGCGCGGGTCAGTCGGTGGGGCTTTTGGAGTTTGACGGATTTAATGCCAGCGACATTGCCGCGTATGCGCAACTGGCGGGCGGCGGACGGACGAACATTGCCATCCAGACGGTTTTGCTGGATAACTATGACGGCTCGGTGGCTTCTACCAGCGGCAATGAAGAAGTGTCGTTGGACATCGAGATGGCGATGGCGATGGCACCGGGGCTTTCCAGAATAATGGTTTTTTCCGCCAGCCAAAACGTTTCTCAAAATGATCTTCTGAACGCGATGGCGGCGAGCAGCACGGTGAAAAATTTGAGCTGCTCGTGGGGTTGGGGCGGCGGGCCGAGCACGACGACGGACAACATCTTCAAAGAAATGGCGGCGCAGGGACAATCTTTTTTCAGCGCCACGGGCGACAGTGATGCGTTCACGACCGGAGCCAATTCTGTAAACGGCGTTGATAATTTATTTCTGCAGAACGCGCCGTCCAGCTCGCCTTACATCACGCAAGTGGGCGGCACGACATTGGTGACGACTGGGCCGGGTGGCGCGTGGCAGTCGGAATCGGTCTGGAATTGGGGCGGCGGCACTGGCTCCAGCGGCGGCATCAGTTCTTACTATTCAATTCCAACTTGGCAAGCCAATGTCAGCATGGCGATCAACCAAGGTTCAACCACCAAGCGCAATACTCCCGACGTGGCATTGAACGCCGACAATGTCTATATCATTGCCGATGGTGGTGTGGGTTCGGGCGGCATTGGCGGCACCAGTTGCGCCGCGCCTATGTGGGCGGGATTGGCGGCACTGGCCAACCAACAGTCAGCGGCGAACAACGAACCCTCTATCGGTTTCATCAACCCGGTCATTTATGCGCTCGGCGCGAGTGCGGAATACACGAACAATTTTCACGACATCACCAACGGCGACAACACTTGGAGCGGCAGCCCCAGCCAATTTCTCGCGGTCAGCGGATACGATCTTTGCACCGGCTGGGGCACGCCGGCGGGGCAAGGTTTGATTGACGCGCTGGCGGGGCGGGCAAGTGTTTCCACGGCTGGTTTGTTGCAAATTTTTTCCAATCCGCAACTGACCGCTTTTGGTGCGGCGGGCGGACCGTTTAGTCCGTCAAATTCCGTCATCATTCTGACCAACGCCGGCGACGCACCGCTGACGTGGGCCTGGCAGAATCCCAAAGCAGCGAGTTGGCTGAATATCTCGCCGACCAACGGTTTGTTGAAACCTCAAGCGACGACCAATCTTGCGGCTAATTTTACTGCGGCGGTCAACAGTTTGGCCGTGGGAAATTATTCGGCCAGATTAGCGTTCACCAACCGGACTTTGCCGGCGGTGCAATATGTCACGTTCCGGCTTCAGGTCGTGCCGCCATTGTCGTTGCAGCCGACGAATGGCTTCAACGCTGTCGGGCCGGTCGGCGGGGCGTTCATTCCCGCCGTTCAGGATTTCACCGTTGCCAATCTCGGCGGCACTGCCGCCGTCTGGAAAGTCGTGGGCTCCAGTTCGTGGCTGGCCGTTAGCCAGACCAGCGGGACGGTGGCCGGCGGCGGGCAGACCAATTTCACAGTGGGACTGACCGCGAAGGCGAATACGCTCAAAGCCGGCATTTACAAAACCACCGTGACGGTACGGAACGCTAAAAATGAAACCATCCAAAGCTTGCCGTTCACCTTGAGCATCGGCCAGAGCATCGTGGTCAACGGCGGTTTTGAAACCGGTAATTTCAGTGGTTGGACGTTGGCGGCAAGTTCCACCCTCGTCACCGACCGCAGCGGTTTTGTTCACAGCGGGCATCATGGTGCCGCGCTGCGGCAATCTTCCACGCTGGGTTATCTCTCGCAAACGCTGCCGACCATCGCCGGGCAGACTTATTTGATCTCGCTCTGGCTGGATAATCCAATAAATTTCATCGGCGCGACGCCAAACGAATTTCAGGTGCAATGGGAAGGCGAGACGATTTATGACGCCGTGAACCTGCCGTTCCTCAACTGGACTAATTTGCAATTCATCGTCACGGCGGACGATTCCAGTTCGCTGCTCCAATTCGGTTTTCAAGACGGCGCTTATATTCTGGGCTTGGACGACGTCAGCGTGAAACCAGTCACCGTGCCGCATCTCAGCGCGATTGTCCAAAGTCCGGCAGCCTTCAATTTGACGTTTGACACCACGCCGGGCGCGCTTTACCAAGTGCAATACAAAACCAATCTGATGCAACCGGACTGGATTAATTTGGGCGGCCAGATTTTATCAGAAACTAACTCGCTCAAGTTCTCTGATACCGGCATCGCTAACTTTCCGCAAAAATTTTACCGGCTGATGCTGGTTCCCTGAAAACCACACGGCAAAAAGTCATGCCCGTCCGCAAACAAAAAAAATCTGCCCCGCCGTTTTTGCCTGCAGCGATTTGTGCTATTTTTAGGCTAATGCCATTTGGAAAAGAGACCGGCCTAGCCGCGCTGTTTTTTTGCGTGGCCGGAATGACGGCGGCAAGCGCGGCGCCGGATCGGCTGTTTTTGCCCGGCCATGTGCCGCAGGTCGTCCGGCGGCTGTCGCCGATTGGAACGTTGCCGGAAACAAATCAATTGCGGTTGGCCATCGGGCTGCCGCTGAGAAATCAGGCCGGTCTGGACGGACTGCTTCGCCAACTTTACGATCCGGCCAGCACCAATTACCACAAATTTCTCCAGCCGGCGGAATTGGCCACAAGATTTGGCCCGACGGAACTGGATTATCAGGCGGTTCGGCGGTTCGCTGAAAGCAACGGGCTGACCGTGGTAGCGACTTTTCCAAACCGGATGGTGCTGGATGTGAAGGGGCCGGTCGCAAATATTGAACGGGCATTTCAGATCCGGCTTAACCGCTACCGGCATCCTGTCGAAGCGCGTGATTTTTATGCGCCAGATTCCGAGCCGTCCGTGCCGATGGGTTTAAAAATAATTTCGGTGGAAGGCTTAAACGACTTCAGCCGACCCCGGCCGGCCGGCATGAAATTGAAGGCGTCAATGGCCCGGCCGTTGAGCTTCAACGGCACCGGGCCGGGTCACGAATACGTGGGCAATGACTTCCGTAATGCCTATGTTCCCGGCACCGCGCTGACCGGAGCCGGCCAGACGGTGGCGGTGCTGGAGTATTCGGATTACTACAAGGTGGACATCACCAATTACGAGAACATCGTAGGCGCGCTAAACAATGCTACCAATTATGTTCCCCTGACAAACGTGGTGGTCGGAGGCGTGGTTCCCAGCACCGGCAACAACGATGAAGTGTCCTTGGACATCGAGATGGCCATCGCCATCGCTCCCGGGCTGTCCCGGGTGATGGTTTATGAAGAGAACAGTGCTGATTCTTCGGTATTAAGCCAGATTCAAAGCGACAACATCGCCAAGCAGGTGAGCAGTTCCTGGACGGTGGGGCCGTGGTCCAGTTCTTCCGCCACCACTTGGGACAATGTTCTCAGGCTCATGGCGGCACAGGGCCAGTCGTATTTTCAATCTTCCGGCGACAGTGATGCCTACACTGGCGCACAATCTTTGGACAGCGGCACAACCGTGCCGGCAGACAGTCCTTATGCCACGATTGTCGGCGGCACAACCATGACCATGGGCGGCTATGGCGTGGCGTGGAGTTCGGAGACGGTCTGGAACAACAATCTCACCGGCATTTCCAACGAAGGTTCCGGCGGCGGCATCAGTTCCTACTATGCCATCCCTTGGTGGCAGACCAACATCAGCATGAC
>PLHK01000103.1:0-770 GCA_003139955.1 Limisphaerales bacterium
AACCAAATTCTTCCTGCACGAAATGCGCGTAGTCAAAATTCTCGTCGGGAATCCCTAGATTGTCGGCGTAAGCGGAGTCCGACCAGCCGGTCGTTTCATCCGCGCCGCATTCGGGACAGGCCTTCGCGTTGCGCGGCACGATGGCGCCGCAGTTGGGACAAACTTCGGGAGGCATTTTTGAATGATGAATTATGAAGTATGAAAGATGAAGTCCAGAAGCTGCGGCAAGTTTGTTTCATCATTCTGCATTCATACTTCATCATTTGCTGTTTCACCCCGCCGCGCTCGCGTATTCCTCGTCCGTGCGCAGGTCGAGTCCCATCAAAACGTAGTCATGCGTGATGGCGGTCATGTCCTTGACGTAATCTTCGAGGCGCACGAGTTCGTTGAAGCCAAACATCGCGAACATCTTCATCGCGGCCTCCTGTTCGGCGATGAAGGTGGCCTCGACGCGTTCGAGGCCGGCGCCGCGGGCGATGTCGAGGATTTCCTTGATGAGCGTCGTCGCCAGCCCGCGCCCGCGAAATTTCGGATGCACCAGCACGCTCACGCGGCCGATGTGCCGTTTCCAGCCGCCGAGCCGCTGGTGCAGCGTCGCGACGCCGACGATTTTTTTGTCAATCACGCCGAGCAGCGGCAGGTTCCGGCCGATGTCCATTTTCCGGCACCACTCGCGGATGATCTTGATGTCCTGCACGCGATGCTTGATGAACATCCGTTCGCTTTCGGGGATGTCGAGAAAAAGCTGGTGGAATTCTTTTTCGTCCGTC
>PLHK01000103.1:874-2783 GCA_003139955.1 Limisphaerales bacterium
AGCATCGTCGTCGTGGGTTCGCCATAGCCGGACAATTTCATGTCCACCTTGATTTCCGGCAGCGTCTTGACGCCCTGATTCCACACCGTCTCGCCCGTCCACGCGTAGGCGCGTGTCACGCAGGCGTCGTCCAGCCGCGCCCAGGCGTGATGATGAAACAGCCGGTTCGCGT
The DNA here is from genome assembly GCA_003139955.1 of Limisphaerales bacterium. GTDB lineage: Bacteria > Verrucomicrobiota > Verrucomicrobiia > Limisphaerales > UBA11358 > UBA11358. The sequence continues at coordinate 1,047 of PLHK01000103.1, forward strand.
AAAAATACTGCACATGGCCGAGCTGCCGGCTCAACGCCGTGAGAAAAAGAAACGTCGCATCCACGTCGTCCGTCGGGTTCGGCAGCGCCATGCCGGTGACGATCACCCAGCCGTTGACGCGCGGGCTGATGAAAAATTCATGGCCGCCCGCCAGACCTTCCGTCCACGAGCACGGCTCCGCGCGGTTCAAGCCCAGCGCGTTTTGCACCGCTTCCGGCGAAACGGCGCGGATAGCCAGCCAGGTTTCCGGACGGTGCGGCAAAGCCGGCGCGAAGAAGTCATGGTGAATTTGCGCCACATTTTTTTGTGCGCGCCGGTGCAGGAAAAGCATCCAGGCGAAGACGAGGCAGGCGACGCCCAGCGCCAGAAAATGCGCCATCAGCAGCATCAGCGTCGTCGCGTCGTTCGGATTCACGGTTTGAACCACGAATTAAATTTACGCCCGCGCCGCGCCGGTTCAATAAAAAATTTAGTGACAATTCGCCGCCAGCCAGCCGAGATATTTTTGATTGCCCGCGCTGACCGGCAGCACCAGAAATTCCGGCGTGTCGTAAGGATGCCGGGCGACGATCAATTTTTCCAGCGCGGCCAGTTTTGATTTTTGCGTTTTCAAAACCAATAAAACTTCCGCGCCCGATTCAATTTTTCCCTGCCACCAGTAATGCGATTCGATTTTTGGAATCAGATTTGCGCACGTGATAAATTTTGCCTGCAACGCGGCCTTGGCCAACGCACGCGCCGTTTTCAAATCCGGCGCAGTGACGAGGACGATGGCGAATTTTGTGGCGGGCTTCATTCTGGTTGCGGATGCATGGCATTTCTTTTGAAAAGAACTGGAATTTCGTTTGGCTGATAATTAACTCTTAAAATTATTTTGTCATCTGCGTCAGACGATGAAAACGGATAAAAAGACACTTCTGGATACCTTAAAAAATCCATCGTTTGTTGGCTAAAAACTCCTTGGCGATAAAGTTGGTCTGCAGTCAACGCAGGATAATTTGTTCGATTTTCATAATAATGGCCAAGCTGCTCTTCAATTTGAAAAACAGCATTATAGGTTTCTAAAAGAAATGCTTTATGTTTGGCATATTGGTGTGCCTTGTAAATTGCACCTAGTAAAATTGAGGCCAAAATGGCAATTATCCCAATAACGAGCAGGAGTTCTACAAGTGTGTATGCAGACTTTTTTCGTCCAAACTGAATTGTTGCATTCATCATTTTTACCCGATTGCCGAATCCGTTTTATTTCACGCCCGATTTCTGTTTAAGTCAAGCCATGGACGCCGCTTTGCCGCCGCTCACCGCCAGCACGCTTTACCTCGTCGCCACGCCGATTGGCAACCTTGAGGACATCACGCTCCGCGCGCTCCGCGTCCTGCGCGAGTGCGACGTCGTCGCCGCCGAAGACACGCGGCATTCCGGGCAGTTGCTGAAACATTTCGGCATCAGCAAACCGCTCTTGAGCTATTTTCAATTCAACGAGGCGCGGCGCAGCGAGGAAATCATCGAACGTCTCCGGCGCGGCGAGAAAATCGCGCTGGTCACGGACGCCGGCAGTCCCGGCATCAGTGATCCCGGCGAACGCGTCGTGAAGGCGGCGATCGCGGCGGGCTTCCGCGTCGAAGCAATTCCCGGTGCGTGCGCGCTCGTCGCCGGACTGACGGCCAGCGGATTGCCCACCGATGAATTTCATTTCGTCGGTTTTCTGCCGCACAAATCCGGCCAGCGTCGCAACAA
>PLHK01000103.1:2788-15787 GCA_003139955.1 Limisphaerales bacterium
GTGGTGCTCGTTGCCGGCGCGAAATAGATTTTGAAATGCATTTGGTTTCCCGCCAAAGTTTGCCCATGAAATTCACCGCGTTTTGCTTTTGCCTGTTCGCTGCGTTCGTCGTAGCGGCGGCGGATACCAATTCCATTTATCATTCCGGTCCGTCTTCGCTTTCAGCTACGACGCGGCAAGGCTGGATTGATTTGAACAAGGACGGGAAGAAAAATATTTACGAAGATTCGTCGCAGCCGGTCGCCAAGCGCGTGAAGGATTTGCTCAAGCGGATGACGCTGGACGAAAAAATCGGCCAGCTCTGGCAGTTGGACACGTCGAATGATGCGGATAAAAAATGCGCGGATGAATTGCGCCGGGGCGAAGTCGGCTCGTTTCTCAGTGACGGCGCGCTGATCGAGACGCCGGTGATGCGGAACAAATTGCAGCACCTCGCCGTCGAGCAAAGCCGGCTCGGCATCCCGCTGATTTTCGGGCACGACGTGATCCACGGTTTCCGCACCTGTTTTCCCATTCCGCTGGCGCAGGCGTGCGCGTGGGAGCCGGAGCTGTTTGAGCGGACGCAGACCATCGCCGCGCGCGAGGCGGCGGCGGCGGGCGTGGACTGGACGTTCGCGCCGATGGTGGATCTGGCGCGCGATCCGCGCTGGGGTCGCATCGCGGAAGGTTTTGGCGAAGACCCTTATCTCGGCGCACTCGACGCGGCGGCGAGCGTGCGCGGATTTCAGGGAACCAATTGTGCGGACACCAACCGCGTGGTCGCGTGCCTTAAACATTACGTCGGCTACGGCGCGGCGGAAGGCGGACGCGATTACAACACGACGGAAATCTCCGAGTTCACGCTGTGTAATTTTTATTTGCCGCAATTCCAAGCCGGCGTGGATGCGGGCGCACTGACGGTGATGAGCGCGTTCAACTGCCTATCTGGTTTTCCGGCGAGCGCGAACCGCCACACACTGACGGAGATTTTGCGTGGCGAATGGAAATTTCCCGGCTTCGTCGTGAGTGATTGGGAAGCGGTCGGCGAATTGATTGACCACGGTGTCGCGGCGGACGAGACCGAGGCCGCCCGACTCGCACTCACGGCGGGCGTGGACATGGAGATGGTTTCCACGGCGTATCACGATACGTTGAAGCAACAGGTGGAGCAGGGGATCATTTCCCAAAAAATTCTGGACGAAGCCGTGCGCCGCGTGCTGACGGTGAAGTTTGAAAAAGGCTTGTTCGACCGGCCATACGCCGACGCGGACAATTACAAAACCGCTTTTCTCCAAGACGACGCGGTTAATCTCGCGCGCGAGGCGGCTGCAAAATCCTGCGTGTTGCTGAAAAATGAAAACGGCGTGCTGCCGCTCTCGCCGCAAGTCCGCAAGATCGCACTCATCGGCCCGTTCGCGGACAACGCGCAGGAATTGGTCGGCCCGTGGCATTCGTGCGCGCACGCCAGCGACCTGATCTCGCTCGCCGAAGCCATGAGGCACGAATTGAATTTTGATTTTCAACTTTCTGTCGCGCGCGGCTGTCCGATGCTGGACCCGGGTGCTGCCAAAATTCCGCTGAACATCGCCGACTTCTCGCCCGTCCGCGAAAGGCCGCTGGGCAGCAACGAAATCGCCAATGCCGTCGCGTTGGCGAAAACGGCGGACGTGGTGGTGCTGGCGCTCGGCGAGCCGTTGGACTGGAGCGGCGAATCCGCCAGCCGCACTGATCTTGGTCTGCCGGGACGGCAGCAGCAACTTTTTGACGCCGTCGAGGCCACGGGCAAACCGGTGGTGGTGGTTTTGTTCAATGGCCGGCCGCTGGCGTTGCCGCGCATCGCGCAGAAGGCCGCCGCGATTTTGGAAGCGTGGTTTCCCGGCGGCGAAGGCGCGGACGGCGTGGCGGAAGTGCTGTTTGGCGACGTTGACCCGTCGGGCAGATTGACGACTACTTTTCCGCGCAACGTCGGGCAGGTGCCGTTTTATTACAATCATTACAACACCGGGCGTCCTGGCTTTGGTGACTACAAAGGCAACTATGTGGACGTGCCGACAACGCCGCTATATCCGTTTGGCTTCGGTCTCGCTTACACGACATTTGAATTCGGGAAAATCAAATTGAGCGCCGACGCAATGAAATCAGGCGAAACTGTGACCGCAACAGTGCAAATTAAAAACACCGGCGCGCGCGCGGGCACCGCCGTGGCGCAGCTTTACCTGCGCGCGCTTGCGGCGTCCGCCGGGCCGCGGCCGGTGCGCGAACTGAAAGGCTTCCAGAAAATCCTGCTGCAACCAGGCGAGTCGCGCGACGTGAACTTCACTTTGACGGCGAAGCAACTCGGCTACTACGACGCGACTGGCGACTGGCTAGTCGAGCCGGGGAAATATCAACTATGGATCGCTCCAGATTCTGCGTCCGGCGAATCGGCGGCGTTTGAATTGGAAAAATAATTCAACTGCCGAGCTTGAAGTTTGGCGACTGGCGAAGAAACTTTTTTGGATTGGAGAAAATGATTTTCTCAATCGCGTTCGCCAGATGCCCGCGCTTCTTCATTTCCAGCGCTGTCTTCGGCACGGCCAGCGGATCGCTCACGCCCCAATCACACGCGCTGTTCATCCAGATTTTTTCCGCGCCGTAGGTTTCCAGAATGTCAATCGCGCGCGCCGGCGTGCATTTCGTTTCGGGATACAGTGTCATACCCGCCCACATTCCGCAGTCCAAAACCATTTCCACCGTGTGTTCCTCGACGTGGTCAATGATGACGCGTTCTGGCTTGATTCTTTTGTCGCTCTTCAAAACATCGAGAATTAATTTTGTGCCTTTGAGTTTGTCTTCGAGATGCGGCGTGTGGACTAAAATCAATTGATCAAACTTCGCCGCGAGCTCGACCTGCATTTCCAAAACGCGCAGTTCGTTCCGCGAATTTTTGTTCAAGCCGATTTCGCCGATGCCGAGAACATTTTCGCGTCCGAGAAATTTTGGAATCAACGCGATGACTTCTTCCGCAAGTTTTACATCTTCGGCTTCCTTGGAATTGATGCAGAGCCAGCAGAAATGTTTCAGCCCAAATTTGGCGGCGCGCTTCGGTTCGTGTTCCGTGAGCTGGGAAAAATAATCAAAAAATCCGTCGGGCGAACTGCGGTCGAAGCCCGCCCAGAACGCCGGTTCGCAGACAGCCTCGCAGCCGGCGAGCGCCATGCGTTCGTAATCGTCCGTCGTGCGGCTGACCATGTGGGCGTGCGGTTCGATGTAGCGCATGGCGATTATTTGATTTTTGAATAAGCTCCGGTCGCACCCTTGCTAGTGGCTTTGCCAATCGGCTTAATCGTCGGGTCGCTGAACGCGAGCAAAACATTTTTCGCACGATTTTTCTTTTTGCCGTCCAGTTTGGCGAGCGCGGTGCGGAAATTTTTCAGACGGAAATCTTCTTTACCATCCGCGCGCTCGACGCGGTCGAGGAACGCGGCTATTTCAATCAGCTTGTGTCGCGCGTCGAGAAAGTAGAGGTCGAGGACTTGCTGCTTGGTCATACGAGTTTGGGGAAAAATTCGTGCGCGGTGCGGCACGTCGCCGCGCTTAATTCGTCGAGCGAAATCATTTTCACCTGCGCTATGGTTTCGGAAATCTCCTTCACGAACGCCGGTTCGCCGCGCTTGCCGCGATGCGGCACGGGCGCAAGATACGGGCAGTCCGTTTCCAGCATGAATTTGTCCAGCGGCGTCGCGGCCACGGCGTCGCGGATGTTTTGACCGTTCTTAAAAGTCACGATGCCAGTGTAGCTCACCAGCGAACCGATTTCCAAAATCTGTTTAAGCCGCTCTACGCTTTCGCCGAAGCAATGGAAGACACCGCGCACTTTTCCCACGAACGGTTTTAATTGCGCCAGCGTGTCGTCGAACGAGGCGCGCTGGTGGATGATGGCGTTCAAATTAAATTCCGCCGCGACTTCAAGTTGTTGCTGAAAAATTTCCGCCTGCCGTTTTTTGTAATGCGCGTCGTCCGCCGCGCTGCCGTTTTGCGAACTCGGCAGCCGGTAATAATCCAAACCGGTCTCGCCGATGGCGACGACTTTGGGATGCGACGCGAGCTCACGCAGGGCAGGGCGCAAATCTTCCGGCGCAGTCAGTGCCTCGCCCGGATGCCAGCCGACGGCGGCGTAAATGGCGGGAAATTTTTCCGCAAGCGCGATGGCGCGACGGCTGCTGTCCAAGCTCGTGCCGATGGAAATGATTTTTGTGATGCCGGCATTTTGCGCGCGCGCGAGGACTTCCGAAAAATCTTTTTCGTATTCGGGATAATCCAGGTGCGCGTGCGTGTCGAAAAAGATGGGCATGGAGTTAAAAGATTACCGTATTATTTCCTTGTTTGGATCAAATTCCAGATTCCGCGAACCGTTCGGATTGGCATAAATCTCCGCATCAAACAAAGTCGGTGGTGGTTGGAAATCCGCCATCACGTTCAAAGTCATTCGGCCATAAACTTGGCCGTTTTTTCCTTTGAAATAGAGTTGTGGATTTATTTTGGAAGTCCAGTTTGACGAACCTGATTCGTAATGAAAAATTAAGCTCGACTGGTATCCATCTGCTGGAGCTTCGTTTGGATACATGTTGGTGATGGCTTGAAACCCGCCATTGGTTATTTGTAATGTCAATGTCCAATCAAATGGTTTCCTGAAGTCAATATTCAGTGGGTTGCGGATTAAACTCACGCTTAAATTTCCATCTGGATTTGTCTTTCCTGTCAACAAATCAAAGCGTGTGGCAGTTCCATCGCATGGAATGTAAGCGTGGAGTTTATCATGAACCATCGGCTCGCCACCATGAGGCTTATACATCGTAATAATCAGTGGATTGCTTGGATCAGGCACATAAAGTCCCGGTCGAGTGCTGCAGGGAAGTTTGTAGTCGAAATCGTAACCTGCTTTCTCGGGACAGATGTCCAGTCCAGTGCCGCGCAATCCCAACAAATGAAACCGTCCCTGATCATCGGTCTTGATGTCATATTCCTTCGGGTCGCCAAACTCCGTCTCCAATCCAGCGCGCACCAGCACGCCCGCCACCGGGTTGCCATCTTGATCCACCACTTTGCCATAGGTGTCCATGCTAGACTTATCTCCAAAATCCTCCAATAGTTGCCCCGCCTCGTCTTTTGAAATCAATCCGGCATGGTAGGCTTCAAGCATCTTCTTTTCACTGGTAAGACTTTTCAGATAGTCCGCCCGCGTGGCAAATCCCGGCGGCGGATTGGTTGAGGTCTCGTCTTGGGCAAATACCAGCGTTACCGCAAAAATGATAGCGACTAGAGTCAGGATGTTTTTCATGTGGAAAGGTCGGACATGGTTAAATCATTTGGTTTTTTCGGCGGAAATTTTTTGTTCCAGCGTCTGAAGTTTTTCGTCAATCGCCTTTCTGCCCGGATAATCCGGCGCTTCGGCGATGAGCGCGCGGTAATCTTCCAACGCCTCGGCGTTGCGGTCTTGCGCCATCAATTTTTCGCCGAGCGTGAGCCGGAGCCGGATTTTCTGCTGCGGCGAGGGATTTAATTGAATCGCGTTCTGCCACGAGGCGATGGCGGAACTCGGTTTGCCGCAGGCGTCATAAAGATCGGCGAGTTTTTCGTTCAGCACGGCGCTGTCGGCGGTGATCGGCAAATTTTCGATGAACGGCAGGAGCTGCAGTGCGCGCACACCGTGGGTGAGGTCGAGGCAGATCAGCCGGTCAAACGACCATTCGAGCAGCGGGCTTTTCCGGCGGGTCAGGAGCGCGTGCAGTTCGAGCGGCGATTTTTTGAACGGCTGATACAACGGGTCGCCAATGACGGTGGTTTGCCAGGAGAGCGCGAGTTGCGACGCCCACGCGGCTTCGCCGAACGTGTAGCCGTTGCCGAGCGCCTCGATGCAGAACGCGACGTTGGGCGTGAATTGCAGATACGGTTCATACACGCAGCCCATCGTGCAGGTAGCGCCCTTGGCGAGCAGTGGGCCGCACCAACGGTTGGTCGCGCTGCGCAGCGTCTCGGCGCTGAAAGAATTCAAATGATACGCGAACGCGCCGGGCATGAACTCCATTTTCGGCGCAAGGAACGGCCCGCACGGATCGAACGCATACCAGCCGGCGTAAAGGGCGATGTGGCTCATCGGAAACGAGGCGGGCAGGGTGTCCGCGTTGGTGTCCAGCTCGACTTCAAAGCCGAGTTGCTGGGCGATTTTTGCGCCGGCGAGCATCCAGGCGTCGCCGAGATAATAACTGTTGGTCGGCGCCAGCCCGCGCGCGTCGAAATACGCGCGTCCCCACAAACCGGTGTTCTCCGCCTTGATGGATTTATCCACGAGCTGATTGGCGATCGCCGCTGTCGGGCCGTCGAGCCGCGAAACGAGCAAGATGCCGTTGGTGCAGTTCAGCGCCGCGCGGTTGGTGCAGAGATAAAATGGATTCAGCAGCGGCCCGGTCAGCGGTATTTTCATTTTCACCAGCGGCAGCCAGGTGAGTTCCGAGTCCACGGCGGCTTCATTGTGGCGCAACTGGTCGAGTGTGCTTTTGTCCGCAATTTTCTCGATGAGCCGATCCATCAGTTCCTTCAAATCGGGAACCGGCGCGATTTTTAGCGGCACGCCGTAGCACAGGACGGTGTAGCGGATTTTAGATTGCACGACGCGGATGTTCGTCTGTGCCGGTTCACTTTTGGTTGCTGGCGTGTTGACTTCGCCAAATTTCCACAGCCCGGCGGCTTCGAGCCGTTCGGCGAGCGGCTTCTGCAAAAAATCCGTGAAGTCCGCGCGCGAAATGATTTCGTTGGTCGTCAGGCCGAAGCCGAAAATCTGATTTGCCGGAACCTGTCGCATTGCCGCGTAATGTTCGGCGACCGCCTTGGATTCCGGCATCTGTGAATTGTAAATCACCACCACCTCGTCGCCGCCCGCGCGTGCAAAAACCGTTGCCAGCATGAGCAGCCAGACCGTCAGAATCATTCGGGCGCAATTCTTCATGCAACCTTAACCTTCAGTCCGTCCCACGCGAGTGTGATGCCATCCGGCAGTTCCGCCTGCGATTTGTCGTGGTCGTAATCGTGCGTGAGGTGCGTGAAAAAAGTTTTCCCCGCGTTGATGCGCCGCGCCGCCGTCAGCGCCTCGTCGAGGCACATGTGCGTGGGATGTGGTTTGTGGCGCAACGCATCGAGCACGGCGACTTCTACGCCGCGAATCCGTTCCAAAACCGGTTCGGGAATTTCCTTGCAGTCGCTCAAGTAAGCCAGCCGTTTTTTACCGTCTTGCTCGAACAAAAATCCCGTTGTCGTCATGCGTCCGTGCGGCAAATCGAACGGCGTGATTTTCAAATCACCAATTTCAAACGCGCTGGTGATGATTTTTTCTTCCGGAATGAAATAACCTTTCGGCCACGGGCCTTGGTGAAATGCGTAAATGAAAACGCGGCGCAGATGCACCATCGTCGCCTCGCTCGCGTAAATCGGCAGCGCCGTGCCGCCGTTCAAATCGCAAAACCGCCGGCAATCGTCCATGCCAAGAATATGATCAGCGTGCGCGTGCGTGACGAGCACGGCGTCGAGGTGATTTAGTTTTTCACGCAGGCATTGCAGTCGGAATTCCGGCGGCGTGTCCACGACGAGTTTTACTTTGTCCGTCGCGACATAAATCGCCGGCCGCGTGCGCCAGTTTTTTGGATTCGCCAGATATTCCGGCGGATACTCCACGCCGATGAGCGGCACGCCCTGCGACGTGCCGCTGCCGAGGAATGTGAATTCAAATGCCATGCGTTTTCAAATTAGCAGAACCGCAAAATTCGGCGAATGAAAATGATTTGTGGAGAAGTTAATCCTTAAAGACTTTTTAATCCTGCTGCAAACGTCGTTTAAAGAGGCGTTATCGGCAGCAATCGTTATCACTTCCAATTTACCTCCTCCCATCGAACGCAGCCTTTTCGATGTAGGTGACACTGTCGGGAATCATGAGGTTCTTAAGGGGGCAACCAGCGAACGCATAGGATTGGATGATCTTTACGTGGTTGCCGATTCTTACATTCGTCAGCTTGCTACAGCCGGTGAACGTGCTGTTTTGAATGGCGGTGACACCGTTGCCAATCGTGACATTGGTAAGACTGGTGCAAACACTGAACGCGCTGAATCCGATGCTGGTAATACTATCAGGAATAATAACACTAGTCACGGTGTCCTGCTTCTCAAACGCACCGTCTGCAATTTCCGTGACAGGCAGGCCGTTGATTGTTTCGGGGATTGTCACATCTCCGCCGGAACCGGTGTATTTTGTGATGGTGATATTGTCATTATAGTTTGTGATGGCGATCATGCCATCATAGTTTGTGAGGTAGATCGGGCCATAATTGTCAGTATACGGTTTTTTGAGAGTGGGCGTCAGGCGATAGTAATTGTCGGCCATTTTGAAGCCAATGGGTTCATTGGGATTCAAAAAATTCTCGTTGACGGAAGAATTTTTCCGTTCAGCTATATTAGTTGTGTCGAGCCACATGGACAGGATGAGCCAATAATTTGTCATTTCCGTCCTGGGATTGACGAAAGTTCTGATTACGCAAACTTTGCCGCCGCCAAGGTCAACACGGGTCTGCACAGCACCTGAAACTTCGACAACTCCCAAATCCGTTATTTTCGGCAGGTGGTCGTCGAACCATGTCTTTACCAAATCGAGCTTTGCCTTTTCCCATTCCAGCCGCTCGGCATTATAATCGTTAAACCAAAGGCGGACAAACTTGCTGTCAGCGTGAAAGTAAATGACGGCATCTTCAACTGACTTGCCGTCCCAACTGTAAAAAATTTCAAGGCATCCAATATCGCCGATGACGTAAAAGTCAGTGTGTCTCTGGTCGTTGGAAATTACGGTGCCGGACAGTATGACTATCGCTGGGACGAATGAAGGCAGCGCGCAATCATTCGGCTGCTTGTCGAGTTTTGGGCCGAATGCGTTTGTGATGTCGCCATATTTGAACGGAAAGATACGCGTTCTGATAAGATCATAGTATTTGGTTTGCAGCGGTGCCCATTCGGGATGAGGATGATTTCGATCTGCGTCGTCCCCGATGAAATGGCAATTGTCTTCAGGCGCATTGAGCACTTCTAGTCTCTGCGCGAATGTCGTGCCGCAGAACGCCGAGAGGAGAAAAGCAACGGCAAGAAGTTTTTTCATAATTGATTCAAGTATTAGCAGAATGTCGCCGCGATTAATCCATGTCCAACACCATTTTCTTTTTGCCGAACGGCGGCGTAACCGCCAAATTCAGCGCGGACAAATCTACCATGTTGACGACGCTGCGCATCAAGAACCTCGCCCTCGTGAGTGACCTCACGCTGGAACTCCAGCCGGGTTGCAATGTAATCACCGGCGAGACCGGCGCGGGCAAATCCATCATCATCGGCGCGCTGAATTTGGTTTTGGGCGAACGAGCCGACCGCACGCTCATCCGCAGCGGCGAAGAAAGCTGTTCCGTCGAGGCCGTCTTCGACGCCAAAAAACTCCACGCGCCGCTAAAAAGTTTTCTCGAAGAAAATGGATTGGAGCCGTGTGAAGAAAACCAACTCGTATTGAAACGAAATTTTTCCGCCAGCGGCACGAATCGCCAGTTCATCAATGGTTCCGCGACCACGCTCGCCACTCTCGCGGCCATCGGTGAATCGCTCGTGGACATGCACGGCCCGCACGATCATCAGTCGCTGCTACACGCAGGCAAACAACTTTTGATTCTCGATGCGCTTGGCGGCTTGGCAAAAACGCGCGAAGAATTTGGCGAACTTGTCCGCCGCCGCGCTGTTTTGGAAAATGAAAAATCCGCGCTCATCCTGGATGAAAAAACTTACGCGCAGCAACTGGACTTGCTGCGTTTTCAAGTTCAGGAAATTTCCACCGCGCGCTTGAATCCCGACGAAGAAAAATCGGTCGAGGAAGAATTCAACCGTTCGAGCAACGCCGCGAAATTGTTGCAGTTAAGCCAGACGGCGATTGACGCTTTGAGCGAGAATGAAAATTCGTTGCTCACCCAATCCGGCGTGATTGGCCGCGTGCTGGCGGAATTACAGCGCGTGGATGCTGGCGCGGAAAATCTGGTCGCGCTGCACGCGCAGGCGGGCGAGACCTTGCGCGAGCTGCAGACGGAATTGTCGCGTTACGCCGACAAAGTGGATGTTGATCCCGCGCGACTCGCAGAAGTCGAGGAGCGTTTGAATTTAATTCATTCGCTGAAGCGCAAATATGGCACGACGCTGGCGGAAGTCATTGCGTTTGGCGACGAGGCGAAGCAAAAATTGTCAGCGCTCGAGTCGCGCGATGAAGAACTGGCGCGACTTAAAGCGGCTATGGAAAAATTGGATTCAGAAATTATGAGTGAGGGCAAAAAACTTTCCACAGCGCGCAAAAAAATAATTCCGCAACTCGCGAAAGCTGTGAGCAAGCAGTTGGAAGATTTGGGCTTCAAGCAAAGCAAGTTTGATGTGGCGATTTCGGCAGCAGAAATGTCTTCGTCAGGTTTGGATGCGATTGAATTTCAGTTCGCGCCGAATCCGGGCGAGCCGGCCAAGCCGCTTCGCGCGATTGCGTCGTCCGGCGAAATGGCGCGCGTGATGTTGGCTTTGAAAACCGTGCTGGCGGCAGAAGATGAAATTCCGGTTTTGGTTTTTGACGAGGTGGATGCTAATGTCGGCGGCGAAACGGCTAATGCGGTCGGCGAAAAAATGCGGCAGATCGCCGCGAAAAGACAGGTGTTTTGCATCACGCATTTGCCACAAGTCGCCTCGGCGGCGGATGCGCATTACGTTGTCACGAAGCTCGTGAAAAATGGCCGGACGATTTCCGAAATCACATTGCTCGACAAAAAAACCCGCGTCACGGAACTCGCACGGATGCTTGGCGGCCAGACCGCCGCCGCCCGCAAACACGCCGAGGCGTTGTTGAAATGATTTTTAGCTTTTCCATTACGCCCGCAGTTGCGACTGTAAATGCGCATTTCAAAATCTTATGTCGAAACTCACCTTTCCATTTACTGAAGAAAAAATCCGCGCGCTGAAAGTCGGTGACGAGGTGCTGATCTCCGGCGTCGTTTTCACCGGGCGCGACGCGGTTCATAAATATTTGCACGAGGGCGGCAAACTGCCGGCGGGCGTGAGTTTGCGCGACGGCATCATGTATCACTGCGGGCCGGTGATGATGCCGCAGGCGGACGGCTCTTACCAATGCACCGCTGCCGGCCCGACGACTTCGATCCGCGAGGAGCCATATCAATGGCAGGTGATCCGCGATTTTGGCTTGCGCGGCGTCATCGGCAAGGGCGGCATGGGTGCGAAGACGCAGGCGGCGTGCAAGGAATATGGCTGCGTGTATCTGCACGCCATCGGTGGCGCGGCGCAAGTGCTGGCCGAGTGCGTGAAAAAAGTGCGGAATGTTTATTTCAAGGAGCAGTTCGGTTCGCCGGAAGCGATCTGGGAATTGGACGTGGTGGATTTTCCGGCGGTGGTGACGATTGATGCGCATGGTAATTCGCTGCACGCGGAAATTTTCGCGAAGAGTCAGGCGGCGCTGGCGGAGCGGATTTGATGGTAGTGCCGACCTGCTGGTCAGCCCAAGGCGACGCGGCAACGTCGCCCTACCAACTCAGAACTTAAAACTCCATTCGCGCGTCGAGTATTTTTCCCGGGCGAGTTGGGAAATTTCTTTGCGCAGCGGATTTTCTAGTTCTTCGGTGGCGTTCCATTCTTTGGCGAGCGCGGCTTTTATTTTTTCGGTGGATAGATTCAAGTTGGTGAGAAAATCCGCGTGCGAACGGCTGGCGCGATAATCGGGCTGCAAGGACGGCATCAACAGCAGTTCGCTGATCAAATTCAAATCGCAGTTGAGCAGCAGCGTGCCGTGAAAGAGCAGAAAGTTTTTCCGGCGGCGCTGCGAGTTGCCGGCGAATTTTTTGGCGGTGATGGGTGATGAGTGATGAGTTGCCAGCGCCAAATCAGTGTAGCCATTTACGGAAATTCTGGCCTCTGAATTCTGGCCTCTGAATTCTGTTTCAATCGCTGCGCGGTTTTTCTCCATGATGAACTGGTTGGCGGAGGTGATGTTGCGCGTCGGCGCGTTTGCATCAATCCGCAAAATAAGCGAGTAATTTAGTCCGCCCGCCATTTGGACGACGGTTCCACCGCCGGAGCAGCGCCGAAAAATGGGAATTCCCTTCGCCTCACACGCGCTGACGTTGACTTCGGTCGCAACTTTATTCGCGTAGCCGACGACGACAAAATTTTCGCGCGGCTCCCAAAACATAAGCGTTTCTTCCCCTGCGCCGCTTTCGCACCAATCCAGAACGGCTTCGTCCGCCGCGAGATTTTCGGCTGGCGAGGTCAGGGTGAGGTCGAGCCGTTTCATGGGCGCATCATTTCGCAGTTGTTGCGCGAGGAAATCCAGTTTATTCTTTCGGAAGTTGACTTTGCATCCGCAACAGAAAGTTTAGCCAAGTGAAAGCATCCAAAAAAGAAATTTACGGTTCGCGTGGCGTCACCTCTACCGCCACCAACGGCAATGGCAACGGCGATAAACTCGACGAATCCTTGCAATCCATGTTCAAGCACGCGCTGGAAAGCCAGGATCCAGAACGTACGGCGCAACTGCTGGAAAAACTCGCCGACCAGCTCCGCACCGAGCCGCGCCCGGCCAACGGCCAGACGACGCCTTACATCAATACGATTCCCGCTGACCAGCAGCCCGCGTATCCCGGCGACCGCGACATTGAACGCCGCATCAAGAGCATCATCCGCTGGAATGCGATGGCGATGGTGGTGAAGGCAAATTCAAACACAAACGTCGGCGGCCACATCGCGTCGTTTGCGTCGTCCGCGACGCTTTACGAAGTAGCGCAGAATCATTTTTTTCGCGGGCGCACGGAAGATTTTCCCGGCGACCAGGTTTATTTTCAAGGCCACGCTGCACCGGGAATGTATGCGCGCGCGTATCTCGAAGGCCGTCTGGACGAAGCGCACTTGCAAAATTTTCGGCAGGAACTT
>PLHK01000174.1 GCA_003139955.1 Limisphaerales bacterium
CGCGTCGGAAAATTATCCGTGCCGTCCACGACGATGTCGTAAGGCCGGATGAGATCGAGCGCGTTTTCGGACGAGATGCGCGTGTTGTGGATGACGACTTCGCAATGCGGATTGATGCCGCGGATCGTTTCCTTGGCCGACTCGGCCTTCGAACGGCCCACGTCCGCGTCCGTGTGGAGAATCTGCCGTTGCAGATTGGAAAAATCCACGGTGTCGAAATCCACGATGCCGATCTTGCCGATGCCGGCGGCGGCGAGATACATGGTGATGGGCGAGCCGAGACCGCCCGCGCCGATGCACAGGACGCTCGCGGCCTTGATTTTCTTTTGGCCGGCCAGACCGACTTCGGGCAGAATCAGATGCCGCGAGTAACGGCGGATTTCTTCATTGTTCAGTTCCATAATCAAAGGGAAAGTATAGTAATGCAGCGGTGAAAGAAATCAAGTCAACGAAAACGGATAATTGCATTTATATGAAAATCATTTTGAGAATTCTCGTTGTTCTAATTGGCTTGTATGTTCTGCTTGTCGTTTCCTTACACGTTTATAGTTATTTCCAAAAAAGAAGTGTGCCAGAAATGACGCCGGAAAAGGCACAAAAGCTTTTTGAAACGGTTGGAGGAATAAATGAAGTTAACCGAGAAGCAAAAACCCTGCTCAACCAGCCTAGAATGAATGATTGGACGTTTTTAGATCCGCAAGATTTGACAAATTCTCCAGCCATTTCTTCGCTATTTTCACTTTGCGAAAATTATTCAGGTGAAGATTACAGCGGAACGAGCGTGGCTATTTCTCCTGATAGTGGCAGGCATATTGAAATTAAATTTGGAAATCACTTTTCTTTGAAATGGCTTTACATTTTTGATCCCAGCACAAATGTAACGTTTAGTCCGCCTTCAAATTGGTTTCAAATTACATCAAACATTTTGCTTCAAAATGAATCAGCAAAGTCTACAAACCGCCCCCGTTCACCATCCTGCTCGGCAGCGGTTTTTCTAATTTGCCGGACGGCTTTAACCCATTTTTCCCAAGATTGCCTCTGCGCAAAATTTCTGCTACTGAATCGGCGTGTCCGAACCCAGCCTGTTGCTCCTCATCCCGGCTTACAATGAAGAAGCGCGCATCGAACCGGTGCTGCGCGATTACGCGCGTTTTTTTCAGGAAAATTACCACGGCAAATTTCAGATCGTCGTCATCCTCAATGGTTGCCGGGATAATACGCTCGGCGTCGTCCAGCGCGTGGGCCGGGATTTTTTCAGCATCAGCCAGCTCGACTTTCCCGCACCCATCGGCAAGGGCGGCGCACTCATCGAAGGTCTCAAGCTCGCGCCGCTCGCGGATTTGATCGGCTATGTGGACGCGGACGGCGCGACACCGGCGCACGCGTATCTGGACTTGGTGAAAAAGATTGGCGCGGCGGATTGCATCGTTGGTTCGCGCTGGCTGCCGGGCGCGGTGATCCACCAGTCGCAGACGGGCAACCGCCAGTTCGCCAGCCGCGTGTTCCATCTCATCGTGCAGACTTTGTTCTGGATGAACATCCGCGACACGCAGTGCGGCGCGAAGGTGATGAAACGCGCGGTCGTGGAAAAAATTCATCCGACGTTGTGCATCGCCGACATGGCGTTTGACATCAACCTGCTTTACTCGATGAAGCGCGCCGGCTTCAAAATTCTTGAGGTGCCGACGGAATGGACGGACAAGGCGGGTTCCAAGGTGGCGCTGGGACGTTCCTCGCTGACGATGTTTCTGTCCGTGGTGCGCGTGCGGCTGATTTATTCGCCGTTCTACAAATTGCTCCGCCCGCTGCGACCGCTGGAAGGGTGGATTTACAAAAAATTGCGCGCGCCGCAACCGCTGTCCAGTTCGAGCGGGAAAAAATGAGGCGGAACAATCCGCTTGCTTGAGCGATTATTTTGCCGCTGCCAGATTCGTTTTATCTTTTGCGCCCCAAGTGAACCACGCGCAGACGCCAAAGAGCAGGAGATTAAATCCGCCGAGCGTTTGTATCATCATGCGTAGTCCGGTTTGCGTGTCCGTCAAATTTTTCGCGTGACTGCCCACCACGGTCAGCGCCACGCCGTAGGCAACCGCCACCAGCACCAGCCACGGCACGGCGGCAAATTTTGAACGCGCCATCAGGCTGTTGATGAGCACATACGAGAGCGTCAGCGGCAACATGCACCACGCGAACCACGGCACGAGCGGTGAGGCGATGGCGATATATTCCGGCTTGTAAAAAGCCGCCCGCAACGGCAAGGATGGAAACAACGAACAGCAAATGGCTGCCGCCAGACCCGCCAACAGCGTTGCGCCCAAAGCCAGTTCCAGCGCGTGAGATTTTTCACCAGTAGCTTTGCTGCGCGCCAGTTTCGGAAACATCACCGCTGACAGCGGCTGCGTAAAAAACACCAGCGCGCGTCCGATCATTCCCGCCGCCGCGTAGAATCCGGTTTGTTCACGCGGAAAATAATTCTGCGTGAAAATCATGTCCGCGCTCAACATGAACGTCGCCGCGCCCAGTCCGAACGTCAGCGGCACGACGCGTTTCAGCCAGTTGCACCACGCTACCCGCACCTTTGGAGTTTTCCAGACATCGCGAACCTGCCAGCCACCGACCGCCACTACCATCATCATTCCTACAAAAACCGCGCTCATCGCACTGGCCGCCCAGCCGTGAAACAGAAAAATCACGATGCAGATTAAGCCCAGCCGTCCCACGCCGTTCAAAATGTTGGTGTGGCCGAGCCAGGCAAAATTTTGCCGTCCTTGCAAAATCCCATTCACCAGCGGCATCCACATCGAAGCCAGTCCCACCACGAGGGTGGCGGCGAGCGCCGCAGAATTTTCAATCTTCAAACCCGCCAGCGTCTGTCGCCAGAAAACCGCCACGGCTAAAACCATCACCAGCCAGACAAAAAAAATCGCCGTCCAGACGCCGCGAAATTCGCTCGCCACCACGTGCTGCTGTTCATCCGTGGTCACCGCCGCCGCCTGTTGCGCGATGACCGGTTGTAGGCCGACCGCCGGAATGCCCATCAGCGACACCACCTGCAACAGCGTCGTGAACACGCCATATTCACCCGGCGGCACGCCGCGCGAAACAATCGGATGCACGGCAAACATTAAGCCACCACTCGCCACCGACGCGAACATCAGCCAGCCGCTCTGCTTGAAAAATGTGACGTAATGTTTTTCTTTGACGCCGGTCATGGGTTCAGTTTTGGATGCGGACATGAGCCTTGGACAATACGCAAGTGAATCCGTTCAGGAAAGCGATTTAAGAAAATACAGCAGCAAGTTTTTGCCGCGCTCCAGCTGCGCCAATGAAATCCATTCGTCCGCCGTGTGCGCCTGCGCGATGTCGCCCGGCCCGAACACCACGCTCGGAATTCCGCCCGCCGACAGCACTGCCGCGTCGCAGAAATAATCCACGCCGAGCGATTTGGTTTGATTGGCCGCGCGCAAAAAAGTTTGAACCAGCGGCAATTTGAAATCCGTTTCCAGCGGCAGCGCGGGCGCGAGCTTGGCGCTGGAAATTTTTGCGGAAAGTCCTTTCGCCTGCAACAGCGCGGTGATTTCGCGCCGGACGGAGTTTTCCGTTTCGCCCGGTAGCGTCCGCCGGTCAATGCAAATCACGCAACTGTCCGGCACGATATTTGGCTGCGTGCCGCCGGAAATCTTCCCGACGTTCACCGTGCCCGCGCTAAGCAATTTATGTTTCCGCTGTTTCAACTGCGCCGCGTAATTCGTTTCGAGCGCATCCACGATGCGTGCCATTTCGTGCACGGCATTTTGGCCGAGATGTGGCGTCGCGCCGTGCGCCGCGCGACCGCGCGTGGTGAGTTCCAGCCACAAGCTGCCTTTGTGCGCGGTGACGACTTGCAACTTCGTCGGTTCGCCGACGATGGCCAGATCTGCTTTAAATTTATTTTTGACGAGCGAGCGCGAACCGGCTTGCGCGTGTTCTTCATCAATCAATCCGGCAAAGACAATTTCCGTTTCCTGTGGACGTAACTTGGCATTGGCCAGTTCGCACAAGGCGGCGAACATTGCCGCAACGGAACCTTTCGTGTCGCACGCACCGCGCCCGTGCAATCGCCCGTTTTTGCGCTGCGGAATGAATTGCGTTCCCGCCGCGCCAACCGTGTCCAAATGCGGCGCGAGCAAGATGGTTTGTTTGATTTTATTTTTCGGCAGCAGGCGCGCGATGAGGTTGGAACGACCGGGCAACACTTTTTGAAATTCAATTTCAAGTCCGGCGCGCGCGGCGGCGGCGGCGAGAAAATCAGCCACATTTTTTTCACCGGCGTTCGGATGGCGCGGCGGCAGAAAGGCGGGGTTGACGCTCGGCAAAGCGATGAGTTCGGCCAGCAATATTTCCGTGCGCGTCACGACGGTAGGATGTCACAGCCAGCACGCGGATGAAAGAGAATTGCACCGCCGAATCTACGCTTGACGCGTGTTCGCAGAGATTCAAAATCTTCGGAAATTGAAACACACGGGAAAACAATCGCATGGTGACTGGCCGACGGTCGCAATCCTTTTCCAATCCGCCCGCGACGGCACCGGTTGGTCGTCGCTGTTGAAACAGCATTGCCCGATCAAAGTTAAGCCGCTTTTCCGCGCGCTGGGCGTAACTTCCGCAACGCAGACACGCCCAAGGGCAGAAGCAGGAGCGCCCCGGCAAACCATGTAGTAGGTTCGGGCACCGCCCCAACACTATTGCAAACTGCCTTCGTAATCGTATTGTCATCCAAAGTTACCGCGCCGTTCTCGGCCAACAAACGGCCAGCCACCGTGGTGCCGGTGTCCGCAGTGATAGATGTCAAAGCCAGTATGTTGCCCATGAACCCGGAGTCCGTTCCGAGGGTCGCGGAACTGCCGACCACCCAAAAGATATGGCAGGCTTGGGCACCGTTGATCAGGAGGACAGAACTATCTGCGGCCGTGATGAGGGTAGATCCGGCCTGAATAATAAAGACGGCATTGGGGTCGCCTTGGGCGTCGAACGTCAAGGTTCCCATGAGGGAAAATGAGGTGGGATCATTGTAAACACCAGAGGTCAGCGTTAGCCCGCCGAGGTCGACGACCGGGGCGTAAGACGTGGTGGCGGGACGTCCGGCGGCGCCAGTATAGGCGGTGGTTAGGTCATTTTGGGCCGTCAGCATGAGGCCTGAATTCGCAGTCTGATTCACGCCGTTCAAAACCACATTGCCGAGTCCGGTGACAGCCGGAGTGGGATAGGCTCCAATATCACCGGTAATCGTGGTCGTATTGACCGCGCCGACGACGGTAATTCCAGAGCCAGCCAGAACAGCAAAATTCCCGGCGGTTCCCAGATCCACGGTTGCCAGACTGGCCCGGGCACCCAAGAGCGGTAAGGTGATTGCCGCCACCAGCATCAAGCCCATTAGCATTCGTTGCGCTCCGAAGTCAACCGTTGTTCGTAACAATGTTTTTTTCATAAGATTTTTTCCTGTGTTCTCATAGATATAAATAAATAGGTCAAAACCTCTACGGCTTACATGGCGTATTCGATTCAAGAGGCTGCCGATATGCTCGGCGTGAATTATTTCAGCGTGTATCGCTTAATCCAGCGCAACAAATTAAAAGTTTGTCGCGCCTTGCGCGGCAAATTGCTCGTGCCGCGAACTGAATTATTGAAATTGTTGGGAACTGAATGAGGCAAATTATGAACTACTACGAACGACCCACACCGCTTCAAGAACAGGCCAACACCGAGGCCATGCGGCATTTTGCAGAACATCTGAAACAGTTCAAAGCGAATTGCGATGCACTTCAAAACATCGAGCGCAATCTGTCAATGACGGCAAGCGATGCCTCCAGAGTCGCGCTGCAATCGTCAGGCCGCATCATCCGAACCGACGACGGCGCGCAATGGCAACACGCTGTTGATTTGACGGGAATCACTTCCGTTTGCTATCGCCGCACAGCGGCAGGTTTGGAATTTGCCGTTATCGAATGTCTGCCGTTGAAGGACGTGGAATTGAAGGATGTTCTGAACAGCGGTCACGACGCGCGCGAAGTGTTGCAAGCGTTCGTGCGCGACCAGCGGCAGGCTTTGAGAGTTTGGAAGGACGATGTGAACGCACAGGTTAAGGAACACCTAGCAGAAAAGTATCCGCATCAGGATATGAACATTGTGGCCGAATCGTTTGAAATCAAAATGGCGCGATCCATTTCTCAAGCGAATGCGAACACTCAAGGCCAAAGTCATGGTGTGAGAATTTGAGTCCTGATTCGCGTCACATCAACCTCATCAACGGCAAAACTTGCACCCGACTTGTAACCCGAATGAAATTTTTTGGATTTTGTGAGATGATATGAGATAGCACCTAAACATTGAAATTAACCAATGAAATCAACGGTTCTGCAATGGTTGCAAAGGGAAATAAAAACCTGCTAAAAATAGCTAAAACTGGCGTTTTTGAATTAAAAGGGCACTGCTCTACCGACTGAGCTACCAACCCATCCTATTATCACAGAACCGATCGCAAAGATTTACCAATGATTGCAAGTGTTTGCTGTAAACCCGCCGTCTTTTGGGCTGCATTTTTGCATGAAAATTACGAGCAAAAACACACCGCAGACGACCGAGCAACCAGTCTACCAGATTTTCACAAGGTTGCGGAGAACCTCTATCGGCTCGAATAATCGGAGGAGTACTATGCCCTATTAAAGCGCGGAGGCAAGCAGTTTCGAAGCGCGTTCTGGCTTGCGTCCAGACGCGCTTTTTTCTTTGGTTTAGGTTTTTCTTGTTTCTTCATTTGATTTACGGGTGTTGCGTTCGATGGCCAACAATAGAAGCACGATGCTAATCATGGTTAAAGCACAGAATAATAAAAACAGAGCCGATAAATATGCGACAAATGCTTCCCAATGCGGATGGTTCACAATTTGTGTAAAAACTGTTTGGTCTGGCTCGTCCGGCGTGGTTGGTTTGTCTGGGAAAAATGTTCCGATATAGCCAATTGTTGTTACAATAAATGCCAAAACAATGATCACCGCCCAAAACATTATGAACATCCTGACAGCCGTAAAAACAATACGCTCAAAAGCTCCAGCGGCTAAATTTTGGGATTTTACAATGGCTTTTCCGCTGTCAATTATGGCGTTCAATTTGATTGACGGCTCTCGCTTTGGTGATGGCCGCGAGCCGAAATCGGAACAAAAATGGACGTTTCAAGTCCTCAGTGAGGGCATTCAATTTGCATCGTCTCATTTAGGCCGAGGGCTTGCGCATCAAATTCAATGCCTTTGTTGCAATGCTGGCACGGACATTTTACATAGTTTTCCATATTTGCCTTTCTAAATGCGAGAAGTTAAAAGGCGCGAACCCACGCACTTGGATAGAGCTATCAAACCAGAATCAGGGAAATAATTGAAGAACATTCTCAAACTGACCCACTACCTATAACCAAGTTCTTTTGCATCTCGAAAAGTGGAAATAGTATGATAAGGAGCATGGCCATGCGCTCGAAGTAGCGCCAAATCTTTTTGAGATATGCCAAATCAGTCACGCACTACCAGCAAAGCCGTGTTGAACTGCTCAATAGTGCTATCGGGGTAGGGTCACTGTATGCAACCATAAACCAGAAGGGGGATTATTTTTTTATGCGCACTTCCGCGCTTTTCCCATGCGCGCCGAGGCCTTCGAGTTCCGCGAATTTTTTGACCGACTTCAACGCCTTTTTCAGCGACGCGCGGTTGTATTCCACCACGCTCGTGCGGCGCTGGAATTGATCCACCGTCAGCCCGGCGAACGACGCACCCGCGCCGTCGGTCGGCAAAACGTGGCTCGGCCCGGCGACGTAATCGCCCAGCACCGTCGGCGACCAGTTGCCCAGAAAAATCGCGCCCGCCGTCAGGATTTTTTCGGAAACTGTTTGTGGCTGGCGCGTCATCACTTCGCAATGTTCCGGTGCCAGTTGGTTCGTCAGCGCAATTGCATCATCTAGATTTTTCACCAAAATCAGCCAGCCATTGTTTTGCAGCGCGCGCAAAATAAATTCTTTTCGCGCCAGCTTCAGCAGTTGTTTTTTGATTTCGCTTTCGACTGCGCGCAAAATTTTCTCGGAAGTTGTGACGAGCCAGGTGCGTTCGTGGCCGGAACCGTGTTCGGCCTGCGCGAGCAGATCGGCGGCGGCAAACTTCGGATTCGCCGTGTCGTCGGCGATGACCAGCAAATCGCTCGGCCCGGCGAGCAGATCAATCGCCACGCGCCCGACGAGCAGCCGCTTGGCCATGCTGACGTAGGCGTTGCCGGGACCGAAAATTTTCTGCACGCGGCGGATCGTCTTGGTGCCGTAAGCCAGCGCCGCAATCGCCTGCGCGCCGCCGACGCGGTAAATCTCCGTCGCGCCCGCCGCGCGCGCGGCGAACAAAATCGCCGGATTGATCGAGCCGTCCTTGCCGCACGGCGTCGTCACCACGATTTCCTTGCAGCCTGCAACCTTCGCGAGCGTGATGGTCATCAGCGCGGTTGAAACAAGCGGTGCGGTGCCGCCGGGGATGTAAATGCCGACGCGCGTGAACGGATCGAATTTTTCGCCGACGCTCGCGCCTTGGGAGTTTTTCGCCGACCAGTTTTTACGCAAAGATTTTTTGGCGAAGAACGCGATGTTTTTTTCCGCTTCCGCCACCGCCGCGCGCAGCGATTCATCCGCTTTCAACGAAGCATTAAAAAATTCCGCCTGCGTCACCACAAGCTGTTCGGCTGCGAGCTTCGCACCGTCAAATTTTTCCGTGAAATCCAAAATCGCGTCGTCGCCGCGCAAAAAAACGTCGTGCAAAATCGCCTTCGTGCGCGACTCGATCTCGGCATCGAACAAGCTGGAGTCGGCGGCAACGTCGCGGAGCTTGGCGGCAAAATCTTTGTCGGTGTGGCGGACGATTTTCATTTGGCAAACATACAGCAAAAAGCCTGGCGTTTGAAAGGGCGAAGAAATGCTTGGTTACAGCCGGCCAGTTAAATTAAATTTAGCCATGCGCCGTTTGATTTTCATTGCTGCAATCATTTGGGGCGGGTGGTGCGTTTCCGTATCGGCGCAGACTTTCGTCTTGGCACCGGCCACCAACGCGGCCAAGCCGTATCGCGCCGACCGGATTTTGATCCAGCCAAAACAAAGAGTCTCGCCGGCGCTGCTCGACTCATTTCACCAACGACATAAAAGCAGGCTGCTGGGCAATTTTGCGCGGATGAGGAATTTGCAGATTCTGGAGGTGCCCGCCGGGGAGACGGTGGAAAGTCTCATCACCAAATATCAGCAGAGCGGGTTGGTAGAATTTGCGGAGCCGGATTATCTGGTTTACGCGGATGCCACGCTGCCGAATGATTCCTATTTTACCAACGGGTTGTTGTGGGGCTTGAACAATTATGGCCAGAACAGCGGCACGCCGCACGCGGACATTGATGCGACGGATGGGTGGGATGTGCTGACCTCGGCAAGCAACATTGTGGTGGCCGTGCTGGATTCTGGCATCCGGGCTACGCATCAAGATCTGGCGTCAAATATGTGGGTGAATCCTCTGGATGGCGGGCATGGCTACAATGCATTCACCGGCACGAACGATCCTACAGATGTGGACGGTCACGGGACTTTGGTGGCCGGAGTGCTTGGTGCCGTTGGCAACAATAGCATTGGCGTGTGTGGCGTGGCCTGGCAAGTGCAGATGATGGCTTGCAAATGTTTGAGCGGCGGCACTGGCAGCGACTCGACGGTGACCGCCTGCATAGATTATGCTCTGGCGAACGGTGCAAAGATTATCAACGCCAGCTTTGACAGCCCGACGCCTTCCTTGGCGGTTTCCAATGCGATTGTCGCGGCGCAGGCTGCGGGTGTCATCTGGGTGGCTTCCGCCGGCAATAATACTTATAACGTGGAGGTCAATCCCAGTTATCCGACCTGTTACGGAATAGATAACATTGTGTCGGTGGCTTACACCACCCGCACCGATGCTTTGGGTGGCTTTTCCAATTACGGGGCAACCCATGTGGCGCTGGCCGCGCCCGGCGACCAGATTTACTCTACGTTCAGTTATTCTGACACGTCTTATTATCCGCCGAGCAATCTGGGCTTGAACCTCGCCGGCACTTCCTTTTCCGCGCCTTATGTCAGTGGCGCCTGCGCGCTTTTGATGGCGCAATATCCCGCAGACTCATATCAACAAACCATCACCCGCCTGTTAACTTCAACCGATCCACTGCCTTCACTGGCGGGGAAGTGTCGGACGGGCGGACGGCTCAATCTGCGAAGGGCGTTGCGAACCATTCTTGTCACCACTATTCCCACCACCAACAGCGGAGCATTCAAATTGCGCGTGTCCGGCGGGCTAAACCGGACTTGCGTCGTCGAAGCCACGACCAATCTCGCTGACTGGTCGCCCGTTTTCACCAATATCTCCTCGCCGAACGGCACGTTTGACTTTGTTGATGACACCACAACCAACTCAACCAGCCGATTTTTTCGCGCCACCGCTGCGCCATGAACGGTTTTTGAAAATTGTCTTTGATTTCTATCTGTGTTTAGCTGTACCCATCTGTGGCTGATAAAAATCCCATCATCGCCGCGCTGGACGTGTCAACGGCGGAGCAGGCATTGAAACTTGCGGAGCAAATCGCGCCCGCCGTCGGCGCGTTCAAAATCGGCAAGGAACTTTTTGTGTCCGCCGGACCGGACATCGTAAAAAAAATCCGCGCGACCGGTGCGAGTGTTTTCCTTGATTTGAAATTTCACGACATCCCGAACACGGTTGCCAAAGCGGTTGCCGCTGCGACCAAGCTTGACGTGCAAATGCTCACCGTTCACACGAGTGGCGGCGGCGAGATGATGCGCGCGGCGGAAAAATCCGCGCACGACGCGGCGAAATCGCTGGGCTTGACTGCGCCGCTGGTGCTGGGCGTGACCGTGCTGACGAGTTCCAACAACGAGACGCTCGCGGAAATCGGCTGCGAAACGGACACGGAAAAACAGGTTCTTCGCCTCGCGCAACTCGCCGTTAAATCCGGCTTGCGCGGACTGGTTTGTTCGCCGCTGGAAATCGTGACGCTGCGAAAAATTTTGCCACCGCACATCCAGCTCGTCACGCCCGGCATCCGCACCGGTGCGGAAAAAACCGACGACCAAAAACGCACGCTCTCACCGCGCGAAGCGATTCAAGCCGGCGCGAACTGGCTCGTGATTGGCCGGCCGATTTACGCGGCGGAAAATCCGCGCGCGGCGGCGGAGAAAATTTTGGAATCCATTCGTGGTTAAAATTCGGGTTAATTTTTCAAACTCTATGAGCAAAACTGCACTTCTGTTTGCCGGTCAAGGCGCGCAAGTCGCCGGCATGGGCAAAGATTTGGCCGAAAAATTTCCGAGCGCAAAAAATTGGTTTGACCGCGCCAACGCTGCGCTTGGCTACGATCTCGTAAACATTTGTTTTGAGGGGCCGGAAGCCGATTTGACGAAAACGGAAAATGCGCAGCCGGGGATTTTTCTCGTGAGCTGGGTGGCGTTTCAATTGCTCAAGGAACAAGTGCCGAATCTGAAATTCGATGCGACCGCCGGTCTGTCGCTCGGCGAATTCACGGCGCTGACGGCGGCGGGCGCGATGAGCTTTGAGGACGGACTGCGCGTGGTGCGGGCGCGCGGACAATTCATGCAGGAAGCATGCGACGCGACGCGCGGCGGCATGGCGGCGATCATCGGCCTGGATGAAGTGCTGACGCGCGAAGCGTGTGCGGAAGCCGGAGTCGTGCTGGCGAATTTGAATTGTCCCGGACAACTGGTGATTTCCGGCGAGGCGGAAAAAATTGCGAAGGCGTGCGAACTTGCCAAAGCCAAAGGCGCGAAGCGCGCGCTGCCGCTGACGGTGGCGGGCGCGTATCATTCGCCACTGATGGCCAGCGCGCAGCCGAAATTGGAAAGTGAATTGGCGAAAATAAAAATTTCATCGCCAGTTGTGCCGGTGATTTCCAACGTGACGGCGCAGGCGCACGGCGACGCCACGGAAATTTCCGTGCGGCTTGTCGAGCAAGTCACGTCGTCAGTGCTGTGGGAAAACTCGATGCGCTATTTGCTGGCGCAAGGTTTCACGCGGTTCATCGAGCTTGGGCCGGGCACGGCCTTGAGCGGCTTCATGAAGCGCATTGATAAATCGGCGACAATGCTGAACGTCGCGGACGCGGCAAGCTTGGAAGCTACGGTGAAAATTCTGGCGACTTAAAATCCGAAAGCTTGTAACCTTTAATCCGAAATTATGAAGGACAAAGTTGTTGAGGCGTTAGACAACGTCGCTGACGAAACAAGTTTTCGCGTGTTTCTTCGATTGCTTGCAGAAGATAGGCAAGAGGAAAAAGATCACCAAGCTGCACTCAGCCAAAAAAAATGGTCTGAAGGAATAAATGGTTGGCAAACCGTTGATTTGGCCGATTATCTTTTCAACGCGCACGCTTGGGCAGAATCTTCCAAGAACGGCCTGCCACTTTACAAAAAACCTGAAAACAATTGGAAAAGAATTGCCGACATTCTCTTCGCGGGGAAAATTTACGAGTGATCAAAAAACTATGAGCCAGCTTGAAAATCAAATCGCCGTTGTCACTGGCGCAGGCCGCGGGATTGGCCGCGCCATTGCGTTGAAATTTGCCGCCGAGGGCGCGGATGTCGTGGTCGTCTCGCGCACCCAGGAAAATTCCGAGAAGGTCGCCAATGAAATCGCCGCGCTCGGAAAAAAGGCGTGGGCGTTCGCCGTGGACGTCTCAGATTCCGCCGCTGTCAGCGCCGCCGCCGAAAAAATCCTCGCCGACTGCGGCAAGGTGGACATCCTCGTCAACAACGCGGGCGTGACGCGTGACGGTCTGCTGATGCGCATGAGCGACGCGGACTGGGACACGGTGCTGAACACAAATCTGAAGGGCGCGTTTTTTTTTACGAAGGCGTTTGCGCGCGCGTTCGCGAAGCAACGTTCGGGGCGCATCATCAACATTTCATCCGTCATCGGTCTCATTGGCAACGCGGGCCAGAGCAATTACGCGGCGAGCAAGGCGGGCCTGATCGGGTTCACGCAATCGGTGGCGCGCGAGCTGGCGGGGCGCGGCATCACGGTGAACGCGATCGCGCCGGGTTTCATTGAGACGGACATGACGGCGGAGTTGAACGAGGCGTTGCGCGCGGACATTTTGAAAAAAATTCCGCTAGGCGTTCTCGGTCAGGCGGAGGACATCGCGGCGGCGGCGCTGTATCTCGCGAGTCCGGCGGCGCGCTACGTCACGGGTCAGGTGTTGACGGTGGACGGCGGAATGGTGATGTAAATTAAAATCCTAATCTTAATCACTGTTTTCAAGCGGATTAAGATTATGATCAAGAAGAGTTGGATTCGAGGCTTGACGCACAGGGCGATTTTAAGTTAGAAAACAGGCATAATTATGTCAGACAAACCTATCGAACAGCGTGTAAAAGACATCATCGTCGAACAACTCGGCGTCAAACCCGACCAAGTCGTTCCGGCGGCCAAGTTTATTGAGGATCTCGGCGCGGATTCGCTCGACACCGTCGAGCTGGTCATGGCGTTGGAAGAAGAGTTTGGCATCGAAGTGCCGGATGAACAGGCCGAGAAGCTCCAAAGCGTGGGCGACGTGATCAAATACGTCGAGGACGCGCAAAAGTAATTTGAACTCCAACGACGGGGCAGTTTAAGCTGGACGCAGCTCGAACTGCCCCGTTTGATTTTGTCATGGCAAACAACTATTCCGACCGTCGCGTGGTCGTCACCGGCATGGGCGTCGTCACGCCGCTCGGTCACGACCTTGATGCCTTCTGGCAGAATCTGATCACCGGCCAGTGCGGGATTGACAAGATCACGGCGTTCGACGCGTCGGCTTTTGCCACGCAAATCGCCGGCGAAGTGAAAAACTTTGACCCGACGCCCGCGTTTCCGTCGCCCAAGGAAATCCGCCGCACCGATCGCTACTCGCAATTCGGCATCTACGCTGGCTGGAGCGCGCTCAAAGATTCCGGCCTCGAACTGGAAAAAGAAAATCTCGACGAAATCGGCGTGTTCCTCGGCTCCGGCATCGGCGGTCTCGCGACGACGAGCGAGCAACATAAAATCCTGCTTGACCGCGGACCGGGCCGGATGTCGCCCTTCACCATCCCGATGCTCATCGGCAACATGGCGTCCGGCCTCATCTCGATGTATTTCAATCTGCGCGGCCCGAATTTTTCCACCTGCTCCGCCTGCGCGACCGCGAACCACGCCATCGGCGAAGCGTGGCGCACGATCAAGGCCGGCGACGCGCAAGTGATGTTCGCCGGCGGTTCGGAAGCGGCGGTCATCCCCATCGGTGTCGGCGGCTTTTGCGCGATGCGCGCGATGAGCACGCGCAATGACGACCCGAAAACGGCGTCGCGCCCGTTCGACAAAGACCGCGACGGCTTCGTCATGGGCGAAGGCGCGGGCGTTTTGGTTCTGGAAGAATTGGAACACGCCAAAAAGCGCGGCGCACGGATTTACTGCGAAATTTCCGGCTACGGCAACACCGCCGACGCGCATCATTTGACTGCGCCATCGCCCGGCGGCGAAGGCGCGGCGCGCAGTATGAAAATGGCTTTGCGTACTGCCGGTCTGAATGCGACCGACATCTCCTACATCAACGCCCACGGCACGTCCACGCCGCAGGGCGACATCGCCGAGACGCAGGCCATCAAATCCGTTTTCGGCGACCACGCCAAAAAGCTCGTCGTCAGTTCCACCAAAGGCGCGACCGGCCATATGCTCGGCGCCGCCGGCGCGGTCGAAACGGCGGTGTGCGTTCTCGCCATCAAAAACGGCATCGTCCCGCCGACCATCAATTATCAGACGCCCGACCCCGAATGTGATCTGGATTATGTCCCGAACACCGCGCGCGAAATGCCGGTGAACGCCATCGTGAACAATTCCTTTGGCTTCGGCGGCCACAACGCGACGATTGCGGCGAAGAAATTTAACGGCTAGGTTTGGATATGGCGAAGTTTGTCGGCGGCGATACTTTATTTATGAAGACATCATTTATCGTTTGTTTGGCATTCATTCTTGTCGGCTGCGGAACTTCGCCAAAGAAGGCGTCGCTGACCGCAGAACAAGCTAGGACAATCGCCATGGAAGTGTTACCACCACCGCCGACCAATTCTGTATACAGCATGACTTTTGCAGATGGCTACTGGCAAGTAGCTGTCGTTCCTGTGACTAAAAAAGATGGCCGAGTAGATTTTTCATCAGCCACCAACATTTTGCATTCAGTTGCGACGGTGCGAGACTCTGACGGGAAGGTTGAAGTTATGCGGTGATGATTGATAATTTGCCGCCCAACCCGTGAATTTTCCTTCGTTAATTTAATTGAAGCGTGAAGGAAAAATTCTCGCGCCGGAACTGTTCCATGCATTCCTTTAATTTTCGCATCAATTCTCTGCAAAAAATTTGCTTCGCGGTCGCACGCCTTTATTGTTCAATGAATCATTATGTTTTCACACGTAGTCATTTTCTGGACCGACCCGGCGCAAGCGGACGCGGCGGACAAAATCATCGCGGGCGGAAATAAATTTCTCAAAAATATTCCCGGCCTGACGTATTTTCATATCGGCAAAATGGTCGGCAGCCCGCGCCCGGTCGTGGATCAGACTTATCAAGTCGCGCTCAACACCGTCTTCGCGAGCAAACAGGCGCAGGACGATTATCAGGTGCATCCGCAGCACTTGGAATTCATTGCGCAGTGCGTCAAGCCGTTCGTGAAAAAAATCACCGTTTACGATTTTGAGTGATCACGCGCGCGGATGAAATTTGCGGTGGATTTCCCGCAGCCGGTTGCCCGTGACGTGCGTGTAAATCTCCGTCGTGCTGATGTTCGCGTGGCCGAGCAGTTCCTGGATCACGCGCAAATCCGCGCCGTGTTCCAAAAGGTGCGTCGCGAAACTGTGCCGCAGCATGTGCGGCGTCATATTGCGCTCCACGCCCGCGCGCCGAACGCGATTTTTTATGTGCAACCAAAGCGTCACCGACGCGAACGGCGTGCCGCGCTGCGTGAGAAAAACATTCGCCGGTGATTTCGGCGTGACCAGTTTTGGCCGTCCAACTTCGATGTAGCGATTCAACGATTCAACGGCTTTTTTGCCAACGGGAACCACGCGCTCCTTGTTGCCTTTGCCGATGACGTTTATGAATCCCGCGTCGAGATGCAGCTGCTCCAGCCGCAGATTTTTTAATTCAGACAACCGCAGGCCGGAAGCGTAGGCGAGTTCCAAAATCGCCTGGTCGCACAGACTTTCCGGCGTTTCCGGATTTTCCGGTTCTAGTAGTTTCTTGATTTCGTCGTTCGACAACGCCTTCGGCAAACGTTTCCACCGGCGCGGCAGCGAAAGATTTTCCGCGATGTTCGCCGGCAGCAGTTTTTCGTTTTCGGCGAATTTATAAAATGCCCGCAGCGCGGCGATTTCCAGATAAACACTTTCGCCGCTCAAGCGCTTGGTGGATTCTTTCGGCTCATCGGCCAGCGGACGCGCTCGCTCGTGCTGCAAAAACGCCATGAGATGCTTTAGCTCGATCGATTGCCAGTCCGTGAGCTTTTCTTTCGCCGCCCATTCGGTGAATTTGCCGAGAAGCGTGGCATAAGTTTTTGCCGTGTTGTCTGACTGCCCGCGCTCGTGGCGCAGGTATTGCAGAAAATCTTCGACGAGAACGTTCACTGGTGAACCGGCTGGGCGGTGAAGGTGACGAACCGGCTTTTGGGCACCGCGAGCGTGATGTTGAGCGTCTTGGCATCGCCGAGGTTGTTCAGGTTAAACCGGTAATTATTACCGCCTTGATTCCAGCTCTGTGTCGGGATTTCCCGTCCCTGATCGTCGGTCACTTTGACGAGCGTCAGGCGGACGCCAGCCGGAGGCCTATCTGCCATAATCTCAAACCCGCCGGCGAGCTGGCTGTTCCAGCGGGCCTGACCCTGAAATTGCACGGCCGGATATATTTTCAGATGCATGCCGTTCATCGTGGTTTCGGCGAAGACCCTGGCGGCCCGGTTCCGTCCGTATTTAAAAAAATCCTGCATCGGTCCCGGTTCAATTGGAACCGCCGTTGCCGTCCACAGTTCGTCCTCGCCGAAATCGGACTGGTGCGAAAATTCAAAACACACCTTCCATGCCGGTTCGTTCGACCACAGGCCGAATTGGTAAACCGCCACCTGGCCTTCATCCTGGCCCAGACTGGTGACATCGGCGGCGACATGGTTGCCGGTGCCATCGTAAGTGACCACCCGCACCGGTCGCCAACTGGCCGCCGCATGGCCGTTTTGCTCGACATCAAGCCCGGCAATCACGCATTTGTTCAACGGGTCGTCCGGGGCCAGACCGTTCCGCGGAAAAAAATACTTCGCACCGAAAGTCAGCTTGGTCAGGGTCACGTCCAGGTCGCCATCCGATTGCGTGTCTGGCAAGCTGTCCGGATACCACGTCGGAAACGGGCCCCGCGCCGGATTGGAAATGACAAAGGCGTTGGTCAGGATGATTTGCCCCTGCTGCGGATTCCATTCCTGGATGCGCAGGTTGAATTTCCGCTGCCGCCGCGGAAACGCGTCAAACCGGATGCCGACCACCTCATCACCCCGGCGCGGGTCCAGAACTCCCGTCGTTCCCGAACTGCCCACGCAGGCCGTGCCGTCCGCGTCATACGCAAAAAGCTGGTAGGCTGGCAACTGCTGCGGCTTGTGCCGCTGGCGGATCCACACGATCAGAAAATCATTCGTGCCTTGCAAAATCGAAGTCAGCCGGTGCGGCATCGTCGGCGACTTCGCGACGGGCGAGACGTGGTGCTGGCCATAAGTCACCCCGATCAACGTCAACCGCGCGCCGCTGGACAAAGTGATCGTCTGCGGACGCCACCACCACCAGACCGGCGCGCCCAACACGCCGGCAACCAGGATTAAAATCACGCTCCAGCGGAAAACTTTTGATTTCATAATAACATCGTTTTGCCCGCAAAATTTCCTTGAATGACCACGCGCTTTGAACCGCACCAACCTGCGCCAGTGTATAAAAGAACTACGGCGGCTGCGCGCAAAAGGTTACAAAAAGCGCCCGCGCTTGTAGTGCAGGGATTGTAGAAAATCTTCGACGAGCGTTTGCATTCTCGTTCAACCGTATTTTTTCCTGCGCCGTTGCAGTTCGGCCTGGGTATCGCGATGATCGTGCAAAATTCCCAGCACCACAACGGCCCCGTCGGCGATGAAATAAAACACGCCGTGTTTGAAAACCGGCAGGTTCACGCGGCGGATGTCGGCAAAACGAACGGCATACAACGGCGCACTGGCCGTAAGATCGGCAAAACATTCGTGGGCTTCGGAAAGAAAACGGTCATCCAGGCCGGGCTGCTGGCGGCCATACCATTCAGCGCTGTCGGCCAGATCAGCCTCAACGAGCGGATGAAAGACGAGCGGCAACATTTTTGCGAATCCGGTTGAACATCTGGTCGAGGGATTTCTTGTTCATGCGGACGAAGCGTTCCGGGTGTTCGTCGTATTCGCGGCGGCGGTGCAGAACTTCTTTTTTCTGGGAGTCGCTCAATTCAAAATCAGCCGTCGCCAGCAACTCATCGCGATGTGCGTCAAACCAGCGGACGAACTTCCGCCGCTCGCTCGCCGGCATTGCCTCGATGCTGGCTTCAATTTGTTCCACGCTCATGGCTTAAAATCTACCGCGCCTAGCACGGATTGCGAATTAAAAAATGGTCAGCCAACCGCCCACGCTCGTGGCGCAGAAATTGCAGAAAATCTTCGACGAGCGTTTGCATGATTTAATCCAACAAATAAATTACCGCGCACGTTGGATTTGTCTTACTGGAAGTTTAATGCGTTTTTCATTTTTAATTAACAACCGAATCGCCGCATGATAAGTGGCTAGATAAAAATGGAAAATCCATGAATACCAAATAACAAGGTCGTAGTTCGTTTTCTGCGCTGGGTTGTGGTGGCGTATTCCAAAGTTGTTAGCTAGATCAAAAATCGCTGATTCATCTTTCCCATCCAACACTGCACCGAGGTTCTTGGTCTTTTTGAGCCACTCAAAAACATCGGCAAGTTCCCTGATGGCCGCCTTTTTTTCTGACAAAGACAAATCGCGGTTTCGCCATTTTGCAATGGCATTCCGCACCTTGCTGTCAACATTTCGTTCGTCGTAGGGAACAATTTCCGCATTCAAGATGTGTTGCAACCCATGTGTGCCCAACGCCAGAACAATGCCGTTTTTAGTCAGCTCAAATCCCGTTTTGTAATCGGCTAAAAATGCATTCGCGCTGTCTCTAAAGTCTTTTTGTCCCGCTTCGTCATCGTATCTTTGATAGCCAAAGCCATTATATCCTTCACCCCAATCTTCAGGTTTAGAAACATGGTCATACAGAAATTCAAGCGCGTCGAATATATGGTCTTCTGTAACATTTTCCTGCGACCATTTTGTGATGGGAAAGGGCTGGAAATTGAGAGCGACGGCGGCTTTGTGCTTTATTGCGTCAGGAAGATAGGATTTTCCAATTTCGGCTTTCCCTACAAAAAATTCTTTATCTCGAAACAAAAGATAAAGATTCTGAAGTTTCCAATAGAGTTCTCCAAGAGTAAGGCTCTTTGGCTTGTTTCTTGAACTATAGTAGCGACGCGTCATTTCAATTTATTCAGCAAACTAAAGCTTCTTCCCCGTCAATTTTTCATACGCCTCCAAATATTTCGCGCTGGTTTTGGCGACGACGTCGTCCGGCAATTGCGGGCCGGGCGGGGTTTTGTCCCACGCCAGCGTTTCGAGATAGTCGCGGACGAATTGCTTGTCGAAGCTCGGTTGGCCGCGGCCGGGCGCGTATTGGTCGGCGGGCCAGAAGCGTGAGGAATCGGGAGTCAACACTTCATCAATCAAAATCAATTTGCCCTCGAACAACCCAAATTCAAATTTCGTGTCGGCGATGATGATGCCGCGCTGGCTGGCGTAATCGCGGCCGGCCTGGTAAATTTTTAAACTCAAATCGCGCGCCTGATTCGCGAGTTCCGCGCCGACAATTTTTTGCGCTGCTTCAAAGGAAATATTTTCATCATGGCCGGCTTCGGCTTTGGTGGACGGCGTGAAAAGGGGTTCTGGTAATTCCGCAGATTCGGTAAGGCCGGCGGGCAATTTAATGCCGCAAACCGTTTGCGATTTTTTGTATTCCTTCCAGCCGCTGCCGGAAAGGTAGCCGCGCACGATGCACTCGATGGCGAGCGGCTTCGCCTTTTTCACGATCATCGAGCGGCGCGCGAGTTGCGCGGCGAACGGCTGGAGATTGTTCGGCAACGGATCATTCGCGCCGGCGAGCAGATGGTTCGGCACGAGCGCGGCAAATCTCTCGAACCAGAAGTGCGAGATCTGCGTGAGCACCTCGCCTTTGCGCGGAATGCCGTTGGGCATGATGACGTCGAACGCGGAGATGCGGTCGCTGGCGACGAGTAAAAAGCGGTCGCCGAGGTCGAAGACTTCGCGGACTTTGCCGCTGCGGATTTTTTTGAGGCCGGGAAAATCGAATTGCAAAATTGGTTCGGTCATGTGGAAAAAATAAAGTTACGGCGCGCCAGCCGCCAGCCAATTCAATTTCACCTCGACAGCTTTCAGCGGACTTGGCAAGTTCCGCCAACCGCAAAATCGTGGCGACCGAATCCAATCCACCCGCAGCTTCCGCTTTCAAATCGCGGGAATTATCCATGCTCATCGGCGTCTGGCTCGCGCTGGCCGTCGCGCTGCTGTGGCTGGGTGCAACGACGGCGAACTCGCTCGGCTTCAATTACGACGAGGCGATTTTTGCCGGCATGGCCAAAGATTTCACGACCGGCGCCGTCCACGGCCACCATATGCCCGGCAACGGCACGACGGAAATTTTTAATCGCCCGTTTCCGGTCTGGATTCAGCCGTATCTCGGCGCGGTGAAAAGCTGGCAATTGATTCCACTGTTCACTTTTTTCGAGCCAAGCGTGTTCATCGCGCGAATATTAAACCTGTCGTGGACGCTGATCGGGCTGCTATTTTTCATGCTGTGGGTCTGGAAATTTTTCGGTCTGGCGGAAGCCGTCGCCGGTGGACTGCTGCTCGCGCTCGATCCGTCATTTTACTTTCTCGGCCTTCTGGATTGGGGTTCGTTTGTGCCGAGTTTCGTGTGCCGGTGCGCGGGATTTTTCTTCGTGCTGCTCGCGTGGCGAAGCCAAAAAATCCGCTACGCATTTCTCGCGGGCGCGGCGTTCGGCCTCGGCTTTTTCAACAAAGTGGATTTCGGTGTCGTGCTGTTTGGTGCGACGCTGGCGGCGATTTGCGCTTACGCGAAACCGATTTTGAATTTTATCCGCACCCGGCCAAAACTGGTCGCGCTGGCCGCCATCGGTTTTCTCCTCGGCTGCGGCCCGATGACGCTGATGTTTCCGCGCGTCTTGAAATTCGCGCTCGCCAACAACGCACCAGTCAACCCCGGCGAATTTTCCGAAAAACTTCACGCGCTGACGGCGATGTATGACGGCTCATATTTTTATCGGCTGATGGATGTCGGCGGCTTGTTCGATCAGATGGCGGCGGTCGCGCCGCCGGTCTGGACGCCGCTGGGAATCATTTTTATTGCGGCTTTCGTTTTGCTTTTGGTGCAATTATTCCGCCAGCGCGCAGATGATGCTGGGCGCACCGCGCGGGTTTTTTTGCTGGCTGCCGCCGCGCTGATGACGCTCGGCGTTTTCCTGCTGCCGCGCGCCGTGCGGATTTACCACGCAGTTTTAGTCATGCCGTTCGTGCACTTGATCATCGTAGTCGCTGGCGTGAGTTTGTGGCGGAAATTTTCTGAAGCTGGAAACAAAAAAGCTTTTGTGCGTGGAGCAATTGTTTTTATTTTTGCCGCGCTGCTCGCCACGCAGGTTTTCGCCATCGCCAAGACAGATCAGCTCATTCTTAAAACGCACGGACGTGGCTGGTGGAGCGATGCGTTGGATAAATTTGGCGCACAGGTGAAAGACCGTTCCGACCTCACACTCGTCAGCCTCGATTGGGGATTTCACGAGTCGCTGCTGTTTCTGACCGACCAGCCGACGCTCGTGGAACCATTCTGGCATCTCACCGGAACTGATCCCGCACTGCTGCCGCAAAATACAAATTACATTTATCTCGTCCATCCGCCGGCATACAGCCTGTCGCCTTTCGGCGCGACGTTTCTGCAATTCGCCGCCAAAAATCCGCGCGCAAAAATCGAGCCGTGGCGCGATGCCGAGGGCGAGATTGTATTTTACACCGTGCGCTTCACTGCGCCGTGACCCGGTTCAGACCACCGGACGTTCGACCAGTTTCACCAGCAACGGGATGCTCGCCTGCGTTTCATCATCGAGCCGCACATCCACGGAATACAGACCCGGCTCGGCGAACTTCAACTGCTGGATGTTCACGATGAAATTGCGCGTGAGAAAATGCGCGTCGTCCGGCAGCGTGACGGGCACGGGCAGTTCGATGGCCTGCATGATGGAACGGCCGTCGGCATTGATGAAATTGAGCGTGAGCTTGCGCGTGCCCTCGTCGCCGGGCATGAACGTCGTGCGCAGCGCCACGGCGCATTGCGGATGCACCGCCGGCATCTGCGGCGCGTAAATCGTGTCGAACGCGCCGAGCAGGTTTAACTTGCCGTTGTCGTCCGTCGCCGCGTCGCAGAGCACCGCCACTTGAATGTTCATCGGGGAAATTAAGCCACGAATTTCACACAATGGCACGGAATTATTTCAACCAACTTCGCCGCTTGACATACATATTAAGTCTATGTATCGTGTCCCTATGATTCGCAAAGAGCTCGTCGCCGCCTCGGCGGAACCGCTGATTTTGTCGCTGCTCGCGAGGGGCGAGAGCTACGGTTACGCCATCATTCAAGAGATCAAAGCCCGTTCCAAAGACCGGTTGCAATGGACGGACGGGATGCTTTATCCGGTTTTGCACCGCATGGAACATCGTGGCCTGATCAAATCGCGCTGGGCGGAAAGCGAAACGGGGCGGAAACGGAAATACTATTCGCTCAAAAAGGACGGAAAAACGGCGATGGCCAAGCATCACGAACAATGGTCACTGGTTCATTCCGTTTTGTCCGGTTTAAAAAAGGAACAACATGTTTGACCTTGAACAAGCAATCATAAATTGGCGAACACATATGCTCGTCGCTGGCATTAAAACACCCGTGCCGTTGGACGAACTGGAAAGTCATTTGCGCGATGACATTGAAAGGCAAATGAAATTGGGGGCAAATCCGCAACAAGCTTTTGAGAATTCCGTTCAGCAAGTGGGTCATGCCGATGAACTCAAAGGCGAATTCAAGAAAACTTGCGAAATAAAGCGTTATTCCAAATGGTTTTTGTTAATGATGGGTATAATTGGGTTGGTACTCACACCGATTTTGAATCTAATCGGGCTGCATGTGTTTCACAGAAGCGATTCAGTTTTTTTCTCCAGTGATTCGATGGATTATTGGTTTTGGTTTTACATGAACTGGATAGTTTTCATCATCCTTGGCCTCGTTCTTGGTCTTGCCAATGGGAAATTGCGGCTTAAATTTAACTTGCAGGTCAAACAAACAGCGATTAAATCGTCCGCGCCTCCAAAAACTTTTTCAACTCTTCCGCCGCCTTGCCGCCGAAACCCGGCACGGCGGCGATTTGTTCCAACGTCGCCGTCCGCAATCTTTGCACCGAGCCGAATTTTTTCAGCAGCGCCGCTTTGCGCCGCTCGCCGATGCCGGGAAAATCGTCCAGCACACTTTCGGAAATTTTTTTGAGCCGCAACTGCGCGTTGTAAGAATTCGCCACGCGATGACATTCGTCGCGGATGCGCTGGAGCAATTTCACCGCCGGATGATCGAGGCCGAGCCGCAGCGGCAGACTTTTTTCCGGTAAATAAATTTCTTCAAATTCCTTNNCCTTTGCCGCCATCAATCAAAATCAAATCTGGCAAGTTTTTCATTTGGGAGGGATGGCGCGTTGCCGTCCCTGAATTTGAATTTTGGGACGCCGACACGGCGTCCCTCCCGAAATTATTTTTCACTGGCAAACCGCGCCGCACTCGCCGGCTCGTTTCGTTTACGAGCGTTTGCAATTCCTGCGGCACCGCCTGGCCATCGTCATCATTCTTGGTTATTTGAGTTGGTGCCACGCTTTCGTTCAACAGCCGTGAATATCTGCGCCTCACAACTTCCGCCATGCTCGCAAAATCATCCTGACCGACGACGGTCTTGATTTTGAAGCGACGATAATTCGCGCGGTCGGGGCGGCCATTCTTGAAGCTGACCAGCGATGCGACGGCAAACGTGCCGCTGATGTTCGAAATATCAAAACCTTCGATGCACAGCGGCGGCGCGGCCAAACCGAGAACTTTCGCGAGTTCGACCAGATCGTTTTCCGGGTTGATCGAAAGCGGCAAATTGTAAGGCACACGCGCAAATTTTTCCGTTTTTTTCCAGGTGTCGTTCAGGTCGCGGATGAGGTCGCGCAGGTCGGCGGCTTTTTCAAAATCGTGCGCGGCGGCGGCCTTTTTCATTTCCACTTCGAGCTGGCCTTGCATCTCGCGGCACTGGCCTTCGAGAAAATTGCACGCGGCTTTTACTTGCTCCAGATATTGCTCGCGCGAAACATTGCCGACGCACGGTGCAGTGCAATGTTTCAGATGCGCATAAAGGCAATGTTTGTAATCCGCCTCGCCCGGCGTGAACACGCGGCAGCCGCGCAGATTAAATTGTTTTCGCGCAAGCGCGACGGTGTTGCGCAGGCCGACCGAATTCACAAACGGCCCGAAGTAGCGCGCGCCGTCGTCTTTCTTGAAGCGTGTGAAAGTAAAATTCGGAATCGGGTCGTTGAGATTCACTTTCAACATCAGGAAGCGTTTGTCGTCGCGCAACATGATGTTGAAGCGCGGCTTGAATTCCTTGACGAGCTTGCTTTCGAGCAGCAGCGCCTCGGGTTCGCTGCGCACGATGTGAACGTCAAAATCGTGAATCGCCTCGATGAGCGCGTTGAATTTCAAATCCCAGCCGTTGCGCCGCGACGATTGAAAATACTGGCTGACGCGTTTCCGCAAATTGAGCGCCTTGCCGACATAAATCACCGTGCCAAAGCGATCCTTGTGCAGATACACGCCGGGCTTGTGCGGCACGGCGCTCAATTTTTTACGGATGGTTTCGGAAACTGGCACGCGCTGAATTTCCACGCAAAAATGCGAATGCGCAAAGGAATTTTCATTCCTAAAAAACTTGTCGCCGAAACCAAAACGGCATATTCACACGCATCAACACTTAAAAAACCTATGCCCGAAAATCAAACGCAAACCCCGCCGCCCATTGAACCGCCGCCGCCCATCGCGCCGGCAACGTCGCCGCCGAACCCTGAAAGTCAGGCGCGCACTTGGAATATGCTCTGCCATTTAAGCGCGCTGGCGGCACTGGTCGGCATCCCGTTTGGCAATATCCTTGGCCCGCTCATCGTCTGGCAGATCAAAAAAAAATGAATTTCCGTCCGTGGATGCTCACGGGAAGGCGGCGCTGAATTTTCAAATTACCGTTACCATCGCTGTGTTCATCGGCGCGGTGGCGGCGGTGTTGCTATCTTTTTTCTGCGTGGGATTTTTGCTGATTCCGTTGGTGCTGCTCATCGGACTGGCCGGGCTAGTTTTTGCCATCATCGCCGCCATCAAGGCCAGCAACGGCGAGGAATACAAATATCCCTGGAGCCTTGAACTGGTGAAATGAATGTGGCGCGGCGGCAGGAATTTTATACCGCTTTTCGTTTTTCGCTTTTCGCTTTTCCCGCCGTCATCTGCCGGTGGACGAAGAAATAATAAAGTCCGCCGAGAATGAGCATAGCGCCCGCGAGCCAGAGCGTGACGCGATGATATTCGCCCTTCATCAACTGGTCGTCCTGCCCGGCTTTGATGCCGACGTAGCACAGCACCGAACACCAGATCGCCGAGCCGAGCAGCGTGAAAAGCGAAAATTTCAGATAGCTCATCCGCACGATGCCCGCCGGAATGCCTATGAGATGCCGCACGACCGGCAGCAACCGCGAAATGAAAATGCCCATCGCGCCGTAATGCGCCGACCAGCGTTCCGCGCCCGCGATTTTTTCGGCGGAGATGAAAAAATATTTTCCGAAGTGCAGCACCAGCGGGCGCCCCGCGAGCCGCGACGCCCAATACATCACCGTCGCGCCGAGCCACGAACCGAGCGTGCCGGCAACGACAATGCCCCAAAGTGAAAGTGAAATTTGCCCCGTGTGCGCCCAATGCGCCGCCGGCGGAATGACAATCTCGCTCGGCAGCGGGAAGAGCGAGCTTTCCACCGCCATCATGAGCGCGACGGCGGGATAGCCGCCGGTTTGTAGCGCGTGATTATACCAATCGCTCAAGCTCTGGATGATTTGATGCATTAAGCCGTGATTTATAGCGGAAAACAAAAATGGAGCAAATCACAATCAGCGAACACGTCACGTCTTCAAGAAGAAATTCCGCTGTTTTTCGGTGATGGGCATTTCCAGTTTTTCCATCACTTTCAATATATCTTCCCAGACTTTGCGCTTTTCGGTCATCGCTTGGTTGCGCAGCAGATACGCCGGATGATACGTCGGCATCAGCGGAATGCCGCGATACGTCTGCCACTGGCCACGCAGCTTGGTGATGCCAGGCGCTTTGCCGAGCAACCCGTCCACCGCCGTCGCGCCGAGTGCCACGATGGCCTTGGGTTTGATCAAATCAATCTGCTCCTGCAAATACGGAATGCAGGTCGCGCGTTCTTCTGGCGTGGGCGGACGGTTGCCTGCGCTTTGAC
Organism: Limisphaerales bacterium; assembly: GCA_003139955.1. Taxonomy (GTDB): domain Bacteria; phylum Verrucomicrobiota; class Verrucomicrobiia; order Limisphaerales; family UBA11358; genus UBA11358. The sequence continues at coordinate 26,856 of PLHK01000174.1, forward strand.
CGGGCGTGTCGGGCCGGCATTTCAAAATGTTCGCGATGTAGACATCTGCGCGCGAAAGTCCGGTGGCCAAAATGATTTTCGTGAGCAGCTGGCCGGCGCGGCCGACGAACGGTTCGCCCTGTTCGTCTTCATCCGCGCCCGGCGCTTCGCCGACGAACATCAGTTGCGCGTCAATGTTGCCGACGCCAAACACGACAGTTGTGCGCGACGCGGCAAGATGCGGGCATTTGACGCATGCCAAAGCGCGCTCGCGCAACGCAGTGAACGCGGCGGCCTTCTCCGGCGACGAACTGATGATTTCAATTTTGAGATTTGGAATCGCGGCTTTTGGTAAAACCACAGAAGTTGGCGCGGCAGGTTTTTTTGGCGGCATGGAAATGGCTGGTTCAATTTTTGGCGGAACGATTGCGGATTGAATTTGCGGTTTGGAATATGAATTTGGGGATTTTCCCGCCGTTGGCGGCAGCGTGAGCGCGCGCAAGGTTTCCGGCGCGACGACGACATGGCGGACGCCGCGCGCTTTCAAGCCTTCGAGGTGCTGCACCGTCGCGTCAAGCAGCTGCCGGTAACTTTCGGACATGGCGACATCCTACCGGCTGCGCGCCGAAGCGCAACCTGACATCTATGCCCGAAGATAGTGTCGCATCCGACTCGCCCGCCCGCAGCATCCGGGCAAAAGGTTCCGTCCACAATTGAAACTTGACCCGCGCGCAAAATTCAAATAACAACTGGCAAGCATTGCACCCAAAAATATCATGATCGCACCTGTTTCCACCTCCAGTTCCGGCACCAAAGGCGGCAGCCTTTTCAAGACGGCCGACGGCAAGAATCTTTTCTTCACCTTTGCGCTGGTGACCTCGCTGTTCCTGCTGTGGGGTTTTTGCAACGGGATGATTGACCTGCTGAACAAACAGTTTCAGGTTTCGCTGCACATCAATAAGGAACAATCCGGCCTCGTGCAGTTCGCTAATTATCTGGGTTACTTCCTTATGGCCATTCCCGCCGGCTTGATCGCGCGAAAAATTGGCTACAAGGGCGGCATCCTGGTCGGCCTGTCGCTGATGGCGGCGGGGGCATTCTGGTTTGTCCACGCCGCCAGCCTTGGTGAATACGGGGCGTTCCTGCTCGGCCTGTTTGTCATCGCCACGGGCATGACCTTTTTGGAAACCATCGCCAACCCCTACACCACCGTGCTGGGCGCGCCGGAAAGCGGCGCGACGCGCATTAACATCGCGCAGACCATGAACGGCGGCGGCTGGATTCTCGGCCCGATTGTCGGCAGCCATTTCGTTTTTGCCGGCAACAAGACCGCCGAAACCGGTGCCAGCAACAACGCCGGTTTGGCCATGCCCTACATGGGTATCGGCATCGCTGCGACCCTCCTGCTCGTTATCTTCGCCTTGTCCAAGCTACCGGATTTGCACGCCGAGGATGAAAGCAAGAAAACTGCGGATCAGAAAAAAAGACTGAAGCCTTCGGGCGGACAACTGGCGGGTATCGGCCTCACACTGGTGATTGTATGGGGTCTTTTGTATTTCTTCATCGCGCCGATTTTGGGATTGGTCTGGACGCTGCTCAACCTGCCCGCGAATTTACTCGACCCGACCAAATACGGTTTGATCATTGCCGCTTACATCGGATCATTCATTGTGGTGTCAAAGAATTGGGACTTGTTCCGGCGCAAGCATTTTACACTCGGCATCGGCGCGCAGTTTCTTTACGTCGCGGCGCAGACCGGCATTTTCAGCTTCTGCGTCAATTACACGCTTGAAAACTATCCGGGCGTGACGGCCGAGAAAGCCGGCTACTGGCTCGGTGCCATCGGCTTCGTCCTGTTCGCTTCCGGACGACTGATCGGTAGCATCGTCATCAGCCAGTTCAAGCCGCACCTCGTGCTCGCGGCCTACGCGGTCATCAACATCGCGCTCACGGCGGTGTGCATGGGCGGCGGCACGCTGGGATTGTATGCGATGTTCGGCACGTTCTTCTTCATGTCCGTCATGTATCCGACGATTTTTGCGCTGGGCATCCGTGGTCTTGGCGACTACACCAAGCTTGGTGCTTCGCTGATCGTCACGGCCATCGTCGGCGGGGCGATCGCCGCACCGTTCATGGGCCACATCGCCGACACGCATTCCATGCGCACCGGCTTCGTGGTGCCGCTCGTGTGCTTCGTGTTGATCGCCCTCTACGGACTCGTCTGGCAAAAACTGGAAGCCAAGGACGCGGCGTAAGCATGATCATTTCCACTGAATAACAATAAATTTACTTTTGCCACGGCGGTGTGAACTCAAATTCACGCCGCCGTTTTTAATTTCCAGAACCCGCCGGAATTGGTAGCTCTCCTCCGATGGAACTGCGTGCCTTCGCCGAACAGGTTTTGTTCGCCACATCGCTCGAAGAAAAACTTCGCGCGCCCGATGCCATCACCGACGAATATCCCGGCAGTCCGCTTGTCACGCCGGACGCGCCCGGCCGCCCGCAGCAACTGATCTTCAAACCGCACGCCGCCGGCAAAAGCGAATTCCCCGGTCTGCACGAGCTTGAAAAAAAATCCGAGCGCGGCAAGTTGCTGCATTTTTTTGGCAACCACGAACTCCTCGCCACCGAACTCATGGCGCTCGTGCTACTAAAATTTCCCGCCGCGCCCGCCGCGTTCCGTAAAGGCGTTTTGCAGACGCTCAAGGACGAGCAGGCGCACACGCGGCTTTACCTTGAGCGCATGAAAAGTTGCGGCATCGGGTTCGGCGAACTGCCCGTGAGCGGCTATTTCTGGCGTCGCATCGCGCCGATGGAACACCCCATTGATTACGTCGCCGGCCTCTGCCTCACCTTCGAGCAGGCCAACCTCGACTTCGCGCGCCAGTTCGCCAGAAGCTTCGCCGCCATTGGCGATGATGAAACCTCGCAACTGCTGGAAAAAATTTATCGCGACGAAATCGGCCACGTTGCCTACGGGTTAAAATGGTTTCGCCGCTGGAAAAATCCGAACGAAAGCGACTGGGAAGCGTTTTGCCGCACGCTGAAATTTCCACTCTCGCCGCAGCGCGCCAAGGGACTTTCGCTGAACTTCGAAGGCCGCCGCGCCGCCGGGTTTGACGCGCAATTCATCGCCGAAATCAATGTCTATTCGCAATCGAAAGGCCGGACGCCGCGCGTTTTTGTTTTCAACCCGTTCGCCGAAGGCCGGATCGCCGAAGGTAAAACTTTTAACCCCACCAGGCATCAGGCGCAACTCGCGCGTGACTTGGAAAATCTGCCGCAATTTTTGTGTCGGCAAGATGACATCGTGTTGACCCATCAAAAACCGTCCGTGGAATTTTTGAGCCGCATCAAGTCCGCCGGTTTTCCGCTGCCGGAATATGTGGAAACAAACAATGTCGGCGATTTGAAGAACCGCAAGCTCGGCAGCCTGCGACCGTGGGCGTGGGGGCCGGACAGTTTCGATTTGCTTAAGCCAATTTTTGCCAGCGTCACCGGTGAGAAGCGTGACAATGAAAAAAGATTTAATCCAAAAATCGCGCAACTATATTCAAAATCATGGAGCGCGGAATTTTTGCGGAGAATCATTTCGTCCAAAAAAGAAAGCTGGCTTTGCACCGAAAATGAAATTGGGGTCACCGTGAATTCGGTTGAAGCGATGCTGGACGCGGTCGCCACAATCCGCGCGCGCGGCCATCACCAAATCGTCGTGAAGGAAGCCTTCGGCGTGGCGGGCAGCAACGCGCTGCGGCTGTTTGAACCGGCCATTTTGCCGGCGCAGTTGCGCTGGCTGGAAAATGCGTTTGCGCGCAAACGTGAACTCGTCGTCGAGCCGTGGCTGGAGCGCGCACAGGATTTTTCCATCCAGCTCGAAATGACGGCGGAAGGTTTGAAGCTGTGCGGCTACACCGGTCTGCTCAACGACGCGCGCGGGCAGTTCATCGCCAATTTTGCCGAACCGCATCATCACAAACGGATTCCCGCCAAAATTATTTCGCTATTTCGCGAACCCGCGGACATTTCCAACCGGCTGCTGGAATTTTACGGTGAAGTTTTTTCCGCGCTTAAAATTGAATTGCGCGGAATTGACTTCACCGGGCCAATCGGCATTGACGCCTTTATTTATGGCACTGAAAGCGGCGCGCTGAAACTGAAACCCATCGTCGAAATCAATCCGCGTTACACGATGGGGCGCGTGCTGGTGGAATTGATGCGGCAAACTTTTCAAAACAGTTTCGGCTCGTTCCGACTCGCGAACGCGGCGCAGTTGCGCGCGGAAGGCTTTGAGAACTTTCCGGCTTACGCACAAATGCTGGCGGAAAAATTTCCGCTGCAACTGGAAGGCGAACCACTGCCGCGCATCCGCGCCGGCGCGCTGTGCCTGAACGATCCGGCCACGGCGCAGGTCTGCCTAGCCATTTTTCAAGTCAGCCGCGCCGCTGCGGTTATTTTTTCTTAAAGATTTCCCGCCGCCGGTCGGTCGGCGAGGACCAGCGCGTTTTCCTGATGAATTGTTCCGGCGGGAATTGAGCTGTCGGCATTTTGCAGGCGCACGAGCATTTCTGCTTTTTCCGCGCCGGTCACGACCCACAAGATGCGCCGCGCGCGGTTGAGCAGCGGATAGGTCAGCGTCATGCGCCGCCGGTTTTGATAAACGCCGGTCAGCGCCACGTCGCGGTCGGTGACTTTCAGAACCGGATCGCCGGGAATCAGCGAGGCCGTGTGGCCGTCCGGACCGAGGCCAAGGTGCGCCAGGTCGAGGATGGCGGGCGCGCCGCAAATTTTTTCCAGCGTGGCCGCATAATTTTTGGCGGCGGCTTCAAGGTCGGCGGCCTCCACCGGCATCGCGTAAATCTGTTCCGGCGGAAGCGGCGCGTGCGACAGCAGGCTTTCGCGCAAGTGAGTCAGATTGCGGTCGGCGTCACCGGCGGGCGCAATGCGCTCGTCCACCTGAAAAACGTGGACGCTTTCCCACGGGACGGTTTCGGTGGCGAGCGAGCGCAACATTTGCCACGGCGTCTTGCCACCGCTCACGGCCATGATGAACCGTCCGCGCGTCGCCACCGCCGCGCGCGCGGCGGTGGCGATGATGCGCGCCGCCCTCTGCGCCACGGCCTCGGCGTCGGCTAGGACTTCAGTTTCCATGCGAAGGGATGTTGCCAGCTTCGCCGTATTCGGCAAGCGCCTTAAAATGTTTTGCGTCGCACCAAATTCGGTTTTGCCATCGGCACGCGGCCGGTGATAAAATTTGGCATGCTCGCGCGGATTTTTTCAGCGGCGGTCAATGGCATTGACGCCTACGCTATCGAAGTCGAGGTCAATTGCGCCTACGGCGAAACCTTTATCGCCCTCGTCGGCCTGCCCGACACCGCCGTCAAGGAATCGAAGGATCGCGTCTCCACCGCGCTCGCCAATTCCGGCTACAAATTCCCGATGGGCAAGACGACCATCAATCTCGCGCCCGCCGACGTCAAAAAAGAAGGGCCAAGCTTTGATTTGCCCATCGCGCTCGGAATGCTCGCCGCGAGCGAACAGATTGAAACGGATCAACTCGATCATTTTGTCGCCGTCGGCGAACTTGCGCTCACCGGTGCGGTGCGTTCGTGCAAAGGGATTTTGCCGATCGCCTTGCGCGCAAAGGCGGATGGCAAAACGGGAATTCTCGTTCCCGCCGAAAACGCCGCCGAGGCCGCCGTGGTTGACGGTTTGAATGTCATTCCCGTCCAAAATCTCCGCGAGGCCGCGCAGTTTCTGGAAGGTGAAATCAAAATTACGCCAGCTAAAGTGGACTTGCACAAACTGTTCGCTCACCAGTCCGATGACGAGCACGATTTTTCCGAAGTCAAAGGCCAGGAGAACGTGAAGCGCGCGTTGGAAATCGCGGCGGCGGGCGGACACAACGTCATTTTGATCGGCCCGCCGGGCACTGGGAAATCCATGCTCGCGAAACGCCTGGCAACGATTTTGCCGCCGCTGACTTTGGCCGAAGCCTTGGAGACGACGAAAATTCACAGCATCGTCGGCCTGCTGAAATCCGGGCAGGCGCTTGTCACGCAGCGGCCGTTTCGTGCGCCGCATCACACCGCGAGCGACGCCGGATTGTTGGGCGGAAATATAAATCCGACGCCGGGGGAAATTTCCCTCGCGCACCACGGCGTTTTGTTTTTGGACGAACTGCCGGAGTTTAAGCGCAGTGTTCTGGAGACGATGCGCCAGCCGCTCGAAGAGGGCATTGTGACGATTTCGCGCGCGGCAGGCACGATGACGTTTCCGTCGCAATTCATGCTGGTCGCCGCGATGAACCCGACGCCGGACGGGAAAATGCCGGGCGAATCAAAAAGTTCGCCGCGTGAAATCCAAAATTATCTGGGCCGCATTTCCGGGCCGCTGTTGGATCGCATTGATCTGCACATCGAGGTGCCGCCGGTGAAATTCCGTGAGATGTCGTCCGCGCAGCCGGGCGAAACTTCCGCGCAAATCCGCGAGCGCGTCATCGCTGCCCGCCAGCTCCAAACCGCGCGTTTTGTCGGCAAACCAAAAATCACCTGCAACGCGCGGATGGGCGCGCGCGAACTGAAATCGTTCTGCGAATTGGATGACGTGACGCGCGATTTGCTCAAACACGCGATGACGGAATACAGTTTGAGCGCGCGCGCCTACGACCGGATTTTGAAGGTGGCGCGGACGATTGCGGATCTGGCCGGCGCGGAAAAAATTTCGGGCGACCACATTTCCGAGGCGATTCAATTCCGCTCGCTCGACCGGCAGTTGTGGGGCTGAACGGACTTAAAGCGGGAATTCGCGGTTCTCGTCCGGCAGGACGACTTCGCGCTGAACGTTGGTATTTTCAACGGGTTGGGGTGCTTCCGCGGCGGCTTCAATTTTTTCCAGCGGCGATTCGTGGGGGGGTTCCGTTTGAAAAACGACCGGCTCCGGCGCGGGTTTTTGCGGTTCGGGAATGATTTCCACTTCAGGAATTTTTTCTTCGATTTGAACGGTTTTGGCTTCGGTCGAAATGGTGGGCAGCGGCACGCGGCGGGCGAGTGCCAGCAGGGAAATGGAAGACGCGGCTTCGCGCTCGGCTTTTTCGATGCGTGCGAATTCGCCGTAGATTTCCGCGAGCGCGGGTTCCTCGCGCAGCGGCAATTCCTGGCCGGTGCCGGTGCGCAGGGCGAGTAAAATGTCATAGGCGTTGATGGCTTCGAGCGGACGCGCGGGCACGAAGGCGGCCTCGACGCCGGCGACTTCGGTGACGAGCTTCATGTGGGCGAGCGTGCGCAGGACAGATTGCGTGAGGCGGCTGGGAATGCCGAGTTCGGCGGAGAGCTGGAAAACGGTGGCGGGCGGCAGCGCGTTCTGGAAACGCTGGCCGAGGCACGCCATCAGGCGCAGCGCGACAAATTCACGCCCGCGCTGGTTGACGTTGTCGGCGAGGCGGTCCTGCAGATAGGCGGCGCGATTCTGGTAGGCGTAGGCGACCTGCGCGCCGAACAGCAAAATGACCCAGGAAAAATAGATGCCGATCATGAACACCGGCACGAGGCCGAGGCTGCCGTAGAACTTCATGTTGGTGGCGACGCGCGAAATGTAGAGGAAGCCGAAGACGTTGTTTAGATGCCAGAGCGTGCCGGCAACCGCGCCGCCGACGAACGCGGCGGAAAATTTCACCTTCGTGTTCGGCAGCAGTTGATAGACAAACGCGAAGGCGAGCCACAGCACGAACAGTGGCAGCAGGTCGAAAATGATTTTCCCGATGAACGGCGTGTCGGTGATGTAATCTTTGGCGGACTGGAATTGCGAACCGCCGGTCAAACCGAGCGCGGTGATGAGCAGCAGCGGGCCGAGCAGGATGGCCGTGGAGTAAAGCTGGATCTGCGTGAGCCAGTTGCGTCCGCGCGTGACGCCCCAGATGTCGTTGAATGTCTCCTCGATGCGGCGGATCAGCGAGAGGGCGACAAAAATCAGCAGCACCGCGCCAGTCGCGCCGAGCGTGCCACTCCGGGTTTTTTGCACGAAACCCCAGATTTGCGCAGCGATCTCTTTTTGTGCACTGACCGTGACGACGCCGGAATCGGACGCGGCGGCGGAATTGGTGGGCGACGCGTTGGTTCCCAAATTTCCCGTGGTCACGGCGAGATTGGTAGTGCCGAGCGGGACGGAATTGGAATTGGAAGCGGGGAAATTTGTATTGTGAACGGCCATTGAAACAGCGGGGGCATTGGAGTTCGTATCGCTGCCGATAGTGGCGGGCGGCGTGATGGCGGCGACGAATTTTTCCACGGCGTGCTGGAACTGTGCCTCGTCCTGGTTTTTGAGCAGGCTGCTGGTGACGCTCAAGGCGACGGCGAGCAGCGGAATGAGCGCGATGAGCGTGGAGTAAGACAGCGCCGACGCGCGCACGAGACAGCGGTGACGGATGAATTGCCGGACGACCAGCACCCAGAAATGCACAAAGCGTTCGAGCCGGCCTTCGAGCAAGAAAATTTCGTCTTCGGCATCGGTGGCGGCGCCGGAGAGGATTTTAATGAGGCGGGAAAACCTTTTGCTGGCCATGTTGCGGACACGCTAACAAAGTGGTGCGACATGTCAACGCCGCGCCGCTTCAGGTTTCCGGTCGCTTGAAGATGACGGTGTCGGACGGATGATGCACGCTGCCGCGCGGCATGATGAGCTTGGCGACGAGACCCGTCCAGCCGGTTTGGTGCGAGGCGCCGCCGCCGCGGCCGTTGTCACCGTGAAAATATTCGTGGAACAAAATATAGTCCTTGAAATGCGGGTCGGTCGCGAGCTTGGGATGGTATTTCAAAACGGGCCGCTGGCCGTCCGCGCCGGGCTGGAATAGTTTTACGAGCCGGTGCGAAAGTTCGTCGGCGACTTCCTTGATGGTGAGAAATTTTCCCGAACCGTGGGGACATTCAATGGTGAAATCGTCGCCGTAGTAGTGATGGAATTTCTGGAGCGACTCGATGAGCAGAAAATTCATCGGCAGCCAGACGGGGCCGCGCCAGTTGGAATTGCCGCCGAAAAGTCCACCCTCGGATTCCGCCGGCCAATAGCGAACTTCGTGGATTTCGCCGCCGCAGTCGAGCCGGTAGGGTTCAGTCTCGTGAATTTTCGAGAGCGCGCGGATGCCGTGGTCGCTTAAAAATTCCGTCTCGTCGAGCGCGCGGCGCAGCAGGCATTTCATGCGGTGACCGCGCAGGAGCGAGAGCAGGTGACGTTCGCCGACGCCGTGATCCTGCCAGCGCGAAACGAGCATCGCGAGATCGGGACGATGGTTTAGAAACCATTCCATCCGCGCGGTGAAGGCCGGCAGGCGCTTCAACAAATCGGGGTCCAGCGTTTCCACGGCGAACAACGGAACCAAGCCGACCATCGAGCGCACCTTGAGCGGAATTTTTTTGCCGTCGGGCAGGCAGAGTTCGTCGTAATAAAATTCATCCACGGAATCCCAGAGCGCGAGGCCTTCCTCGGGCATTTCGCCGTCGCCGTCACTGACGCCGTTGATGGCGGCGGCGATGCTCAGGAAATGCTCGAAAAATTTCGTCGCGATGTCCTCGTAAACTTTGTTGTGCTGCGCCAGTTCGAGCGAGATGCGCAATAGATTCAGGCAATACATCGCCATCCAGCTCGTGCCGTCGGCTTGGTTGATGAAGCCGCCGGTCGGCAACGGCGAACTGCGGTCGAACACGCCGATGTTGTCGAGGCCAAGGAAGCCGCCTTGAAAAATATTTCGTCCCTGCGCGTCCTTGCGGTTCACCCACCAGGTGAAATTCAAAAGCAGTTTGTGGAAGACGCGTTCGAGAAATTCCAAGTCGCCCTTGTCGTGTTCGTCCGTCTCGCGGCGGATTTTCCGATCCATCTGAAACACGCGCCACGTCGCCCACGCGTGGACGGGCGGGTTCACGTCGCCGAACGCCCATTCATAGGCGGGCAACTGGCCGTTCGGGTGCATGAACCATTCGCGCGTGAGCAAATCGAGCTGCCGCTTGGCGAACTCCGCGTCCACAAGCGCGAGCGGGATGCAGTGGAACGCCAAGTCCCACGCGGCATACCACGGGTATTCCCATTTGTCCGGCATGGAAATGATGTCAGCATTGTTCAGGTGCGACCAGTCAACATTGCGCACGCGCTTGCGTTCTGGCGGCGGTGGCGGTTGCGTGGGATCGCCGTTGAGCCACGTCCGCACGTTGAACCGATAAAATTGTTTCGACCAGATCATGCCGGCGAACGCCTGCCGCTGGATGGAACGCAGATCGGCATCGTCCAAACCGTTTTGCAGGTCGGCATAAAACTCATCCGCCTCGGCGAGGCACTGCGAAAAAATGGCGTCAAACTCCGCGAATGGTTTGGTGGCGGACTTGCGCGCTAGGCGCAATTGGATTTCGCGCGCGCCGCCGGCGGGAATCTCCAGTTCGTAATGGGCGCACATTTTGGTGCCGGTGCGCTTGGGGTTCACCGCGTCCTTATTGCCTTTGATCAGATACTCGTGGAAGGCGTCCTTGAAAAATCCGTCCGCTTTTGCCTCGCCGAAAATGCGCTGGCGGTTCGTCTCGTTTTCGCAAAAAAGTAATTCCGGCAAAATTTTTCCATCGTCAACCGCACCGGGATGAAATTCAAACGTGCCGAGTTCCTCGTGTTCGACCGCGACCGCCGAGCCGCCGCGCACGGCGCGCAAATTGGGTTTGTAAAAATCTTTTTTCCACGACCACGAGTTGCGAAACCAAAGTTGCGGCAGCAGATGGATTGTCGCCGCTTCCGGCCCGCGATTGTGGACGGTCACGCGCATCAAAATATCGTCGGGCGCGGCCTTGGCGTATTCCACGAAAATGTCGAAGTAGCGGTCGTCGTCAAAAATGCCCGTGTCGAGCAGTTCAAATTCCATCTCGGTCTTGCCGCGTTTCGCATTTTCCGCAACGAGTTGGTCGTAGGGAAATTCCCGCTGCGGATACTTGTAAAGCATCTTCAGGTAGGAATGCGTCGGCGTCGCGTCGAGGTAATAATAAAGTTCCTTCACGTCCTCGCCGTGATTGCCCTNNTAGGCGCGGCTGCGCGCGTGGTCGTGCGGAAAATATTCCCACGCCGTGCCGCCGGGCGAATAATCCTCGCGGACCGTTCCCCACTGGCGTTCGGAAAGATACGGCCCGAAAAATTTCCACGGCTGGACGCCGTTCTTTTCCCTGGCGAGCCGGACTTTTTCAGCGATGACAGCAGCGCACATTTACGCGCCTTCTTTTAACGGTTTCCCGGCGGGCGGCAAGCGTAGAATTTTTTCTGCGGTACTCGATGGATGAATCGGGCGTCAGCCTAAGCCACCGGGGCAATGCCCGATGCCGTAACCAATTTCGCCCGCCGAAAAAAACGTTGCCAAAGCCCGTTTCGCCAGCAAAATTGGCTCAAAGGATTTGGCCCGCCGGGCCGAAATAATCTCACACATTTGCCATGAACAGCCAGTTGCCGGCGCATCTCATCGCCCACATCAATGTCAAACTCGCCTTGATCGGCTGTTCGCCCGTGCCGCTCAAGGGCGACCGCGAATTCGTCGAAATCGCCGCCGCGATGGCCGCGCAGTCGCGCGAAAAAGACCGGCTGCTCGGCTCGCATCTTTGCCCCGCCGACGCGCGCATCCAGACGTTTCTCTACGATTATTTGCAGGATGTGCCCGCGCCCAAACTGCCCGCGCACACGTTCACGCTGGATCGCGCGGGACTCGCGCGCGTGCTCTCGCTGCCGTTTGATCGCGATGATTTTTCGTCGGACATCATCAATTCCTACCGCGTCAAACAGGGCGTTTTGCACAATCCGAAAAGTGACCGCCGCACCACCGCCGGAATTTTCCATGTCTGCGAAGGCGGCCTGCCGATTCCCGACGACAAGCTGGGCGTGCCGAAAATTACGTTCGCCAAAATTCTCCAGCACGCGCTCACGCCGCCGCGCGAACTGCTGAAACTGCCGTTCACGTCCACGCAGCCGCAGGCGGCGGAATGTTTTGTCACGCTGCTCATCCGTCCGATGGTTTGTCCCGAAGTCCCGGGCTTCACTAAAAAGAAAACGATGGAAGTCCGCTTTTTTGTGCCGGGCAATCTCGTGAGCAATCTGGATTTCGTCGAGACGATTTTTGAAAATGGCGGCGACCCGTTGCTGCCGGAAAATGACGCCGCGCTGGACAGCGAACATTGGACCGGCCACACCGGCTGCATCATTCTTGCGCCGCATTTGATCAAGCTGACGAAAAAATCCGTCGGCCTGCCGCACTTCGACCAAGCCACCGAGCGCCAGCGCCGCGACGGGATGTGCTGGAAAAAAGAAGACGAGCTATACAACGGCGGCAACGCATTCAAGCTGACCTGCCGTGACGAAACGGGCGTCATCGTCACGGTCATCGCCGATAATTATTTTGGCTATTGCAAAAAAGAAGTGAAGACGCAGTTGAGCTACGCGGCCAATCTGTTCGGCCTTGCGGAAGAAGAGCACGCGGGCGGCGCGCTGGTTTTTCAGAGCTACGATTTGGGCGAGGAATTCAGCGGCGAGGCGCATGTGCGCCAGCTTGGACATCGCTACGAGGAAATGATTTCACAGTTTGCCAGCGCAATGGAGGCGCAGCCGGAAGGTTATGCCGTGGACAGGAAATTTCCGGAAATCATCTACGTGCCGCACGCCGCGCACTTTGATTTGAAGGCGCAAAAAATTTCGTGGACGAATTCGACGGGCGACCACGCCATCAGACTTTCGCCGGAAAAAACTTACGTCCGTCCGTCCGGCTACAAAGTGAAAATGGAAAAACCGCCGGGCGTTGGCCGGCAATGGCGGTTGGTCGGGACAGTCGCCGAAGGAACTTTCTGCCACAAGCCCTGCACGGTTTCCGGCGGCGGCAAATCGGAGATTTCAAAACCGATCACGGACGCGATTTTGACCGGCCCGGTGTTCGTTTCGGACTTGAAAAAAGATTTTGACCGCGTCGAGGAATTGATTGACCGCGATTACTCCAACCGGTTTGTGGACAAGGTGCATAAGGACGCACGCACCGTGCTTTCACCCGAACGCTCGCTCGGTTCCGTCATCAAATTGCTCACGCCGGACGAACATGATTACACGCCGGAATACAACGCGTGGCTCGCGGGCGTCCCGCAGCACGTCAAGGAACTTGTCTTCGTTATGAAGCGTTATTACAAGCCGGAATGGGGCGCGGACTGGCGCGCGCATTTCAGCGTGGACATCATCAACGGCACACCCGGCAACGAGCTCAAGTGCGACAACAAAAAACTCGTCACGACGTATTTGCGCGTCGGGTTCGACGGCGACGGCGCGTGGCGCACATTCGGTTTGCGCAAAGATTTTCATCCCGCCGTCAAAGTGCAGATGGAGGACGACATCACCGCGTCCACCGTCGTGCCGCCGGGTTTGCTGAAAGATTTGGCGGCGGATACGGATAAAAATCATTCGCTCAAATTTGCCCAGAACTGCGAACAGCGTTTGTTCCAGCGCCCGGACGACGCCATTCATCGCGGCTACGACAAGCAGGCGGAACTGGATTTTGTGCAGCCGGAAAATTTCTTTTCCAACTACGAGCCGCTCACGCCGAAAAATGCGCGCGACATGGTCGAGGACGCGCTGGGCTTCCACGAGTTCACCACGACGATGCGGGCCTTCATCCGCACCATCGCCATTGAAGGCGCGCCGGATTATTTTGTCTGCACCGCCAGTCCGCGGCTCGTGGACGGCCAGCCGACGAAGAATCCGCGCTACCTGCAAAAGCGTCCCGACCTCGTGCGCGCGAGCGAAACGTATCTCGCGGATATCTCCGCGCGCCTGCGCCGCCGCGTGCCGCCGGGAAAACCGTTATACTCGCCCGTCACCGCCGTGTTGCCGGGGCGCCGCAACAATCCGCCGGAAACCGGCATCCGCGCGCTCGCGTGCTACAATCCGATCCATTATTTCGAGTTGCCGGAATTGTTCATGGAAGTGATTTGCAGCATGACCGGCAAATCACCCTCGACCACCGGCGCGGGTTCCGAAGGCGCGCTGACGAAAGGGCCGTTCAATGCGCTGCCACCGATCATTGACCTGAACAACGCGCTTGTGTCGTTCATCCTCACCGGTCAGCACGCGTTCGTGACCGCCGCCGGCTACGTCGGGCCGAACCTGCGCGTGGATCACGACGTGAGTTTGATCGTGCCCGAAATCTGGTGTCGGATGTCCGCCGAGGAACGTGATCCGCAATTTCTCGTCGCGAACCGCTTTCTCGAAAAGTGCGCGGACTTCGCGCACGCCGGCAAAAAAGTTATGGCGAGCCGGCTTGGCTGGCGCATCAACGCGCGCTTCGTCCACAATTTTTTTGGCCGCGTGTTCAATCATCCGCAGGCGGTGTTCACCGAGGCGATGCTCAAGCCGGAATTGCAGGGCTTGGAAATTTTCGTGGACGGCATGGACAACATCGTCACCACGCAGAAGCGCGTCGCGAAAATGTATTTCGACGACGGCAGCATCCGGCAGGCGTGTCCGCCATTGGTGGCGCTGCTGCATATTATGCTCCATGATGCATGGGACGGAAAACCGCTCGACCATCCCGACGTGCGGAAACTTTTTACGCGCGAAAATCTGCTGGCCAGCCCGTGGTATGTGGCGCGGCTCGCGGCGAAACAAAAGATTGACCGCAAACTTTGGAAGCGCCATGTCGAATGCCTGAACCAGTTTTTGCGCCGCCAGAATTACTGCGATGTCGTGGAGGCGCTGGGCATCGCCGGACGACTCACCGCCGCGCGGAAAACTTTGGAGCAGGTCGAGTCGGCGGATTATCCGAAGCAACTGGCGGGAACCATTGGCGCGGAGCCGATTGAAAATTACGCGCGCGCAATTTGAGCGGACGCGCGGAAAAATTCAGGCCGGCTTTTCGCCGCAGTTGATGGCCATCGCGCCACCGAGCAGGTTGATGACGCGGACATTGTTTAATTTCAGCGCGCGCATCTTTTCCGCCACGGCGAGTTGTGCGGGATAATGTTTGAGCGATTCCAAAATATAGGCGTAAGCCGAGGCGTCGCCGCAAAACAGCCAGCCCATCAGCGGCACGGACATTTTCAGGTGGGTGAAATAAATCGCGCGCCAGAGCGCGTTCGTCGGCTTGCCAAAATCCAAAACAATCAGCCGCGCGCCGGGTTTAGCGACGCGGAACATTTCGTCCAGCCCGCGTTCCCAACTCGTGAGGTTGCGCAAGCCGTAGCCGACGGTCACGATGTCAAAAGCATTTTCGGGGAACGGGATTTGCTGCGCGTCGCCCTGGATGAATTGCGGGTTGCAGGTTGCGAGTTGCCCATTTTTGTTCTGGCTTCTGGCATGTGACTTCTGGCTTCGGCTGGCGGCGACTTCAAGCATCTGCGGACTGAAATCGAGGCCGGTAGTTTCCGCGCCGCCGCGCGCGAGGGTGAAAGAAATGTCGCCCGTGCCGCAGCAGAGATCGAGCGCGCGCGCGCCAGTTTTAATTTGCGCCAGCTTGACGACGCGGCGTTTCCACAACCGGTGCAGGCCGAAGCTTTGGAGGTCATTCAAAAAATCATAACGGCGGGCGATGCGGGCGAAGAGGTCGTTGACTTTCGCGGCGCGCTGGTCGCCGGGGGCGTAATAGGCATTGCTCACCCGGACAGTCTAGCGGCGGCGGGACGCGCGGCAAAGCCGAGAAATGTCTTTGCGTCGGGCAAGGCCTTTGCTAGGTTCGGCGAAAGGTCAGCCGGTTAAACAATCAGATTTATGAGCACGGGCGTAACCCCAAAGAAAATTCTGGTGGTGGATGACAACGAGATTGTCATCAAAACCATTTCCTTAAAGCTGCAGGGAGCCGGCTACCAGGTGCTGACGGCGATGGATGGCTCGGCCGCCGTTTCAATCGCCCGGAAAGAGGTGCCGGACTTGATCCTGCTGGACCTGAGTTTTCCGCCGGCCGTGGAAGGCGTGCCGTGGGACGGCTTTCGCATCATGGAATGGTTTCACCGGCTGGACAGCGTAAAAAAAATCCCGGTCATCGTCATCACCGGCACGGACGACCCCGCCGCCAAACAACGGGCTACCAACACGGGCGCGGTGGCGTTTTTTCAAAAGCCGCTGGAGCACGACTACCTCTTGAAAGTCATCCGGGCCACCCTCGGGGAAACAATCAAATAACGCCAAATTCAGGCTTGCCAGCCCCGGCGGCTGGCTTATTATCAACCCACTTTCGGACGCGAGCGTAGCTCAGTTGGTAGAGCATCACGTTGCCAACGTGAATGTCGAGGGTTCAAATCCCTTCGCTCGCTCCATTTTTATTTCTGCGACTAGGTGCGTCAGACCGAGACAACCCCTTTCATTTACAGGCGATTTTTTACTTTCCATCCCTTCGCCCATTGCGACAGTTTGCGCCACGTTTTGACCCACTGGGCCTAAGATCTGTGCGCGTATTTGTGTATAGCCTCCCAGTCTTGGCAAATTTTTGATCGCATCGTAAATCTGAAATTGTGATTCATCCGTGTAGCCATCCGTCTGGCGAATCGTTTGATGCCGCATTTGCTTCCGCGCAAAATTATCCGTGATGCCATGTTTTCGCATGAACGTCGTCGCCCACGAATAACGCAACGCGTGAAAATCAGCGTAGCGGCCTTGCTCATCCCGATAAGCCACGCTGACGCGTTGGCTTCGATGATGCCCGCCGCTTCGCGCTCTTTGGCGGCAATGGCGGTGGCGAAACACGAGACGGGAGCTAAACACCCAAACCACCAACTTATCGAAAAGGCAGCCAAAGCTATTCTAGATAGCCCGAAGGCAAATGAAAAAGCATGAAGATTATTTACGCTTTAGTCGCTTATTCAATAATTTGACTCATCCGGCAGTGATCCGCCGTAAAAACTCTGCCGGACTGATAATTGGGATTCCCTGAAATTGCCGCAACGCGAGCAAATGCTTTTTATCGCCGCTCACGATGAAATCAGCTTCCGCTGCCAGCGCACATTCCAAAATCATTTCATCATCAGGATCAGGCGTTGCGCCTGATGCACGTTCAATCGGGAAAACTAGTTCGGCGGATTCGGTCAAGGCTTCTACCCACTCCACACATTTGCGGCTGGGATAATCCAGACGAAGTTCGCCAACGGTCTCATGGTATTCCGCCAGTAGATTGGAACTGACCACGGCTACGCACCGGCCTTGTGCCCATGCCGCCAGACAATCAAACGGCGCACCGCGCCAAAAACTGGCGCTGGCAACGACATTGGTGTCGAAAACAACTTTCACGCCTTGACGCGGCGGCGGACACGTTGCACCGCCGCCGCCACCGCCGCTTCATCCTTCGCCGTCATTTCCGGCAGGTTACGGCCTCCCAGCAGCAATGACCGCACCCGCGCGGGCGTGAGGGACTGGCGTTTACGCATGACAATCAGCCCGCCGCAATAGCCGACATCCAACTGGTCGCCCGCCTTGATCCGCGCCATTTCGCGGATGGCTTCGGGAATGACGGTCTGTCCTTTGACTGAAACTTTAGCAATCATACGGTAAGAATAAACTTACTTGGGAAAGATTCAATGTATTTTGATCTTCGACGTGGCAACCGCATATTCCTTTGTCCGCGTTTTTTGCGTGAGGCCGCCGTGCCTTGCGTTCAAACCGTTAGCGCCGCGTCCCAATCTTTCCACACCGGTTCGTAACCCAGTTTGCGAATCAATTCCGCCACTTCACCCGGCGGGCGTTCGTCGCCGATGTTGAACTGGCCGGTCGCATTCGTCGGCCGGTTTGGCTGCGGCGCCCATTCGCTCGCGCCCGCCGCGATTTCCTTGATGAGGCCGCGTTCGGTGTGATGAATTTTTTCTTTGCCCGCGCCGGTGTAACCGCCCGGCTCCGTGCGCGCGCCGGCGCTCATCATCGTTATGCCCAACGGAATCAAACCGTCGCGCAACTTCGGCTCTTCGCGTGTCGAAAGCACGATGCCGACATCGGGAAACATGAGGCGGAACGCGCAGATGAGCTGCGCCAGTTCGCGGTCGCTCATGTGCGTGAGCGGCTCGAACTCGCCCGCGCATGGCCGCAAGCGCGGCAGTGAAATCGTCACGGCGGCTTTCCAACAATGGCGCAACAAATAATCTGCGTGCGCCGCCAAGCTCAACGCTTCGTACCGCCAGTCGGCCAGTCCGTAAAGCGGCGCGATGCCGAGCCGGCGGAATCCGGCCGCGTAAGCGCGTTCGGGCGTTTCGAGCCGCCAGTCGAAATTCCGTTTCGGTCCGGCCGTGTGCATCTGCGTGTAAACGTCGCGGTCGTAAGTTTCCTGATACACGACGAGGCCGTCCGCGCCCGCCGCGACGAGTGGCAGATACTCCTTCGTTTCCATCGGCCCGACTTCAAGTGAAACGCTTGGCCAGTCCGCGTGCAGCGCGGCGATGCAGTCGCGCAGATAATTGTTCGAGACAAATTTAGGATGTTCGCCGGCGACGAGCAATACGTTGCGGAAGCCCTGCGCTTTTAATGCCTGCGCCTCGCGCAACACTTCTGCGATGGAAAGCGTGACGCGCAGAATCGGATTGTCGCGCGAGAAACCGCAGTAGGCGCAGTTGTTCACGCACTCGTTGGAAAGATACAGCGGCGCAAAGAGCCGGATGGTTTTGCCGAAGCGCTGCTGCGTCAGCGTATGCGCGCGCTGGCCGAGCGCTTCGAGATTTTCCGCCGCAGCGGGCGAGATCAGCGCGGCAAAATCGGCGAGGGAAAACTTGTCTTTTGCGGCGGCCTCGCGCGCGGCGGACGCGCTGGTGGCGAGGGATTTTTTGACGAGCGCAGCCAGCGGCAGGGAATTAAATTCAACGACAAAACTCACGCGAACAGTCTAGTTGAAATCGCCGCAAAGTCGAGGAAAGCCACCGGCTGATCACGGCTCCAGTTTGCGCTTGATGATCAAGTCCGCAAACTCGCCAATGTTCTTTGAGTTCTCGACTTCGCCGACGCGGAAACGCACGCCGAATGCTTTTTCGACCGAGACCATCAGCGAGATGTGCGTGAGCGAATCCCATTCCGGCACGTCCTTGGCGCTGATGGCGGGCGTGAGCACGACCGGCTCCAGAAATACGGTGTCGAAAATGGTCTGCAATTTGGCGATGACTTCAGCTTGGTTCATAGGCGCGGCGGACAATTTTTATTTTTGTAGTGGCTGGCTGGAAATTTTCCAGCTTCAATTCAAATTCCCGTTTTGTTTCCGATTCAGCGGTCAAAGTGAAACCCATCTTGCCGTAAAAATCACGCACCATCTCGTTCTTTGATGTCGGCAGATAAACGCCTTCGAGTCGCGTGCAGTTTTTCAATTTCGCCAGCCGCGCCAGCTCGTTCAAAACTTCTTTCTCCACGCCGCGTTTCAACACGCGACAGCTCATCAGCCAGGTGTCAATCTTCATCGTGTCGCCCACTTTTTCGCCGATGATGATGGAAATTAGACCATGGTCGCCGAAACGGTCTTTCAGCCGCACGCTGAAGCCGGCGAAATTTTTATCATTCATCACCGCGATGACTTCTGCTTCGCTGCGGCGGTGCGTCGTCAAATTGAACTGGTTGCTTTTGTTGATGAGCTGCGAGAGTCGCGGGACATCCACCGGCACAAACTCACTCATCACGGATTCCATCTCCAACGATTCGAGATACGACGCCATGTCCGTCACGGTCGCTTCGAGCGCCTTGCGTTGCGCATCGGAGCGATACTGGTTCGTGCGCTCGGCATCCTCGGCGGTGATGTTGCGCGGCTCAAACAAGCGGCAGTCGGCGAGTTGTGTGACGTAATCCGACGGGTCGGGGCCGAGCAGAATCGTCGTCACTTCCGGCGCGAACTGCCGGACGATTTCGATCTCTGCCGGGTTGTCGTCCACAAAGACAAAACTGTCCAAGCCCAAATTTAATTCCGGTGCCATCGCGCGGATGTTTTCCGACTTCGGCTCCCAGTTCGCCTTGAATGAAACGATGTCGTCCAAACGCAAAACCATTTCGGGATGTTTTTGAAACGGCTCCTGCGCCTTGGCCAGGTCATTTTTGCTGCAGACGGCGAGCAGCACGCCGCGCTGCTTGAGCGAGGCGATGTATTTTTGAAACGCCTTGAACGCCTCGCCGCGCGGCGAAGTGTCGCCAAGTTCGATGCCCTCCAAACCATCGTCCGCCAATACGCCGCCCCAGAGCGTGTTGTCCAAGTCGAGTACCAGAACTTTTTTCGGCGCGCGTTTGAGCGCGGCGATGAGATTGGCGGCCTCGCGCGCCAACTCGACGAGCAGCGCGGATGAACACGGCTGCTTGCTCTCGAACCATGAACGCTCGTCACGCGCGGCGATGCCGCCAAGGCGGTTCGCCAGAAATTCCCAATCGCAAATGTTCAGGAATGACGGGGCATTTAAGCCGAGTTCGAGATTGACCCATTTGCGAAACGACCAGTCCGAGCCAAGCGTGCGCGAACGGAATGCGCCAAGGTCGTGGCGCGCGGGCAGCATGAAATTGGTGGTGATGACTTCGGCGCGTGTTTTTTCATTCACCTTGCGAGCGAGGTCGAGCACGCCATCCACAGCGCGTTGCGCCTCGGCTTGTTGCAATTCCCGCGGGTCGGTCAAATGGCCGGTGTAAGTGCAGCGGCGTTCGGCGGGCAGAATAAAAACGACGTGCGGTGTGAAGGTGTAAAGCTCGCTGTCGTCGTCCATGATTTCGGAAATGTAATTATCGTAATCGCCTTGCCACAACTCAACCGGTAAGCCGTCCACTTCGCAGAGATGTTCGATGAGTTCGTGCAGCGGATACAGGCTGTAGCCGCCGACAATGGCCAGACGGATTTTTTTTGCCGTCACGTTAGGATTTTCCAATTTGCGCGCGTGCGCCTTTTTGCGGAGCGAAGAGAGCAGAAATAATTCTTCGAAGTCGCGCGCGGATCCGGTCAGTGTTTTGAGACAAGACCAAAATTCCGGGTCGTTCGACAACAACAATTTTTTGATTTCACCGGCGTCCATGTTTAGCGTTTGGCGATGAGTTGTTCGAGTTCGAGCAGGCGAAGGTTCATGCTGTTCAGGATCAGGCCGAGGCCGAGCGAGAAAAACGATAGCATGACCAACGCGGCGGCCAGAATCGCGCTCGGCACGCGATGAACAAAATGGTTCGGATCGGTAACGAAGTCATAAACTGGCAGCGAGCCGGCCGCAATCCCCAGTAAAAATAGGACGATGGCGATGCTGCCGAAAAATGTCAGCGGCTTGTAGGATTTGACGATGAGAAACAATCGCAGTAACACACGGAAGCCGTCGCTAAACGTATTTAATTTTGAAAAGCTACCTTCGGGTCGCGCGCGATAGGGCACGGGCATTTCCCGAATGACTTGGCCGCGATAAAGTGCCTGCAAGGTGAGTTCCGTCTCCACGTCAAAACCTTTGGTCGTGACGGGAATCTGCCGCGCAGATTCGCGGGTGAATGCGCGGTAGCCGGAAAAAATGTCGGAGACGTGTGATTTGAACATCCGGTTGATGATGCCGCATACCATCCGGTTGCCAGCGACGTGGAGTGGGCGAAACGATTTTTCGCTGTGATCAGTCAGACGTGTGGCGACGGTCATGTCCGCGTCGCCGCGCAAAATGGGCTCCAGCATTTTGTGGACATGGCTGGCTTCGTAAGTGTCATCGCCGTCCACCATCACGAGCAGGTCTTCCTGAATTTGTTCGAACATGGTGGCGACGACGTAGCCTTTGCCTTGGCGTTTTTCGCGGCGGACTGTGGCGCCGGCCTTGATGGCAATTTCCGCCGTGCCGTCGGTGCAGTTGTTGTCATAGACATAAATTTTTGCATCGGGCAGTTCGCGCCGGAAATCGGCGATGACCTTGCCGATGGTCAGCGCTTCCTGATAACACGGAATGACCACGGCGATGGAAGGTTTGGCTTCGGACATAATTATTTTTTTTGAGCCGGGTTCAATTTCACAAGATACCAAGATTCGTATTTGGGCGGCGAGTGCGCGTCAAGCATTACGTTGCGCGGGTAGGTGAAAATAATTTCGCCGCCGGTGCGGTCGAGCCAGGTTTTAAGGTCAAACTGATAACGCTCTCGGATGCCGCGTTCCGTGACGACGGCGTATTGCAGATCCGGCGGCGGCAGATTTCCGCTGGCCAGCGGTAGGCCGAGATCCACAATCACGCGGCTGCCAAAGGGTTTCCAGAGGCCGTAGGCAGTGTCATGAAAACCGGCGGCGTAGCCCAAGCGCGTGGCGTCTGGTGGCATTTGGTCGCGCAGAGGTGAAAGATCATCGCGCAGGCTGGCCCAAAAGTGGTATTGCTCGGCAACCTTGGCGAGCGCGGGGCTGCCGGTAATGCGCGCGAAAGTTTGCGCCGGAAACAACGGTCGCGTTGGAGTTAAAATAATCACGGGGATCACCATGACGGCGGCAATTCCGGCGAGCACTCCGAAAAATTTTCTGCGCTCGAGCGATGCAACTTTGGGACACCGGAGCAGGGCGACGAGCAGCAGCGGATAATACGCCGCCGCGATGCGCGGTGAATGGTCAGAACCGAGTTTGGCGAGATACACCGCAAACGCCAGCCACGCGAGCCATGGCACGAGCCGCCACGCCGCTGGCAGCGATTCACCGGCCGCAGTTGGAAAACTTATTTTTACAAAAAACAGTCCCGCAAAAAGCAGGGCGATATAAATCGCAAGACCAAAGCCGAGACCGGCCGGACCTTCGTAGGCCATTTCTCCAAAACGAACGCCGGTGAATTCCAAATGTGCCTGACCGAGCCGGTGAACGAACGCGCTGTGGTTGAAGCCGGCCAGCAGGTCGTTGACGCGCTGGCTGCCGGGAAAATACGGGGGCTGCACGGCGTCCTTGGCAAACAGAATCAAATTGGCGGTTGCCGCCCCGGCCGCGCCGTGGGTTTTATTGCCCCACTGATCAACCGGGTCACCCATCCAGTCGCCCGTGTGCTCCCAGGATAAAAATGCCATCGGCAAAAACGAACTCCCGGCGGCCAGCAAAAGCACAAAAATAATTTTCCAGTTGAACCATTTCACTCGCGCCAGCACCGGCAGCAGCAGCACGCCGAGCGGCAACAACAGCGGCAGGTTAGAAACCTTCGCGCCGGTCAGCAAGGCCGCAGCGAGCAGCGCAAACCAAAGTCCGCTAGTCCGGCGCGAATGAAATGAAACGGCGGCGAAGGCGATGGCCGCGAGCAGATAGTTAACCGCGTAGCCGTCATTTTGCAGGCCGCTGCATTGGAGCGCAAAGCAATAGCCCGACGGCAGGAGCCACATCCAGCGACGCGCGCTGCGGCCGTTGACGCCGAGGGCGCGAAAGGCGAGGAACACCAGCGATGGCAGCAGCAAAAAGGGGAGCCAGTTCAGCAGGAAAATAAATCGGTCGCTCCGCGTCAGTTCGATCAGCGGCAGCATCTGCCACTCAAAACCGGCACTGCTGAAATCCAGCCGGTGATCCACCGTGCCGATCCAATACCAATGGTGCGCCGCGCCCCAGCAGAGGATGCGCGGCAGCCGGTAGCTCGCGGCGTCAAAGCTCCAAGGATTGTCATTCACCAGCGCGGCCAGCAGCGACAAACCGACGATGAGCAAATAAATCAACGGCAGCGGCCGGTGTAAACGCCGCCGCCACTTGATGAAGTTGGAAGAGTCATTTCGCGCTGAAGCCGTGGCCTTGAGCCAGAAATAAATTGCCGCCAGCAATGTCGGCAGCAGCGCGAGGTGACCCCAGCCGGAAAGCTGGCTGACCGCCGACAAACTCCAACCGGACAGCGAACACCACGCCGACCAGAGCAGCCAACAGCCAGCGAGCCGCAACGCCAGCGGCAGCGGTCGGACGGTTGGTTTTTCTGCGGACATAAAAAAATTTAGCAACTGCCAAGGTGAATTAAAGTCTAATGTTTAGAGCGCAAATCACGCCGTCGCCGCGCAAAGCTTGCAAGAAAAGATTGGCAGCTAACGCCGCTTGGCGGATGATTCCGCCCGTATTCAATGCACGGATGACTGACGCCCGCGAAATAAATCTGCCCCACTATGTCATCGGCTCCGGCCCGGCTGGCGTGGCGTGCGCACAAGCCCTGTTGCAAGGCGGCGCCCGCGTGGTGCTGCTCGACGGCGGATTGGCGCCGGAAAAATCCCGCGCCGAACTTGCCGCCCAGATGGGCGCGCAGCCGCCGCAAAATTGGAGTGCCGCGCAACTGAAAGATTTCAAGGCCGGCATGAACGCCGGTGCCAAGGGCATTCCGCTCAAGCTCGCCTACGGTTCGGATTATCCCTACCGCGAAACGGACGCGCACCTGCCGGCGGATTATCGCGGCGTCGCGCTCCGTCCGTCCCTGGGGCGCGGCGGTTTCAGCGCGGTTTGGGGCGCGGCGATGATGCCGTATTCGGAAACCGACACCGCCAACTGGCCGGTGCGCAGCAGCGATTTGAAGGAACATTATCTGGCCGTCGCCAAGCTGACCGGGCTGGCCGGCGCGCATGATGATTTGGAAAAAATCTTTCCGCTCCACGCGGAAAATCCGTCCGCGCTAAACTTGAGTGAGCAGGCGAAAATTTTGCGGGCGCGGCTCGAAAAATACCGCGCACCGCTTCGCACGGCGGGAATCCATTTCGGACAGTCGCGGGTTGCCGTAAAGGCTGGTGCGGACGGCTGCGTCTATTGCGGCCTGTGCATGTATGGCTGTCCTTACGGTTTCATCTATAACTCCGAGCAGACGCTCCGCGAGCTTCAGAATAATCCGAACTTCACCTACCGTCCCGATGTCATCGTCACCAGCCTGCGAGAAACCGGCGACCGCACCGTGATCACCGGCTATGACCGCATGAGCCGCACACCGCTGGAATTTTCCGCCGATCGTGTCTATCTCGGTGCCGGCGTGGTGGCCACGGCGAAGATTGTTCTGCAATCGCTCGGCCTTTACGACCGGCCGGTGCGGTTGAAGGACAGCCAGTATTATTTGTTTCCGCTGCTGCTCACGCGGAGCGGCGGTGAGGTGACGCGCGAGGCATTGCACACATTAAGCCAGTTGTTCGTGGAAATTTTTGACGAACGCGTCACGCCGCGCTCGGTGCATCTGCAAATTTACAGCTACAACGACCTTGTCGGGCAGGCGGTGCGGCAATCGTTCGGCCCGCTGGCGAAAATGCTGGAGCCGCTCGCGCGCGGGCTGGAAAAACGCCTGCTAATCGTGCAGGGCTATCTGCACTCCGACCATTCGTCGCAGATTGCGGTCACGCTTAAAAAGGGAAATCCCGACCGGCTGCAATTGTCGGCGGAACTGAATCCCGAAGTGCGCCCGGCCATCCGCCGTGTGCTGCGCAAGCTCATGCGGCATGGACATCAGTTCGGTGCGTGGCCGCTTGCGCCGATGTTGCAGGTGGCGGAACCCGGACGCGGTTTCCACAACGGCAGCTCGTTTCCCATGCGCGCCAATCCGGGCGAATTGGAAACGGACACGCTGGGCCGGCTGCGCGGCTGGCGGCGCATTCACATTGTGGACGCGTCCGTGCTGCCGGACATTCCCGCGACGCAAATCACCTTTTCCGTGATGGCCAATGCGCATCGCATCGGCTGGCACACGGCCGACCAACCGGTTTCCGAACCATGAAAAAAATTTGCGCCATCACCGGCAGCAACGGCTACGTCGGCGCCGCCGTCAAAAGTTATTTCGCCGCGCTCGGCTGGGAAATCCGCGAGTTGACGCGCCATCCGAAACCGGGCAGCAATGCGGTTGAATTTCAGCTCGGCGCTAACGTTGCGCCGGAAGCACTCGCGGGTGTGACCGCACTGGTGCATTGCGCGTATGATTTCCGGCCGCTCACCAAAAAGGAAATTCACGCGGTGAACGTGGCCGGCACGGAAAAGTTGTTTCAGGCCGCGCGGGCGGCGGACGTGGAAAAGATTATTTTCATTTCCACCATCAGCGCGTTCGACGGCTGCCGTTCGCTTTACGGCCACGCAAAACTGGCGATTGAAAAAATCGCGCTCGCCCACGGCGCGCAGATCATCCGCCTCGGCCTCGTGTATGGCAACGGGCCGGGTGGAATGTTCGGCAAGCTGGCGGCGCAGGTGCGGAAGTCGTCCCGAATCCCGCTCATCGGCGATGGCACGCAGATCCAGTTCCTCGTGCATCAGGATGATTTGTGCGCGTTCGTGGAACGCTGCGCCCACGGCGGGGTGAAATTTTCCGGCAAAATTCTGACGGCGGCGAACGCGCAACCGTGGCCGTTCAGGGAACTGCTGCGGGAAATCGCCCGCGGCCAGCACAAAGAAATTAAATTCATTCCGCTGCCGTGGCGCTTCGTCTGGGCGGGGTTGAAAACAGCGGAGCTGTGCGGGCTGCGGCTGAATTTCCGCAGCGACAGCCTGGTGAGTTTGATGCACCAGAATCCGGCGCCGGATTTTTCGGCGAACGCCGGGGTTGGCTTGGTTTGCCGGCCACTGGAAATCAGCAAACTGACAATTTAAACCGATTCAATTTGTTGCCGGCGGCTGGCGTTTCAAGGTCTTGAGGCCGAGCACGCTCATGAAGAAACTCGAGAAGACGGACTGGATGCCCAGCAGGATAAGCGTAGCCGCCGGGATGAGCCGGCGCAGATTCTCCTCGGTGGACGGCAGCAGGCCGAAGTCCGCCTGTTTCCACAGCCACAACGCCCGCGCGAACATCACAAGTCCCGCGAGCAAGATCAGCAAGCCGGCGACGATGCCTCTTTCCAGCGTGAAGGTTTTGAACACGCGCGACAGCTTGGGATCTTCCGGCAGCAAGCCTTCGGCGATGGCAAAAACTTTCGTGAAAAACGCGAACGCCACCAGTTGGAAGCCGACGACGACGCTCATGCACGCCATCATCAACGTGCCGACGTTGAACTGGATGCCGCCGATGTTCACGTCCTGCACCGCCAGCGCGGCGGAAAAGACAACTCCCAGCCCGGACAGCAAAAGTCCCGGCACCAGAAACAGCCAGCGCGGCGAATAAATGAGCATGAACCGGAGATGGCGCCAGCCGTCGCGCCACGGTTTCAGGTGAGGCGGGCGCGAGCGCCCGTCCTTGTGCAGCGTGACGGGCACCTCGGAGATCTTCAGATTTTTCAGCGTGCCCTTGATAGCCATTTCCGAGGCGAATTCCATGCCCGTGGTCTGCAATTCCATCTTGTAAAAGGCTGTCTTGGTGAAGCCGCGCAGGCCGGAATGAAAGTCATGCGCGGGGCATTTGAAAAACACGCGCCCGATGGTCGTGAGCACGGGATTGCCGATCCAGCGATTTTTCCAGGGCATCGCGCCGGGCAGGATGGTGCCGCCGCCGGAGGGTAGCCGGCAGCCCATGATCAATTCGTCGCCGTTCTTGAATTTTTCCACGAAGCGATCAGCCTCGGCGAAATCGTAGCTGTCATCGGCGTCACCCATGAGGATCCATTCGCCGCGCGCGGCCGCGATGCCGCCGCGCAACGCGTTGCCGTAGCCTTTTTCCTTCACGGCCACGACGCGTGCGCCGAGTTTTTCGGCGATGGTCTGCGAGCCGTCAGTGCTGCCATTGTCGGCGATGAGGATTTCGCCCGCGACGCCGGCACGTTCGATGCCGCGCTTCGCCTTTTCAATGCAGCGCGCAATCGTCTCCGCCTCGTTGAGGCAGGGCATGAGAATTGTAAGTTCGACCGGTTGGCTCATGTTGGCGATAGCTTATACAGTTCGGGATGCGCTTGGCGAGATGGGTTTTAACGCAATCGCACCAGACACCAGTCCTGCGCCGGTTCGGCTGCGCGCAGACGCAGGGAAATGGTTTGCACCATTTCGGCATCCATTTGAATCAGCCATTGCGCGAGCGGGCATCTAAAAAATGACTCAAATCCGTCGGGATTCAGCAAAATATAACGAACGCCCTGCGCCTTCAAGTCCGCTGGCCGGTCACCGGGACAAACATGAATGACACGGCGGGTGCCAAACGGCTGCCACAACGACGTTTCCGGTTTATCGTAGGCGGCGTAACCGACCGCGGCGGTATCCGCCGGCAAAGCGGCCAGCACCGGCGCAAAGGCGGTATTCCGGTCGCGATAAATGGCATAGACATCCTCAATGCGCATAAGCTGCGGATGCGCCGCTTCCTGCGTTTGAATTTTTTGCAGCATAAAATCCCTCGGAAACAATGGCCGTGCCGGTGAAACCACCAGCAAGCCCGCAGCAAGAATGAAAACCAAAGCGGCCAGACTGCGCCACCAGCACCGGCGCACCAGCGTTTCGTGGCCGGCGGCGGCCAGAAAAATGGTGAGCGGCAGCAGATAATACGCGGCGAACAGCCGGCCGATGGCGGTGATGTTCGACTGCGTCAGCAGCGCTAGAAACGCCAGCGCGGACGCCCAGCGCAACGCCACCAGCCAGGAAAATTCTGTGGTCGGCAAAATTTTTCCGCGCCGCACCGCCACCGCCAGCACGCTGATGCCGAATAAGATGGTCAGCCCGAAACCCAGCCCGGCATTTTCCTCCGTCTGCATCTGCCCGAGCGGAAACCAGCAGCCGGGCGCTTCGATCAGTGATTCCAATTTCGCGGCCAGCACGGGCGGCAGATGGCTTTTAACCGTGCGATTCCATTTGTCCGCCATCGGAAAAATGGGCGGCACGATATTTTGCAGCGTCAGGGAAACCGCGTTCGCCGCCGTGCGATACACCACCGCGTGTTGCTCCGCGCCACCCGTCAGCCGCGCGCCTGACCAATCGCCGGACATTTTCAGGTTGAAATAAATCGTCGGCAATCCCGAACCGCCTGCGGCCAGCACACAAATCAGCAACGTCGCCAGCGGACGGCGCAAAATCATTTTCAACGACGGCAGCAGCGCAATCGCCCACGGCAGCAGCAGCGGCAAATTATTTGTTT
>PLHK01000006.1 GCA_003139955.1 Limisphaerales bacterium
CTTCTTCAACATGCCTTCTTTTTACGTTAGGCATCATTCGCATTTATGGAACGAGAGATGTTCAAGTTTCATGTGCATTGGAAGCACAAGGACAAGTTGTATGTTGATGAGTTGTCGGCTGCCTCCAAGGTTGAGTGCGTGGATTATTTCAACGACAACAAGCGCCCAGACGTTTCTTTGATGCGAGTCGAGTTGGCCGGCACGGATGAGGGCGGCGTACGGGAGTTTGCTCATTCACCGGATTCCCCGTTCAGCCCGTTGATGGCACGCCGCCGATTGGATATTGATGAGGATGCCAGATGACTATAATGCCTGACGAGTCGCCGGAGCGAACCACTGTCGCGATTCACGTCCTAGGTCGGCGTCTGTTCAGCTTTCCAAGTTAGGCGGATTCGCATGATTGGCTGTTTTATATTTATGTCATCGTTCTTCGCCGGCCTCGGAGTTTGGCTCGGCGGCATCAGGCCGTATCTTTCCCGTCATGGCGGCGTTGTCATTACTGGCGCGTCCTGGGGATTGAGTGCCTGGGCTGACTGGCAGCAGTGCCGCGATTTTGCCCGTGCCAGGAGCGATGCCAGAGCCTTGGCATTGTCCCGATATTTCATTTTGGCGCAGCTGGGATTTGTAACCGGCATTATTTTGACGATATGCGGCATTTAGTCCATCCGCCCGGCATTACGGCATCCGTCACGCCCTGAAAAATATGCGGTCATTCTTGCTGAGCGCGCTGGTGGCCACCGGCATTGGCCTGCTCTCTGGTTGCGCCACGACGAGCGATGATGCCGACATGGCCACAAAAGATCCGACCGGCTTTGAGACAAGGCAGCCATCACCAACAGAGGAAATGAACTTTATGGAAAAGACCGGTTATTATGCTTGCACCGCCAGAATTGAGCCAAGCCTCCCGCCTTCATCCTTGGCCGCCGTCGCGGGGCGAAGGCGTTGGTGGAACCCGGCGGTTTGACTGGCTACGGCGTCGTATTGCCAGGTTTAACAGCATTGTAAATGGTCTGGATTTCATCCGCCGTCAGTGCGCGGTTGTAGATTGCAACCTCGTCAATTGAGCCATTCCAAAGGTGTCCCAGTGCCTCTGCGTTTTCCCCGATGCCCACTGGAAAATTATTCTGCGCAATCGAACCCGTTGCCGGAACCGACGCGTCCAATGCGCCATCCACATAAATGTATTTATTCTTGCCATCGTACACCGCCGCCACATGATGCCATTGTCCGTCGTTAATGTTTTTGTTACCTGGTAAATCCACGTCGCTCAAACCAGTCGTGCTGAATCCGATGGCGGAAGTGCCGCCATAACGGGACAACCGCCACGATGAATTGCCCTTGGTCACGATCCCGTTCCAATCAGGGAATGGGTTGAACTGGTTTACTTTGATCCACGCCACAATCGTGATGCTGGCGGCAAGGCTGTCTAGCGAAGGCGAATCGGGGATTTTCACATAACTGTTGTCGTTGCCATTAAAATGAAAAGCTTGCCCGACCACGCCGGTCTCAAAATTCACCCCCGGCATCAGAATTCCGTCATTCCCACCGATCGAATCCCTTCCATTGCCTTCGCCCGACCATAGTGACACCAGACCCGGAGGCAGTTGTCCCGGATTTGTCGCCGCCGAGATTTTGACGCTGCGGATCAATTTCACCGGCAGCTCGGTTTTGCCGAAGCCGGTTTCCACGTGCAAGGCCGGGGTGACAAACTGCACGTCTAGCGAATCGCCGCTCGTCGTCGTCACCTTCGCCGTCACGCCGTCATCCGCCATCACAATGGAACGGATGCCACTCACCGACAGTTTCATGTCGCCGAGGGATGCCGAATGGAAGCGCAGAGTGTCCTCCAGACTTTTCCCGGCCACGCGCGAGCCGTCCCGCAGTTCGATGGTCAGGCGGAAGCCAGTTTCGTTCGTAGATGCAATCGGAGTTTGGACGTTAGTCTTCCCTGCCGAAGGCAAAACTGGAGTCGCAGACGTGTTTGGTTTGCCCGCTTCATTGTTCCCCTGAATTTCAGAATCCGAAAGGATTTGCACGCCGGAAAGAATCGCGTAGTTGCCGACACCTTTGCGTACCGTGAGAACCAACGACTGTCCCTCCGCCACCGTCACTTCCCGAAAGCGCGCGTATTGGACTCCTTCCGCCCATACCGGCATATTGCTGACAGGTGAATCTTGCGTCGTCTTGATACCGTAGCTGGTTCCGCCAACCGTGACTTCATAGTTGCCATCGGGAGAATACGCCAGTACGTCATACTGACCCGCAGGCAGATTATTGAACGTGACGACATTGTTTCCACCATCCAATGGATAATCGTAGGTCTTGTACATCGGATCGCTGGAGTCATTGCCCCACGCCCCCGGCGCATCGGACACGCTCATGCCCACCGTTGTCTCCTCACCATCGGCCAGTTTTAGATTGGCCAATTCGCCCGATTGCCGCCAACTGTTTGGCGTTGGAGAAGTATCGCGATCATAAAAATTCCAAAAATCATTATCCGACTGACCGATCGCCGCAATTCCGATTTTCAAACTGTAGCCGCGCGCGCCGCCACTGCCGAAATCAACGTCAATCAAACTCGAAGGCTGTTGGCTTATCGCCGAGATTTTGACGCTGCGGA
>PLHK01000137.1 GCA_003139955.1 Limisphaerales bacterium
CAATACGAATCTCCAGAACTGCCCGGTGAATCTGGAAGCGGTGCATAAAAAGACGGCAAGTCAATGACGCCAATGCGTTTGCCGTTCGGGAACTCGATTAATTTTGCCTTGGCTTCTGAATCTTCCAGTTTGATTTCATCCCGCACGAATGCGACCACCTTGCGCGCGCTGCGGTCGGAGGCGGGGCTGATGGTCAGGCGCACTTCCGTGTTTTTCGGCCCGCGGATTTGCTGGACAACCTTTTCCAAATCCATATCCACCACGTCCACCGGCGGCTGGTTGCCCTGGGCGACGGCGACGATACGGTCGTTTTCAAACACCTGTTTGCTTTTCGCCGCCGGACCGCCAGGCACGAGCGAGCGGATGGTGCAATAGCCGTCATCCTCCGNNTGAAATAATCCGAGTGCGGATCGTAGGCGTGGCAGAGTCCGTTAAGATACGCTTGTAGCACGCCGTCGCTGTCCCAGTTCGTGGTCATTTCCAGATTCCAGCGGTAATGGCGTTCCAACGTGGCGGAGATTTCCGTGGCCGCGTTCGTCGGCAGCTTGATGACAAAATCTTCATTGGTCAGGATGATTTCGCGCGACAATTTTTCCTGCAGATACTCGTAGCGCAGCCGCTGCCGCCAGAGCGCTTCCGCCTCGGTCAGATCTTTCGGAAACGGCGCGTGTCGCCGGTCGAGGGCGATTTTTTCGTCGGAGTTGAATTTGAATTTATCATGCGCCAGCAAATCCATCACATACGCGTCGTGTTGCTGGATGCGCTCGGCATAACGGTCGTAAATCGCGAAGGCCGGCGTCAAATCCGACGTGCCCTGTTCCAGCGTCAGCCGGTCGAGGTTCGTCCGGTAAACGTCAAACTCCGCTAGGTCGCTTTGCAGAAAATTCTCATGGCGCGGATCAAGCGAATCAACGTAGCCGTCAAAGAACTTCTTCGAAAGTTCCTGATCCAGCGGCTGCTGCGAATAGTGATAATTCTCCAGCAACGCCGCCGCGACATGGGCGATGCGCGGGTCGTTCGGGCCGGGTTTCAGGCTCGAGGCCGGCAGCGTCGGCAGGTCGGGCACGCTGGAGCGGCTGGTCTGGCAGCCAACCCAGACCGCCAGTGCGACGGCGGGAATCAATAACGTCAGGGAAAAATTTCTTGCTCGATGCATGATGGTTTTTGCGATCACAATTAGACCTACAGTAACCCAAACCGTTCACGGAATAAAACAAATTGCGCGGGTTTTCACCGGCGACCGGCCTGCCAACCTCTTGAAACCTAGGCGGCACTTCATCCGTCTGGGAAGGGGTATGCTTAAGGCGCTTTCATCTGACCAATGGAATTATGCGGCGGCGGCGCACCTCCTGAACCGTGCCGGTTTTGGCGGCGCGCCCGATGAGATTGAAAAGCTGGCCGACCTTGGTCCGGATCAGGCCGTGTCGCATCTGCTGGACTACGAATACATCCACGACGCCACCACCGATCCCGATTGGGCCAAGCCGAACCCCGAGGAACTCCGCCAATTTCGCGAAGCCGTCAAGAACGCCGCCACGCCGGAGGACAAAAAGAAAATCCAGCAGCAACAACAGCAGCTCATCCAGCGCCGGATGCAGGAATTGCGCGGCTGGTGGCTGCAACGCATGGCACGCGGGCCGCGGCCGTTTCAGGAAAAAATGGTTTTGTTCTGGCACGGGCATTTCGCCACGAGCTTCGAGAAGGTGCGCAATCCTTACTATATGTGGCGGCAGAATGAATTGTTCCGCCGGCTCGCCACTGGCAACTGGCAGGAGTTGCTCGCCGACGCAGGCAAAGACCCGGCCATGCTTGTCTGGCTCGATCAGGCGCAGAGCCGAAAAGATCACCCGAATGAAAATTTCGCGCGCGAGGTCATGGAACTGTTCTCGCTTGGCGAAGGACATTACACCGAACACGACATCACCGAGGCGGCGCGTGCGCTGACCGGTTGGTCGCTGGAACCGCTCGGGCAGAAATACATCTACCGCCCGTTCTTCCACGACAACGGCGACAAGACGATTTTCGGGCGGACGGGAAATTTTGACGGCGACGATTTTATCGCCCTGATCGTGGAGCAGCCGCAGGCGGCGAGATTTATCACGTCGAAAATCTGGAATTATTTTGCCGGGCAGGAGCCGTCGCCGGAATTGAATGAAGCGCTGGCCGGGGTTTTCCGCGCGGGCGGCAACAATTTCAAGCCGTTCCTGCGCGTGATGTTCCGCAGCGAGGAATTTTATTCGCCGGACATCGTCCGCAATCAGGTCAAAAGCCCCGTGCAATGGCTCATCAACAGCGTGCGCGTCCTCGAATGCGACTTGCCGCCGACCCTGGTGAGCTATGGCATGTTGCGCCAGTTGGGACAGGATCTTTTCGCGCCGCCGAACGTCAAGGGCTGGGACGGCGGCGTCACCTGGATCACCACGAACACCTTGCTCGCCCGCTATAACGACGCGCAGGCGCTCGTTGAGGGACAGTTACCGCCACTGACGGCGGGTGATTTCGCACGCAAAGAGGGCGGCGCGGGCGGCGAAAAGGCGATGAAAATTTTTCAGCGCGTCCGCATGGGCGGCGTGGACGTGGAAAAAATCCTTACGCCCGAACAGCGCGCCAGCAAGCCGACGATCGTGGCCGCGCTGGAACACCGTCTGTTCCAGGCCACACTCAACAGCGAGCAGGAACAGACCCTGCGCGAATTTCTCGATTCCAAAACCCAATTGTCCGACGCCGACATCATCACCACCATCCGGCTGATGATGTCCACGCCGGAATACCAAGTCACCTGACGTATGAAAAATGAAATCACCTTGCAGACGCGGCGCGAGTTTCTCCGCCGCACCGTTCTGGGCAGTTCGCTGGCGTGGACCGTACCGGCATTTCTGGCCGACACTTTTTCCGCGCTCCAGGCCGAGGCGGCGGATTCCGCCACACAGATTGTCACCGGCAAGGACGCCCCGATTCTGGTCGTGCTGCAGATGGCCGGCGGCAACGACGGCCTCAACACCGTCGTCCCCTACGCCAATGATTTTTACCACAATGCACGTCCAAAAATCGGCTTGAAGGCGGAGGATGTTTTGAAGATCGACGATTCCATCGGCCTGCACGGCGCGATGAAGGGTTTCAAGGAACTTTACGACGGCGGCCAGCTTTCCATTATCCAAGGCGTCGGCTATCCGAACCCCAACCGCTCGCATTTCCGCTCCACGGAAATTTGGCAGACCGCGAGCGATTCGGATCGCGTCGAGAAATACGGCTGGGTTGGCCGTTACTTTGACAACGCCTGTCCCGGGGCCGATCCCGCCGTGGGCGTGGTGATTGGCAACCAGTTGCCGGAATCATTTTTTGCGGCGCAGCCCAAGGGCATTGTTTTCAACAACCCGCAGAATTACCGCTTCATGGCCAACGGCACGGCCACCGAGGAATCGTATAAAAAATTGAACGAACTGGAGATGTCTAGTCCGCTGCCGGACGGAGGGCCGAGCATGACTCCCGACGACAATTCCGGCGGCAGCATCGCCATGCTGCCGGCGGGAATGCCGATGACCGGCGGGCGCGCGGTGGATTTCATCACCCGCACCGCGCTCGACGCGCAGCACAGCTCCGACGAAGTCCGCGCCATCGCCGCGCGCGTACAAAATCAGGCTGTTTACCCCGGCTCGCAACTCGGCGGTTCCCTCAAGCTCGTCGCCAAGCTCATCGGCGGCGGCTTGCCCACGCGCATTTATTACGTCTCGCAGGGCGGCTACGACACGCACACGAATCAGGTCAACTCGCAGCAACGATTGCTCGGTGACCTTGGGGATTCCGTCAAGGCGTTCACCGACGACCTCAAGGCGCAGGGCAATATGTCGCGCGTGCTCGTGATGACCTTCAGCGAATTTGGCCGGCGCGTCTCCGAAAATGCGAATGGCGGAACCGACCACGGAGCCGCCGCCCCGATGTTCATCGTCGGCGACAAAGTGAAGGCCGGCTTGCTCGGTCATTATCCGGGCCTCGCGCCGGAGGATTTGTTTCAGGGCGACATCAAATACAACGTGGATTTCCGCAGCGTCTATGCTGGCGTGCTGGAGAACTGGCTGAAGACGCCGAGCGCGCCCATCCTTGGGCGGCAGTTCACGCCGCTGCCGGTGGTGTGAAGGTTTTGCAGCTATTAAGCTGTTAGGCGTAGAGTTTTCGTCACAACACAGGACTAACATTTGTCGCAACTGTGCCGTTAAAAGATACGGCTATAATTCTAATTGGTGATGCTCCGTTTGTTTGGGACTGCGCCTCAAAATTAAAATCCCACTCACCATCCTTAAAATTCCAATTACTCACGGTTGCGCTGATGCAATGATACTGGTTTGTGGCTTGGCCAAGAGCCGCTGTCGCTTGCTCATATGCGACTGGCAGCAGAACACCCGACGGCTTCGAATAATCATAACTTGGCCAAACGACTACGTTCCCAATCTTGACCACTCTCGCAAAAGCCGCCATAGAAAAGATAATCAAGCCAAATAGAATGTATCGAGTTTTCATGAAAACGACGCTATTTATGCCTTTCCATTTTGTCGAGAACTATCAGCCCGGAAAATGTCGGCATTTTGAAACCGGCAAAAATCGTAGGCTATCACTTCGTCGCAGCTTCTGTGCGAATGGCGGCGGGCGTGGCAGTCAGCCAAACATCTCCGGACTGATGACGCCTTCGGCCACGCGCGTCACGTTGCCGGTCATCAAAATATCAAAGCCGTCGCGGATCTCAATTTTGATGATGCCGCCGGGACAATGCACAGAAATCTTTTTGTCAACCAAGCCGAGCTTGTGCGCGACCGCCGCCGCCGCGCTGCTGCTGCTGCCGCTCGCCAACGTGTAGCCCGCGCCGCGCTCCCAAATCTCAATCTGGATGTTCGCGCGGTCGAGCACTTTCAGAAACTGCACATTGGTCTTGCGCGGAAAATTGGAATGCACTTCCAGCAACGGTCCGAATTCATGCGCGAGTTTGGCGCTGATTTCGGGCAGCGGCAAAACGCAGTGCGGATTGCCAATCGTCGCGGCGCAGAAAACAAATTCGCGGCCGCCGACGGAAATTGTTTCGTTGATGACCTCGCGTTTCGCGCCGGTGACGGGAATTTTCTCGCTGTCAAAACTGACTTTGCCCATTTCGACGCGCACCATTGTGCCGTTTTCAAAAACGGTCGAGCGGACAATTCCGCCGTCGGTTTGAATTGCAAATTCCTCGTTGCCGACAAATTTTGTGTCCCAAAGATAACGCGAAAAAATGCGCAGGCCGTTACCGCTTTTTTCCGCAATGCTGCCGTCGGGATTGTAAATCTTGAGCGCGCATTTGGCGGTGGTTGAAGGCAACGGCCCAAGTAAAATTCCGTCCGAGCCGACGCCGAAGTTGCGGTGACAGATCGTTTTGACCTGTTCGGTCGTGAGCGGCATGGGCAAATCTTTTGGATCAATGACAATGTAATCGTTGCCGAGCGCGTGGTATTTGGTGAAAGCAATGTTCATCGCGCGCAGGATAACGTGTGGCGCGCGAGCGGTAAAACAGATTCAAATAATGAAAGCAGGCAGGCAGGAAAATATTCTTTCCTGTTTTCCTACTTTCATTATTCAACAGTCTTGCGGTTCATTTTCCCATCGCCGCCGCTTTATCGCGATAATGATAGGTCGCGGCTATGAGGCTGAAAAGAATCGTGACGCCAAACATCATCACGGCGTAGAGCATGAAGCGGCCGCTGCTGATGGAAGCGTCGTCGGTTTGCGCGGCGGTGTGCGGGAGCAGCGCGGTGAGCAGGGCGACGAAGAGACTGCCGAACGCGATCGTGAGCAGCCAGAAACTCATGATCATGCTTTTCATTTCCGGCGCGGCCTCGCGGAAGGCGAATTCCAGTCCGGTCGTCGAGACCAAAACTTCCGCCGCCGTGACCACGACGTAAGGCCATGTCTGCCAGAGGATGCTAGGTGGCGATTGCAGTTGCAAATATGGCGGACCCAGCGGACCGGAGGCGGAAAGATGTGCGGTAGCGGTGGCATATTGCAAGGCGACCCAATGCCAGTAGTCATCCATCCGTGTCTGGATAAGTGCCACAAGCACGAATGAAGCGGCGGCCAGAAATAATCCGTAGCTCATGCGCTTGAGTGGCGCGGCGAACCGACCCATCGCCGGATAAAGCCACAGCGTGAACACCGGCACGAACAGCATGATCAGCAGCGGGTTCAACGACTGCATCTGCTCTGCGCCGACCTTGAGGCCGAGGAAGTTCACGTTGGACATCTTCAACCCCTGCAAGACCCAGGTGGAGTTGGTCTGGTTATACAACGCCCAGAACATCGGGATGGTCGCGAAGACAAACAGGATTGGCAGCACGGAGCGCGCGGCGGCGACTTCGTTTTCCGTGAACCGGGCGCGGGCGGCGTCCCAGAATGTTTTTCCGGCCTCGCGTTTGGCGAACAGCGCGGTAAAAAAAACTTTGAAGAAACCGTTGTGTTTGATCTCCCGGTTCGTCGGCACGAAGACGTAATACTTTTTCCCGCGCCAGAAAATGTAAGTGGCGATGGCCATCAAGATTCCCGGCACGGCGAAGGCCGCGCTGTAGCCGTGATGATCCTTCACCCACGGCACGACGAGGAACGAGAAGAACGAGCCGAAGTTGATGGCGACATAAAAGGCGCCGAAGGCTTTCTGCATCAGGTGCGACTGGTCGGGGCGGAATTGTTCGCCCATGAACGCGGAGACGCACGGCTTGATGCCGCCGGAGCCGAACGCGATCAGCGTCAGGCCGATGAAGAGGCAGATGAACTTTCCGTGTTCGCCAAAAAAATCGCTGCACGCGAGCGTGCCGTGGCCGGCGCAGTAGAGCAGGGACACCCAGAAAATCGTTTTGTAACGCCCGATGATTTTGTCCGAGAGCCACGCGCCGAGCAGCGGCGTAAAATAATTCACGAAGATGAACGTCTGGATGACCGTCGTGGTGTAGTCATCGCTTTTGCCGAGACCGCCGGCGGCGAGCTGGCCGCTGACGTAGCCGGCGAGGATGCCGGTCATGCCGTAGTAACTGAAGCGTTCACACGCCTCGTTGCCGATGATGTATTTGATCTGGCGCGGCCAGCGGCTGGTTTGGGTTTCGGTGTTCAAGGCCAATCCTTTCCGCCAGCCTACGCGAGCCGGCGCGCCGTGTAAAATTCCTATTGTCGCCAAGAATTTCCCTCCGGCCTGAAGCGTTTTGGCGGATAAACCAGGCGGGGGTTTTCATTCAAGTTTCACTGTGCGCCTTTAAAATTTTTGAGGGGGAGATGATAATCCACTACGGTTTCGCTTGGAGGTAAATGCCGCGAAGACTAAACGGTTTCCAACTGTCCGCCGATGTGGGACGAATGGTAACCGTTGATACGCCTGCCGCCTTGATGGTCACGGATCCTAAATCCAGCGTTTGGTATTTTCGATATCCCCCGGTGTTGGTCGTTTTACCGGAAATTTGTTGGTCGCCGACGACCACGGTAAATTCGCTGGCCGCGTCCGGCGTGCCCAGCTCTAGCGAAACATTGTAAGCGCCGGGTTTTGCAAATTTAACCTCCCAGGACGCCGAGTCATTCGCGTTCCCCCAATAACCCAGACCGCTGGTATCGCCGATTGATTCGACTTTGATTGAGTCTCCGTGCAGGTGCGCTTTGGCTGCGGAGAGAAGAAAGGTGCCGGAATCATCTGCTACCACCGGTGGTTTGGTGCTGAGGCGATACTCAAAAGCCCTCATCGCGTCAGGTGCCACGTTGGTAACGGTCGTTAATCCGGAAATCTTGAATGAAAGAGCAATTTTACATGGCAACGTTTTCGGAAGATCGATAACGAGGCCGTCCGGCGTGCGGGACCAATGCAAATCGTCGCTGCCTCCCAGCAAGGTCACCTTCGTTGGCTGCCCGGTCACAAACGGCGAATCGCTCGATAATGCGCGCAGGGCTACCCGTCCAAAAGGCAGGCCGAGCGTCGTGGCATAGATATCTGCTTCCTTGCGGGTGTAGCGAATATCTTTGGACGTGAAGGCAACATCGTGTGTCTGCGCATCGTTGGGATCTTTGAAGTTCGTGGGGCCTTCTCCAAATATTACCCAGGGACGGGTGTCGTAAATAGATTCACCGTTAATCGACATCCAATCACCAATATCGGTGAGGAGTTTCGTGGCGGCATCGTCGAGTGTGCCGTCCGCCTTGGGGGAAACATTAAGCAAGAGGTTGCCGTTCTTGGAGACGACATCAATCAGTTCATAAATAATCTCACTGGGCGAACGGTATTGTTCATTGCGGTTCCAAGTCCAATCCCCAATGGAAGTATCGGTTTGCCAGGGCTCCTGGCTAATCTCGCTGAGATGAGTCCGCTCCCGATCGAGGGTGGCGATTCCATCCCAATAATAGCCCCATGGGCGGTCG
This sequence comes from Limisphaerales bacterium, assembly GCA_003139955.1. Lineage (GTDB taxonomy): Bacteria > Verrucomicrobiota > Verrucomicrobiia > Limisphaerales > UBA11358 > UBA11358. Next base: position 8,407 of record PLHK01000137.1, read on the forward strand.
CCCCAATCCTTGATAAACATGACCGCTTCGTTTTGTCCATCATGCCAACTGGCGTTGGCGTTATAAAATTCGGCAATCATCGCCAGGCCAGTCTTCCCCTTGTCATCTCCATAAAACGGGACTCCACCATCAACATAGCAAAGATCGGGCTTATAATTGTGGATCAGATCAAGCGTTCGATTCAGCCACTCCGTCCGCCACCGAACCGGAGCGTTCTTGGGATGAGCTGCATTGGTATCTTCACTTTTGGGCAGATAAAGATCTTCGAAAGCGGGATCATTCCCATCATAAGGGACGCCTTTAAGGGGTCCGGTCGCATCCGCTCCCTTATTGGTTTGAAACCAACTCCAAGTTCTTTCGGCATGGGTCGTGACGCCCCAGCGGAGTCCGGCCGCCAAGATGGCTTTTCGCCACCGGCCAATGATGTCTTGATGCGGCCCGTGATTAACGGCATTCCACTGATGATATTTTGAATTCCAAAGATCGAAATTGTCATGGTGGTTGGCCATGGCGACACAGTATTTTGCTCCGGCATATTTAAAAAGTTTTACCAAGTCATCGGGATGGAAGTTTTCTCCTTTCCACATTTCAATCACATCCTTATAGCCAACCTTGGAGGGATGTCCGTAATGCGCGACCTGGTAATTATAAGCATCGCTGCCCTGAATATACATATTACGCGCATACCAGTCCCCGATTCCCGGCACGGTATAGGCATTCCAGCATGTCCAAATGCCAAACTTCGCATTACGGAACCATTCGGGAGTCTGGTATTGGCGGAGCGAGTCAACCGTTCCTGCGAACTTACCGGGCGTTCGAGGTTCCGCTTTGGGATTAAGCGAACCCGATGCTTCATCCTTGCCTTTAATGGTGCCGGGCGGCGGGATGGTCACCGTGTAGGCGGCCGCCCAGCGCTGGCCGATGGTCACGGTCTGGTCGGCGGTGTAGTGGACGGCATTATCAGCGAATCCGTTCGTGATGTCATGGGTGGTGACATACTTCACATTCGGATCCGAATTGACGAGGGCGAGCATGCCGCCGTTGACCTGCGCCACGCCCGTTTGCTGGGCGGCAAAGTTCGGCATGTTGGAATTGATCTCCGTCAGGACAAACTCGAGGTTCGTCACCTGCAGGTCGGAGCGCAGGTCGCTCACAAACTGCGCGATGTCATTGGTATAAGTGGTGGGGTTCGCGCCGGCATCCGTCTCGCCCTGGAGCCAGAAGAAGCCTTTCAAAGTGGGCGTATAACCCTGGGCGGTCAACTGCTGGAGACTGTTGGTGATCTTGGTGAGCATCAGGGGATAGAGGTAATTGGCAGCCTTGCGGAACTGGGTGTCCAGATTCGCACCGCCAGAGGCAAACTTGATGACCGCCAGCGGCCGGCCAAAACGCGCCGCCAGATCGCTGCCGGCAGACAGCTCCGGCCCGAAGCCGGTGAAGTTGCTGACATGGCCGGCTCCTTCCGGCGCAAGCTGGCCCATGCTGCCGGTGCTGTAGCTCGCCGCACCGACCAGCGCGCATTGGTAGGCGTCCAAGGCCCGCGCATCCGGCGCATTGGCGTAATGAAGATTGGCCGGACTCAAGCTGGCGACATTGGCATACCAGCCGTGGCAGTTGGACTGGCCGGAGCAGACATAGACATCGATTGGCGCGCCCTGGGCGCGGGGAGCGGCGGGCGTGGCGACAAGGGAGACGCTGTCAAAATCACTATATGAGCCGGCGGCCGGAACCGCCTGTTCCAGCACGATCACGAGCGGCTGGCCCAGTCCCGGCGGGTTGGGCCCGGTGGTGTAGCTCTTGGCCGTTGTGGCAAAGGTGCCGGGCGCGGCCACGCTGGTGTACACGCCCACCCAGTCACCCACCACGGTGCCGTTGGTGGTCTCCAACAGGATGTGATAGCCGCCCCAGGTGCCGCTGTTGCGGTTGCCCACTTGCACCGACAACGTGTAAGTGGTGTTGGAGTTAAGCAGGGTCGTTAGGGTCTGGCTGACGCCGGGATTGGCATTGCCATCGCTGGAAAAGCTGAAAAAGGCGTTCGGTGACGAAGACCCGGTGACGGTGGCGGGATACGATGTGGAATTGGCCGCGTTGATCAGGCCGATCAGGTTGTTGGGATTGGTGCCAATCGCCGTCCAGCCCGTCGGCGTGACGATTTGATAAGCAGGCGCGTTGCCGCCGGTGATGGTGTCCACATCGAAATTGGGGTTCACGATGGGCACGAAGGTGCCCGGCAAAACCGTCAGGCTGGCCACCGTGCTGGTGACGGAACCGAAGTTGTTGGTCACGATCACCTGATACGCCAGGGCCGAGTTTGTGCTGACGCCGGCAATCGTCAGCA
>PLHK01000151.1 GCA_003139955.1 Limisphaerales bacterium
GGTGAAATTAAATGTGTTTGGCCAGTTCACGCGCACGCTGGGCACGCTGCTGCAAAACGGCGTGCCGGTCTTGACCGCGCTGAAGATCACCGAGCAGGTCATGTCCAACTCGCTCATCAAGGAAGCCGTGGCGAAGGCGCGCGAGGCCGTGACGGATGGCAAGACGCTGGCGCAGCCGCTGGCGCAGAGCAAATTGTTCCCGCAACTGGTGGTTGACCTCGTGCGCATCGGCGAGGAAACGGGCGACGTGCCGGGTGCGTTGAACAACCTCGCCGACACTTACGAAGGCGAGCTGCAAATTTCCCTGCGCGTAATGACGCAGCTCATCGAGCCGGTGCTGATCATCTTGATGGCGGTTATTGTCGGTTTCCTGCTGTTGAGCATTTTGCTGCCGATGTTCAACCTCATCTCGCACATCAGCACCGGCGGCGGAGGCCATTGAACCATGCCGCTCGCCCGCAAAAAATTTGCCGCCGGTTTCACGCTCATCGAGATGATGGTCGTCGTGGCCATCATCGGGCTGGTCGCGGCGATGGGCATGCCCTCCATCATCAAGGCGGTGCAAAAAGAAGGGATGCGCAAGGCCTTGAGCGACGTGCAGGATGTTTTTTTTACGGCGCGCCAGCGCGCCATCATCAGCAAGCAGAAAACCGATGTCCTGATCCATCCGGCGGAAGGCACTTTTGCTGTCGAAGGCGCGGCGGCGGGCGATGCCAATCAAGGCAAGGTCGCCGCTTCTACGTTGCCGGACGGCATCAAGTTCGCGATGCTGGACATTTTCCGGCAGGACTATTTGGAATCCGATTGGGCAAAAATCTTTTTTTATCCCGACGGCACTTGTGACGAGACCGTCATCGTGCTGCTCGGCCGCGGTGAGTCGGAAAAAATCACCTTGGACTACGCCACCGGCACGCCCATTGTCAGCGATGTGAACAAATGAGAACGGCAACAAAAATTTTCGCCCGCCGCCGCCGCGCGTTCTCGTTGCTGGAGGTCATGATCGCCATCGGCATTTTTTTCCTCGCCGTGTTCGCGATCTTGAGCCTAGTGTCACAGTCTCTCGCGAACGCGCGACGGCTGCAACGCCCGCTTGTGGACGCCGGTCCGGTGCTGGCGAACTATGCCAACACTAACATTCTGGTGGAGGGCACTAAATCCGGCAGCATGGCCGAAATCCTGGGCGACCCTTACCGCAATTATGTGTATACGGTGGACATCCGTGAAGTCGCCACGAACAAACTGTTCAGCGTGGAATGCGCCGTGCAGGAGCGCGGCAGCCGTGAAATCATCTCGGACATGACCACGTTGTTTTATCGTCCGCAATCCCCGGCCGGCAGCCTCGACGGCGGCAACTTCATCCACCAATGAAATTTACCCGCCCATGGCACCGCGCGTTCACGCTGATCGAGATCATGATTGCGATCGCGATTTTCAGTCTGGTGCTCGCGGCGATTTATTCGGTGTGGGGAGCGATCATGCGCTCGACGCAGGTGGCGCAGGATGTGGCCGCGCAGGCGCAACGGCAGCGCATCACGCTGCGCACCATCGAGGATTCGCTGATGGCCATCCAGTCGTTTCAGGCGTCGCCGCAGTATTACAGCTTCATCGTGGAGAACGGCGACACGCCGACGTTGAGCTTCACGGCGCGCGTGCCGGAAATTTTTCCGCGCAACGGCAAGTTCTTTGACGCGATCACTGGTCGCAATTTCAACCTGCGTCGGCTTTCGTATTCGCTCGAAGCAGGCGACGGCAACCAGAAAAACCTCGTGCTGCGCCAGAATCCGGTGCTGATGGACTTGGACGCGGACGAGCAGCAGTTCCCGCTCGTGCTCGCGCGCAATGTCCGCAAGTTTGAAGTAGATTGCTGGGACACCAACAAATTGGACTGGGTCACGGAATGGGACGACACCAATTCGATTCCGCCGCTGGTGCGCGTGAAGCTCGTGCTCGGCGGCAACACGGCCGCGGGCGCGTCCGCGCCGGATTTTTCTGTCGCGCGCGTTTATTCGCTGCCGTCGCAGACCATGCCGGCCGCCGTGCAAAACGGTGCGGTGGGCGGCGCGGCTGACCAAACGCGCTTGGTTGCGCCGATCACCCATTGAATGAAAATTTCCCTGCGCTCATCTCGTCACGGTTTCGCCGTCATCATCGCGCTGGTCGCGGTGGCGGTGCTGTCCATTCTGGCGGGCGCGCTGGCGATGTTCATGAAGGTGGAAAACCAGCTCGCGCAAAACGGGAATGACGATGAAAAATTATTGTGGGTCGGCCGCGCCGGCGTGGAGCGCGCGTGCTGGATTCTGGCGAACGAACCGTCGGGGCCGACTTCCTTGAAACAAATCTGGGCGGGCGGCGCGGGCGAAGACGCGGAGACGAACAGTCCGATCATGGGCATTTCGCTGGATGGTTTTCCGGTCGGCGACGGCTCGGTTTCGCTGAAACTCATCGAGCAGGAAAGCAAAATTAATGTGAACGGCGCCGACAGCCAATTGTTGCACCAGATTCTGACAACGATGGGCGCGGATGCCGGGGTCATTTCCGTCGTGTCCGACTCGATTCAGGACTGGATTGACAGCGATGACGCCACGCGACCCGCCGGCGCGGAGAGCGATTATTATCAAGGTCTCACGCCGCCGTATTACGCGAAGAACGCGCCGATTGACGACATTGAGGAATTGCAACTGATCAAGGGCATCACGCCGCATATGTTCAATGGCGGTCCCGCGCCGGATGCCAATGCGCCGTTCCAGCACCACAAACTTGGCTTCGGCAACGCGCCGGGGCAGGAGCCGGATTATGCGTTCGGCCTGCGCGACGTGTTGACGCCGTATTCCAATGGCAAGATCAACGTCAACACCGCCGACGCTAATGTGCTGACCTGCATTCCCGGCGTGGACGCCACGGCGGCGCAAAACATCATCGGCTTCCGTTCCAGCGAAGGTGATGTGAACAGCGCGCCCGGCAGTTCACCCGGCGTCATCCAAAATCTGAATCAACTGACCACGCTCATTCCCGATCCGCTCGGCCAGCAGCAGATCAGCCGTTACTGCACCGTGAGCGGTTCGACTTACGAAGTTCACGCTACTGCGCAAGTCGGCACAAGCCAGCGCGAATTTGTCGCCGTCGCTTTTCGCCTCGGCAACACCGTCCAGATCTTCAGCTTCCACCCGAAATGAGTTGAAATCACGCCGCCGCCCGCTATCGTTCCGGCATGCGCGCGCTCTGGATTTTACTGCTCCTGCTCGGCCTTTCGGTCGGCGCTCACGCCGACGATGCCGTCACCGGCCGCGTCGTCAAAGTGCTGCCGCTGCTGCTTGATTTGCAGGGCCGCACCGCCCTGTCGCCGAGCCTCTTTGACCGCGACGCGTATCAAGCCCAGTTGCGCCTGAGCACCAATGAAGTTTCCGCCATCCGCTACGATGTGCAATGGTCGGCCAAAAATGCGGGCGAAGGTGAATTGAAAATCCGCCTCGAACTGCGCGGCGTCAGCGCGACCAACAACCTGCCTGAATTCAAGACGCTCACCGCCCCGGCCACCACCGGCTTTCTCGATAATTGGACTTCGCTCACGCTCGCCGGCGACGAGTATAAAAATTTCGGCGCCGTCACCGCCTGGCGCGCGACCTTGTGGGACGGCGACCGGCAGATCGGCGAGCAAAAATCTTTTTTGTGGTGAACTTTTTTACGCCGCATGATTCCCGTCAAAATTTACTGCGCCTGCGGCCAGAAATACGCCTTTGAAGTTCAGCCCGTTGATGGCCGGATGCCCGTGCCCGTCGCCTGTCCCGTCTGCAAGCGCGACGGTACGGCGGACGCCAATTATCTCATCGCCAAAATCCTCAACGGCAAAACCCAGCCGCTGCCGCCGCCGACCGTCAATTCACTTTTGAATTCCGTCCAGTCCAGCCTCGCGCCGCATCTCGTGGACGCGCTCAAGGACGCCGTCGTGCAGGAACTCGCCGCGCAGCGCCGCGAACTCCTCGCCGGCCA
>PLHK01000145.1:0-134 GCA_003139955.1 Limisphaerales bacterium
GCGTGCAAAAGAAAAATTAAATCGAGCGCCTTCACGACTTCTGGTTTGATCTCGAAATCTTCATAGGGCATCGAGAACAACATGTGCAAAAAGTTCGCCGTGTATTTGTAAGTCTGCTTCGGATAAATCAACGG
>PLHK01000145.1:204-12027 GCA_003139955.1 Limisphaerales bacterium
TTCATGTCCTCGTGCAAAAACTGGTGCTCGGCCAGCACGTCCGAAAACACTTTCAACTGCGGGCGGTTGGGCAGTTCGCCGTAAATGATCAGATACGCCGTCTCGATAAAGTTGGATTTCTCGGCGAGTTCCTCGATCGGAATGCCGCGATAGCGCAAAATCCCCTTNNGCGTGATGTAGTTGGTGTTCGCGCGCAGCGCCGAAACGTCCACCGCCTTTTCGCCCTCGCTGCCGGTCACGATGGGCAGGTTGTAAATTTTTCCATCCAGTTCCAGTTTGGCTTCGTTACTCATAACTCCTTTGTTCAGTTGAAATGCTCCGATTCAACTTCAATTTAATTACCCGAAAATTTGCCGGTGAAAAGAAAAATTGCAAGCCGCGAAAACAAAATTTTCGAAAACTTCCGACCCGGCTGCGGATTATTCCCCGCCGTCGCCGCCATGACCCGCGCAACCGCAACCCGCCAGCGCAATACAATCTTCGCAAAGCGACAGTCCTGCGAACTCCATCGCGTCAAAACCGCCGCAACGCGCGCAAGCCTCATTTTCATTGGCCAAAATGGTTGGTTGGGATTCAACAAGTGCCGCTGTAATTTTATTGCCCCTTTATTTTTGGTGGGACGCTTGTCCACCAGTTCAAATTCACGCCTTTCCGAAATTCTCCGCCAGCGCGATCGCCTTGCGCATCGCCATGGACTTGTTGACCGTCTCCTGAAATTCCGCTTCCGGCGTCGAGTCGTTCACCCAACCGCCGCCAGCCTGAACGTAAGCCTTGCCGTCTTTGACCAGCGCCGTGCGAATCGTGATGCAGCAATCCAGATTTCCGTTAAATGAAAAATAACCCACACAGCCGCCGTAAGGCCCGCGCGCGGTTTGTTCGAGTTCGGAAATAATTTGCATCGCGCGGATTTTTGGCGCGCCGCTCAACGTGCCCGCCGGAAACGTCGCGCGCATCAAGTCATATGGTGATTTCGCGACGGACAATTTTCCTTCCACCTGCGAAACGATGTGCATGACATGGCTGTAACGCTCGATGATCATCAAGTCCTTCACCGCAACGCTGCCGAAATCGCACACGCGCCCGATGTCGTTGCGCGCCAAGTCCACGAGCATGACGTGTTCGGCGCGTTCCTTCGGGTCGGCGAGCAATTCTTTTTCCAGCGCCAAATCTTCTTCCTCATTTTTGCCGCGCCGCCGCGTTCCCGCAATCGGGCGAATTTCCACTTTCCCATCTTCGCAGCGGACATGCAATTCCGGTGACGCACCGACGAGTGAAAATCTGTCCAGCTCCAGCAAAAACATATATGGCGACGGATTCACACTGCGCGTCGCGCGGTAAATGTCCAGCGGCGACGCCGTCACCGGTGCGGAAAACCGCTGCGAACCGACGACCTGAATAATGTCGCCTGCTTGAATATATTTCTTCGCGGCCAAAACATTCGCCTGAAATTTTTCCGGCGTCAGGTTGGACTCGAACGCGAGCGGCGCAACGTCCGCTGGCAACGTCACCGGCTGATGTTCGCTCGGCTGTTCGAGCAGCGAGATGATGCGGTCAATTTCGCTCGTCGCATTTTCATAGGCTTCTTCCGAACTCGTGCTTTCATCGAGAATCGCGTTCACCAAAATCGTGATGGTCTGCGCCGCGCGGTCGAAAATCAAAATCTGGTCGGCGATGAGAAAATACATCACCGGCGTTTTCAATTCATCCTGCGGCGGACGCGGCACGGACGGTTCCACGTCGTGAATGAATTCATAGCCGATGAAGCCGATTGCGCCGCCGGTAAAACGCGGCAGTCCCGGCGTGGCCACCGCGCGGAATTTTTTCATCGCGCGTTCGACCACTTCGAGTCCGTCCTTCACGTCGCGCCCGACCACGAAACTTTCCGTGGCGCGTCCGTTCTCAAACATCTTGACGTGGCTGCCGTCCTGCCGGATGACCGCGCGCGGGTTGCAGCCGACAAACGAGTAGCGCCCGACGTGTTCGCCGCCCTCGACAGATTCAAACAGAAACGATTCGCCCTGGCCGCGAATTTTGCGGTAAGCCGAGAGCGGCGTTTCCAAATCGGCGAGAATGCGGCGCGCGACGGGAATCAGATTTCCCTGTGTTGCGAGTTTCAAAAATTCTTCAGGCGTCGGTGAATACATGGCGATTAAAAATCGTCAGATTTTAATCACCGGAAAGCGTTAGTAAATCTCAAAGGCGAATTCGCCCGGACGGAAACGTTCAAGCAGCGGCTGGTTTTCCAAAAAATTTCCGCAGCAGGAAATGCGTGGGAATGCAAACCACGGCCGGCAGCGCGACCAGCAAAAACACCAGCCACGCCCAGCCGGGCATCCACGTTTGCGCGGCGGCGTCACTGAAACCATAGACATAATCAACATTCACGGGCGCGAGCGGGTTGGCCAGTTTTGCGCCGGCCGCTGGCAGAAAAAAATAACTGACGAGCATCGCGCCCCACGCCACGGCCGTCCAACCGAACAGCGCGCGGCGGTCGTAACCCAGCCGCGCGACGAGGAACAGCAGCAGGAACGGCAGCCAGCCGTGGAAAAAAGAAAGACTGCGGAGAAAAAGCGGGTGGCTCGCGTCGAACATATAATTCGTCATGCCGATGAACTTGATGCCGACGAGATGCGCGGCGAAGTCGCCGCACCAGAGAACTAGTTGCGGCAGGATGATGCCCACGGCGGCCATGCTGGCGAGCAGTTGGTTTTCCAGCCACATGGCGGCGAGCGTGAAAAACAGCGCGAGGTCGCAGAAATACAAAAAATTTGTCGGGCCGTATTTGCTCCAATAGACCGGCACGAGCACCGCCATGAACGCGGTGAACGCCAGTTTCACCACGATGGGAATCCGCGCGGCGCGCGGCGCGGGGGCGGCGGCCAGATTGAGGTTTTCAGTTTCGAATGAATTGATTGTCTTCATGCGCCAATAATTGTCACGGTTCGCGCCAAACCGTGAATCGAAAAAACTTTACCGATGATTGAGAAAAACAATGGTGCGCCTGCGGTGACGGGATTTGGCGGCAGATACATGAAATCATTTTTAGCGAAGCGCGGCAAAAAACAAAAGCCCTAAGCCGTCGCAATCTGTGTTTCATCTGCGCCCGTCTGTGGCTAAAATCTTCACGTGCATCTGGCCCATCTGCGACTCCGTGACTTCCGCAATTACGCGCGGTTGGACGCCGATTTTTCGCCCGGTTTCCACCTGCTGCTCGGCGACAACGCGCAGGGCAAAACCAACATCCTCGAAGCGATTTATCTTATGGCCACGCTCCGTTCGTTTCGCGTCGTCGGCGGCGCGCAGCTGATCCGGCACGGCGCGAAAGGTTATTTTGTCGGCGGCAACGTGGTGGGGCAGGGCGACCACGAAATCAAAATGTATTGGGCGTTGCGCGAACGGAAACTCACGCTGGACAGCCAGCCAGTGAGAAAACTCGCGGATTATCTAGGCGCGCTGCGAACCGTCGTTTTTTGCACGGAAGATCTGCAACTCATTAAAGGCACGGCCCGGCCGCGGCGACGCTTCATTGATCTTTTGCTCGCGCAGACAAATCCGATTTATTTGCCGCTGCTTCAGCGTTATATGCACACCGTCCGCGCCCGCAACGCGTTGCTAAAGCAGCGCACCGTAGACGAGGCCGCGCTGGAAAGTTTTTCCGCCGAACTCATCAAGCTGGGTAACGAAATCATTCGCGCTCGCCGCGAACTTATTCCCAAATTTTCCCCGCTCGCGCGGCTGGCCTATCGTCGCATTTCAAATGACGCGGAAGAATTACGCATCGAATACCAACCGAGTGTGAAGACTGATTTTGCCGTAGAACTCGCGTCGTCGCGCACGCGCGAACGAACTTTCCGTGCCACGCTCGTCGGCCCGCACCGCGACGATTTGCAGTTGTTGCAGAACGAAAAATCTGCCGCGCAGTTCGGCAGCGAAGGCCAGAAACGCACGTTGGCGATTGCGCTGAAAATGGCGCAGGCGGAATTTCTCGCAGGCATCCACGGCAGCGCGCCGATTTTGCTGATTGACGACGTGATGGGCGAGCTCGATGTGAAGCGCCGCAGCGGCTTATTGCCGTTGCTCGAACATGCGCGCAAAACCAGCGGCCAGGTTTTCATGACCGCGACGGAAGAAAACTGGCCGCGCGAACTGGGAAAAGATTTGCAGCGGTGGGAAGTGAAAAACGGAACAATCTTCAGCCTAGACAAACAATGAATGTCTTCAAAGCCTTTCTATTCTCCGCCTTCCATATGGAAATACATCGTCTGCAACGCAATTTTTCCCGGGCCAGTGAAACGGTTCCAGACAAGTTGTCCAGCGCTAGCGAATAATCCCGTTGATAGTTTCTGTAACATCGTTTGCATTTGCACCGTGCGCTCTTTGTAAATCCAGCCGCCTGGCTCGATGTCAATCTGTTCGCCATGCGCGAGCGTCACTTCAAAAACATTTCCGAAACCATGCAGCCATAAAATGCCATCGCGCGCCGGACACGAAAATGTATCAATGAAAAATCCCGTGCCGCTGAACAACATATTCGCCGCGCCGCGCACGCGCGAGAAGGTGTATTCCACGTTGTCCGTCGCGGCGAGCCATTGATGCTCGCGCACGTCCACGCTTTCACCGGGCTTGAGATGCAGACCGAAGACATGGCCCGCGCCGTCGCGACTGAACGCGATGCGCCCCGGCCCGCTCGCGCCGGTGAGCAGGAACGGCATGCCGGCGAGCATCCGCTTGAACGCACCTTTCATTGGGTGCAGCGCGATCTGCACCGCCGGGTCTTTCCAGAGCAAAATATGATGCTCAAAATAGACGCCGGTGTTGCTCAATTCCAGATGCAGCGCCGGTACCAGTTCGCCTTCAATGTGATAGGTAACACCGCCGAAGGTTTCGTTCTGCACGCTCGTGGTCAATTGGACGGGGACGGCCATAATTTTAATTGGGTTGAAGTTTAGGTTGGTATTCGCATTTGAACTTACGATTGGGTGCCGGTCAAGTTTATGTTGAAACGATTTGTTAACCACGCTTTAACGCTTCAATTTTTCCACGTTTTAACATAATATAGTGCCATGCGTATTTTGTCAGGCATCCAGCCCAGCGGCGCGCTCCACCTCGGAAATTATTTCGGGATGATGCAGCCTGCCATCGCGCTTCAAGAAAAGGGCGACGCGTTTTATTTCATCGCCGATTATCACTCGATGACCTCGCTGTTCGACGCTAACGAACGTCGCAAAAATACTCTGGACGTGGCGCTGGATTTTCTGGCGTGCGGTCTTGACCCGAAAAAATCCGTTTTTTTCCGCCAGTCGGACGTGCCGGAAGTTTGCGAACTGGCGTGGATCCTTTCCACGCTCACGCCCATGTCCATGTTAGAAAAAGCGCACTCTTTCAAAGATAAATCCGCGAAAGGAATCCCCATCAACCACGGCCTCTTCGCGTATCCGGTTTTGATGGCGGCGGACATTTTGATCTACGATTCCAACGTCGTTCCCGTCGGTCAGGATCAGAAACAGCACGTCGAAATGACGCGCGACATCGCCGTGAAATTCAATGAAGCCTACGGCGAAACCTTCGTGATTCCCGAGCCGCAAGTCAAAGGCGAGACCGCCAAAGTTCCCGGCCTCGACGGTGAAAAAATGAGCAAGAGCTACGGTAACACGCTGGAAATTTTCGGCGAAGAAAAACCGCTGCAAAAAAAGGTAATGTCCATCAAAATGGACAGCCGCACGCCGACCGAACCAAAGCCAGATGCAGACATGAATCTTGCGGTTCAATTGCTTAAACTTGTCGAGATCAAATCTTTCTCCGAAGCGGTTGAAGACAAATTGCGAAATGGGCAGATTGGTTACGGTGATTTGAAAAAGCAATTATTCAAATCGTATTGGGAATATTTTACCGAAGCCCGGAAAAAGCGCGCCGAACTCGCGGCCAATCTGGATTACGTCAATAGCGTTCTGGCCGACGGCGCGAGCAAAGCACGCACGCTGGCGCAAAAAGTTTTGCACCGCGCGCGGAAGAATTGCGGATTGGAATGAACCCGCCCGCCGCAAATCAAACTGCGGCGCGGTTGCGTTTGCGCATCACGGCGGCGGCGGAAACCATCGTGCGTTCCGGCCATCCGTGGCTCTTTGCCGATAGTATCCACGAAATCAATCGCGTCGGACAAGTTGGCGAGTTCGCCGTCATTTACGACCGCAAAGACAAATTTCTCGCCATCGGTTTATTCGATCCCGACTCGCCGATCCGCGTCCGCATTTTGCACGCGGGCAAACCGCAGACGATTGATTCTGCTTGGTGGAAATCACGTTTAGAAAAAGCCCTCGCCATCCGCCGCGATTTGTTTGACGCACAAACCGCCGGCTGCCGTCTGATCCACGGCGAGAGCGACGGCTGGCCGGGATTGGTTTTGGACAAATACGATACCACGCTCGTGCTGAAAATTTACACTGCCGCGTGGCTGCCGCGATTGGACGAAATCCTCGCGCTGTTTCGTGAAAAAATTCCAAGCGAGCGCATCGTTCTGCGCTTGAGCCGGAACATCCAACCAATCGCGGAAGAACAATTTCAACGGCGCGACGGGCAAATGCTTTTTGGCTCGCCGCCGGAAGTCCCGGTTATTTTTTTGGAGAACGGAATCCGATTTGAAGTGGATGTTTTACGCGGACAAAAAACCGGATTTTTTCTGGATCAACGAGAAAATCGCGCCGAAGTCGAAAAACTCGCGCGCGGACGACGCGTGCTGAATGCCTTCAGTTTTTCCGGCGGCTTTTCGGTCTACGCCGCGCGCGGCTGCGCGAAGTCCGTGACCGACCTCGACATCAGCGCGCACGCGCTGGAATCTGCGAAACGTAATTTTGCGCTGAACCAAAATTTCCCCGGCGTCGCCAATTGCCGCCATGAAATTGTTCAAGCCGATTGCTTCGAGTGGCTCGATAAAACTTCCGACAAATTTGATCTCATCGTGCTCGACCCGCCGTCGCTCGCCAAGCGCGCGGCGGAACGCGAAGGCGCGGTTCACGCTTATGAAAAACTCAATTCGCTCGGCATCGAAAAACTTTCGCGCGATGGAATTCTCGTCGCCGGTTCGTGTTCCGCGCACGTCTCGGCAGCAGAATTTTTTGACGCGGTGCGGCGCGCGGCGTTGAAATCGGGTAGAAAATTTTCCGAAATGAAAACTTTGCAGCATCCGCCGGATCATCCGGCCATGTTCAAGGAAGCACAGTATTTGAAGGTGATCTACCTGAAGTTCGCGTGAGCGTCACACGATTTTCAGCTTGGGCAAATCCTGCGAATCCACGAGGCCGACCGGCTCGTTTTTTGAATTCACGACAATTAGATCGTCAATGTTGCGCTCGTTGAAAATTTTCAGGGCCTCGACGGCCAGCGCGTTTTCAAAAATGCAGATCGGTTTTGGTGTCATCACTTTTTTCAGCGGCTCGGCGAGCAGATTGTCGCCGCTGGCCATGTGCCGGCGGAAATCGCCGTCGGTGAAAACCCCCACTAATTTTCCGCGCGCGTTCACGACGCTCAAGCTGCCGGACTTCGCGTGCGTCATCACGAGCAGCGCGTCCTTGACGGAAATTTTTTCGTCCGCCACCGCATTGCGATTGCCCGTGCGCATGATGTCGCCGACGCGCAGCAGTAGCGCGCGACCAATCGCGCCGCTCGGGTGAAATTTTGCGAAATCTTTCTGCTTAAATCCGCGCGCCTGCAAAATCGCCATCGCCAGCGCGTCGCCCAGGACGAGCATCGCGGTCGTGCTCGAAGTCGGCGCGAGGTTGAATGGGCACGCTTCCTTCGGCACCTTGACGTTCAATGAAACGTCACTGTGTTTCGCGAGCGACGATTTCAAATTGCCGGTGAAAGAAACTATTTTAATGGGAAATCTTTTTAGCGCGGGTAGCAAATTCAGCAATTCCTCTGATTCGCCGGAATAGCTCAACGCGAGAATCACGTCGCCGTCATTGACAATGCCCACGTCACCGTGCAGCGCGTCCACGCTATTGAGCACGACGCTGGTCGAGCCGGTACTGGTGAATGTGGCGGCGATTTTCGCGCCCACGTTGCCGGATTTGCCGATACCAACGATGATAATTTTGCCGCGTTGCTTGAGCGCGCCAACAATAATTTCGACGCCGGCGTCAAAAGTTTGGTCGAGCTGCGCGCGGACGGCTTTGAGCGCGGCCAGCTCGATGTCAAAAACTTCGCGGGCTTTGGCGAGATGGTTCATGCGCTTTAATCGGTGTTCGGATACGAGCCAAGGATTTTCACGAAGTTGCAATGCTCGCCGAGCAGCTTGATGGCCTTGGCGACCTTCGCGTCCTGAGAATGCCCGGCGCAATCAATGAAGAAAAAATATTCCCACGCCTTCCGCTTGCTGGGGCGCGACTCGATCTTCGTCATGTTGATCTTGAACTTGCGGAACGCGGCGATGGCCGAGTACAGCGCGCCGGATTTGTCGGCCACGCTGACCATCAGGCTCGTGCGGTCGTCGCCCGTCGGCGGACTGCACTGGCGGCCGAGCACGAGAAAACGTGTGGCGTTGGCGGCATTGTCCTGGATGTCCTCGGCTAGCACGTGCAGGCCGTATTTTTCGGCGGCGAGAATGCCGCCGATAGCGGCGGAAGATTTTGTTTTCGCCGCGAGTTCCGCCGAGCGCGCGTTCGACGAAGTCTCGATGATTTCCACGCGCGGCAAATTCGCCTGCAGCCAGCCGCGACATTGCGCGAGCGACTGCGGATGGACGTAAAGTTTTTTGATCTGCGTGCGCGGCGAGTTGCTCATCAGGCATTGCTGCACGCGCAAAACGATCTGCGAAACGATTTTCAGATCGCTGTCCACGAACATGTCGAGCGTGTGCGTGACGACGCCTTCGGTGGAATTTTCCACGGGCACGACGCCGTAGTCCGCACTTTTTTTGGAAACTTCGGCGAAGACATCGGCGATGGTTTTTTGCGCCGCGTATTTCAGGCTGGAGCCAAAACGCTTGATCGCCGCCTGATGCGTGAAGGTCGCCTCCGGGCCGAGATACGCGATGGTCATGGTTTTTTCCAACGCCAGCGCGCTGGACATGATTTCGCGGTAGATCGCGCGAAGCTGTTCGTTGGTGATCGGCCCGGCGTTGTGCGCGCAGACGCGCTCGAACACGGCGCGCTCGCGGTGCGGTGCGTAAATTTCCTCGCCCGCCGCGAGCTTGATCTCGCCGATGGCGAGGACGTGGCGCGTGCGGTCGTTGACCAGCTTGACGATGTGCGCGTCCAGCTTGTCAATCGCCTGACGATGTTCGGAAAGGCTCATGCCGGGGAAGAATGAAGAATGAAGAATGAAGAATCAAACCTTGTTTCGATTTTAGAAATGAAACAAACAAACTTCGAGATTGCAAAAGTTATTGAGAAAACGTTTGATTTGTTTCCATTGATAAAAAAATGAGTAAATCCAGCAGGAAACGTAATAGGGTAAAGGTAACAAAATTTGAGCAAAAACAAGTTCGAATCTCCCTTTGGAAAAAATTGCTTTCACATCCTGCTGTAAAAGCATCTCGTCTTCTCTGGGTTTTTAGCATCGGCGTGTTAAGTGCATTAGCTTTGGTTTTTTCCTTGATGGATTTTGCGCCTAGGGTGGATGTTTCGGTTGGAAACACATTTGATTCTAAAAAGCCATTTGCAACTAGATTTGTGGTTGAAAATCAAAGCCTGTTCGCAATATATGATGTTACTCGACAAGGGGTCTGGAAAGTTGGAACGGAACCTAACGACCTGCCAAACCAAACGCTTTATAATTCCGAACCCGTTGATGATATGCCAATGCTTAAAGCGCACGCGAGATGGAATGTGTCCCTTGAAGGTGTAAATAGTTTTCTGGTGAAGCCTGACACCGTTTCTTTGGGTATAATTGTTGGGTATAGGCCAAAATTCTATTGGTGCAGAAAAACTCAAGTTTTTTTCTATTGTGCAAAGCCTGATTCCGATGGCCATTTTCAATGGTTTCCAGTTGGAACAAGTGACAATGTCAATGATGTCTGGACAAATTTGCCGACAGTAACCACAAACATTATTATCCCTTCCGATTTTGAACATAGGGAGACTCAGTTTTTCACATTCCCGGCCAGTTCGCAGTGATTGCAAAGGTTAAATTTAGGCTTGCCGATGGATTAAATTCATTGACTTAAAGCACAAAAAACCTATGCTGCGCGTTCCTAAATTTATGCGGGAATTTGCCCGAGGCAAGTTGTCCCCGCCCCCGGAAGGAAGTGAGTGTAATGACAGAGATCAAACTGAAAAAAGGCGAACCTGTGGATCGTGCGTTGCGGCGGCTGAAGAAAAAAGTCGACCGCGAAGGCACGCTCAAGATCGTGCGCAACCGCCGGCAATTTGAAAAGCCCAGCGCCGTCCGCCGCCGCAAGGAAAAAGTCTCGCGTTTCTCCGCCATGCTCGCCGCGCGCCATGCCGACGATTAGGCCGTGATTTGCATTTTCACCACCGGCGGCATTCGTTAGGATGCCGCCGGTTTTTTATGTATTCATTTTCGACCTGCTGGAATTCCGCGCGCCACACCGATGGCCGCGCGATGCTGCGCGAAATTCGCGAACTCGGCTTTGACTACGCCGAATTGAGCCACGGCATCCGCATCAGCCTGCTGCCGGGCATCCTGGCGGCCGTGGACGCGGGCGAGATCAAGATTTCCAGCGTGCATAATTTCTGTCCGCTGCCCGTCGGCGTGGACAAGCCGTCGCCGAACCTTTACGAATTTTCCTCCGACCGTGACAGCGACCGCCGGCTCGCCCTCAAGCATACGCTCAACACGTTTCAATTCGCCAAGCGCGTCGGCGCGCCGCTCGTCGTGCTGCATTTTGGCAGCATGGATTTGAAGGATTACACCAGCAAGCTCACGGAGCTGCTTGAACGCGGTGAAAAAGGTTCGCCGAAATTCCTGAAAGTGGTCGCCGAGGCCGAGGCCGCACGCGCAGCCAAGAAGAAAAAATTCTACGACCGCTCCCTGGACACGCTGCGCGAACTGGTCGGCGAGGCGAAACATCGCGGCCTCAAGCTGGGCATCGAGATCCGCGAGGCCGTCGAGGAACTGCCCGTCGAATCCGACTTCGCCGCGCTGCTCAAGGAATTTCCCGATCCGGTTTATTACTGGCATGATGTCGGTCACGCGCAGATCAAGGCCGACCTTGGCTTCATTGACCACGCCAAGTTTCTAGCCGAGCGCGCCGACCGGCTGGCGGGCTTTCATATCCACGACGTGAAGTTTCCTGCGCGCGATCATTTTCCGCCCGGCGGCGGTGACGTGGATTTTGCCGCGCTTGCGCCCTTCGTGAAACCCGAGCACATCAAGGTGTTTGAATTAAGCCCCAAAGTCCCGCTCGACTCCGTGACCCGCAGCATCGCCCATCTAAAAAAAATCTGGGGTGGGGAATGATTTCATCTCACGCAAAGCCGCCAAGTAAAATTTCTTTGCGCCGTTGCGCCGTTGCGTGAGAATGGTTTTGTGAATCCGTTGTCGCTTGAAATCGCCGGGGAAATAGTGGCCCGCCTGCAAGGCGCGGGCTTCGCCGCGTTCTGGGTTGGCGGCTGCGTGCGCGATTTTTTGCTCGGGCGAGCGCCGCAGGATTTTGACATCGCCACGGACGCCCGGCCGGAACAGGTCGAAAAACTTTTTGGCAAAACCATTCCCGTCGGCAAAAAATTCGGCGTGATGATCGTCGTCGAAGGCGGCCATCAATTCCAGGTCGCCACCTTTCGCGCCGAGGCGGATTATCGCGATGGCCGTCGGCCAGAGACCGTGGTGTTCGCGAACTCGGAGGCGGACGCAGTGCGCCGGGAT
>PLHK01000060.1 GCA_003139955.1 Limisphaerales bacterium
TAATCGAGTTCCCGAACGGCAAACGCATTGGCGTCATTGACTTGCCGTCTTTTTATGCACCGCTTCCAGATTCACCGGGCAGTTCTGGAGATTCGTATTGTTCCCAAGACGTCGCCAAGCTGGTCACCAAGCTGAAGGCGGAAAAGGTTGCCGGCATCATCATTGACCTGCGCACCAATCCCGGGGGCTCGCTGGAGGAAGCCATCAAGTTCACCGGCCTGTTCATCAAGAGCGGCCCGGTCGTCCTCGCACGCAATCCCGACGGCCAAGTGTCGCCGCCCATCTACACCGATGGAAATCAGCTTTACAGCGGGCCACTGGTCGTCATGATCAACCGGTACAGCGCGTCTGCCTCGGAAATCGCCGCCGCCGCGTTGCAGGACTACGGCCGCGCACTCATCGTAGGCGACATCTCCACACACGGCAAAGGCACCGTGCAAAGCCTGAACCCGCTTAAGCCTTATATGCTGCCGACCGACCAGAAACCGATGGGCGATCCGGGCCAAATCAAGATCACCATCCGCAAATTCTACCGCGTCAGCGGCGCATCCACGCAGCTCAAGGGCGTCGATCCGGACATCGTCCTGCCGGACGTGCTGAACTACTCCCAAGACGTCGGCGAAACCGCGCTCGATAATCCGCTGCCGTGGGACACCATTCCGCTCGACATCTATAACAAGCTGAATCTTACATATGACAAATTCAACCTTGTCCAACCCTACCTCGCGACGCTCACTACCAATTCCGACGAACGCGTCGCGACCAATCAGGATTTTCTCTACGTCAAACAGGATATCGCCGAGTTTTTGAAAGCGCAGGCCGACGGGACCGCCACCATCAATGAACATGATGCGCTCAAGAATCATGAACGCGCTTTCTACGAGAAACAGGCACAGGACGCCGAGCGTTCCGCCCGCAAACCCGACGGCGTGAAAGTCTACGACGTCACCGTCGAGAACGCCAGTCTGCCGGGACTGACGGAAACGGATGTTCCCACAGACAGTCAAAAAAATGTGGTTGCTATTGGTATAAACCAAATAAAACAGGGTGAAAGCATCTTCAAACCGGAACCCAAACTGACGGTGATTGCTTTTGATACTAATGTGCCAATCAATAAGATTAACGTCACCACGACAAATATTTTGAATTCAGCCGCCGCCAAAAAATCCCCGCCGCCGTTTGACCCGATGCTGGACGAGACCGAACGTATCCTGCTGGATTACATCTCGCTGCAAGGAAAAAAGCCCCCATTGATCGCCAACCAGTAATCATGCGGAACGTCAAATGCCCGACCTGCCAGAAATCCGGCGACTGGTTCGCAGGCAAATACGGACCGTTCTGCTCGCACCGCTGCAAGCTGGTTGACCTCGGCAAATGGTTCAGCGGCGAGCACGCCATTTCCGAACCGCTCAAGCCGGAACATTTCGAGAAATACGCCGACCTGCCGCCGGGCGAACATCTGGATCAGCCGGAAGATTAACGGCCTAAACATTGTCCACGGAATCAGGCAAACTTCCTGACGTAGAAAGCTCAGCCATGCCTTCCTCGCGACGTGAACCGCGATAGCGGTTGGTTGCGGCGACTTAGGCCGAGTCTTGTGATTCAAGCTGTTCCACTTACAACTAAAGTAATACCTAATGTTTTGCAATAGTCCGTGAGCGACTGAATCTGCGCGGATGTTGGAAATTCTAAATCCGGCTGCGGGTCAAAATGCAGCACACCTCCGAGCGCAATCCCGTGACCTACCAAATTGCGAAGATCCAACCTCATATCCTCTGAATCGAATTTTGTATAGACCAAAGGAACAGGAAAGCCATTTTCATTAGAAAAAAGCAAAACATAAACCACTGGAAACTTGGCGGGCGTGCATGACGCGGGCGCGCCACGAAGCTGTGTCGTCATCAAGTGATAATCCTTAGCCGAAGCAGCGGCTGTGGTCAGCGTGATACAGAGAAGAAAAAGTGTGATAGTTTTCATATTTTGTGCGCGTGGCCTAAAAGTGTGGTTGGATGCAGTTGTTTTTACGCCCTTCCCAAAACATTGCCAAGCATTTTTTCCAAAATACCGCCAAACCTTGTCTGCCGGTCTGACGTCGGGCCGAGAAATCCGTTCCGACGGTTTTGGTTTTTTACTTCAAGTCCGGCGGCCGCATGGGGGTGAGCGCGGCTAGGATGGCTTTTTGCACGGAGGGGTTGTAAAGATTTCCCAGATGCCCGCCCTGGTCAAAGACGGTCAGTTCTTCCGGGTTGAAGGTCGCGTGGAGCCAGAGCAGATCGGCGTCCGTCAGCAGAAAATCGTTCTGGTTGGTGATGAGGCGGATGTCGGGGTTGGCGCGCAGGCCGGATTCATACGTCCGCAAGTCGCCGGCGGTCACCAGCGCGTCGGCCGTCGGCGCGCCGAGGTTACGGGTGGAATAGTAAGGCGTCGCAAATTTTTCAAAATAATCCTGATAGGAAAATTGCAGGATCTCCTGATACACCGGGTTGCGCCGGAAATTGTGGATGGCATGGTGCAGAACGCCCTGGTTGTGCCGCCGCTGGCTGCTGTAAATGATGTCGCGCAGCGCGAACCGGAAGGTGAGGCCGATGAGAAACTTGGATTCGATGGCGCTGAACGGCAGGGAGGTCTGCGGCGTGAGAGTGCTGCGGCTCAAGGCGGCGACTTTCAGGAAAGTGTTTTCGACATCGTTGCTGCGCTCGGCGACGGGCCAGGCCAGCGGGGCGCGGTAAAATTCGTCAAGCTTGGAAATTCCCTGCGCGAGGCGCACGGGCGAATTGATGGCGACGTAGCGGTCGAAGTGCAGCAGGGAATTGGTCGGGGCGGTGGCGGCGATGAACAGGGTTTCGAGCGCGCCCATGGAATAACCCAGCAACGCCTTGTGGCCCAGACGGGCCGGATACAATTTGTGCAAATGCCGGTCGATCTCGGAGAGCGCAACGTGCAGATCATGTCCGTCCACCGGCAGATAGGCTGGCAGCGCGGCGGTTGAGGCGTGTTCCATGAACTCGAAGTTGAACGGGCTGCTGATGACCACGGCGGAAAATCCATTTTTGTAAACCAGTTCGGCCAGCGCCAGCGAGGTTTCGGCCAGCCGGTGACCGCCCAGACCGGGGACGATATAAACGACGTTGGCCGAGCCGGGCTGGAGCCAGTAGGTGAATTTTAAATATTTGCCCGTCGCCGGAATCCACGCGGAACGCGTCTGGCCGCGGCTGGGAAATTCCGGGTCTTTGAAGGTGAAGAAAACCGATTGGAGGGTTTCGAGCGAGGCGGGATCCTGTTTACCCTTCACCTGAAAATCCGCTACTTGATTGGCGCGCACGAACGTCCACGCATATTGAATCTCGGAATACGGATCCGCCTCGGCGTGGCTGAAGCGCACATACTCGTTCACGGTATCGGCAATGTCGTTATACATGACGATGTAGGTGAGATAAGAATACGGGCCGAGATAGGTCAGCGGCCGACTCGGGTCAAAACGATAGGGCGCGACGTAGAGCAGCGGATTGGCGGCGGTGTCGGCGGCGAGGCCGACGGTGTCGCGATCATTGCTCGGCCCGAAGAGCGGCAGCATGATGAAAAATTGCGGGGACCAGCCCCATTTGCCGAAAGTCTGGCCGAAATCCGCGTCGGATTTCTGGATGTGCCATTTCGTCGCCGGGTCGAAAAGCCCGGCTATGCCGACGGTGGTGTTGCAAGCGAACCGGTAAGTTTCATCACGCGCGCCGCGCCATTTTTCCTGAAGCAGATTGTTTATCAACCGTCCGGGGTAAGTGAGATTTTTGCCAAAATTTCCGATGCTCGTCCGCACCGGCTTCACGACAACGAAACGATAGACACGGCTCGTCGGCTTGATGACATACGTCATGAGCGCTTTGTTAAAGCCCCACATGACGCGGTTAAACGGTTCGATGGGATCGGGGACGGATTTGGGGAGAACTATTTTTCCTGCGGCCGGCGAATTGGTGACGGCAACAACCGATGGCTGTCCACTCGCGACGAACGAGCTGCACACCACCAAAGCCATCAGCGCAAAAACACGGAGACGCCGATGGAATTGAACTTTGGTCATGTAAAACTACTTTCTGACGGTGGCGAAAATTATTTAATTCGCCGAGGGATCATTTGCTTCCGATCCGTGGTTTTCCTGCCAAGCGTTGGCGGGATCTTCGAGAATGGCGATCTGGTCCGGCGTGAGCAGCAGCTTGACTTGCCGGACGGATTCGGTGCGGTAGGGCTGCAAGCCGGCCCACATCTCCTGCAACTGTCTGCGCGCGGCCTCAATCTTCTCGGTGCTCTTCGATAATCGCGCCTCGCGGTTCGCCTCCAGCGCGGCGTCAATGCGCGGCTGATTCGCGGCCTGATATTCCTGGAACGTCTTGGCGAAATCGTCCTCGATGGGTTTCAACTCGTCGCGCTGTGCATCGGTCAGCCGCATTTTTTCCTTAAGGCCGGGCGGCAAAACCAGTTGCTCGCCGAGCGAGCGGTCGTTTTCCAGCGCGACCTGATATTTCAAGGTCTGCGTGAGCGGGAGCGAATTGGTGTTGGTGTTGAGAATTTGTGCCCGTGATGACAATGCACCGATCAGCAGGCAGCCGCCGACCGCGAGAAGGAGGAACATATTTTTCATAAAATCATTTCGCCGCTTGCGAATGGGCTTCCACGAACCACAGCCATTTGTCTATGCCGCGCGAAACTTCCGTGAAGAGATCCGCCGTGTCCGCGTCGTCAACCGCGTTGGCTTCATCAATCGTGCTGCGCGCAGCCTGACCGAAAGTGGAAAGCGCCCGCGCCACGCCCTCGACATGCGCCATGCCTTCGGCGATTTCGAGCGGATACTCGGCCAGCCGCGTACGCGCCGCCGACAGGCGCACCGTGCCCTCGGCCACGCCGCCAAGCTGCACGACGCGTTCGGCAATCTTGTCCACATAATCCTCGACCGCTTCGGCGACCTGGTCGAACAGCTCATGCAGGCCGATAAAGCTCGGCCCTTTCACATTCCAATGCGCCTGCTTCATCTGCATCTGCAAATCCACGGCGTCGGCCAACCGCTGGTTCAGCAACAAGTTCACTTCCGTCCGGATTTTTAGTGAAATATCGTTTTCAGTTTCATACATGATGGGTGTTTCCGGATAAAGGGTGGTGGTGTTATTCATAAATTTAATTTTTGTTGGTTGTGGTTGGTAAATTTTATTCTGTGTTTAAGTCCGGTTGTGAAATCCATGCACGCGGGTGAGGTTGCGCTCCGCGATCAATTCCGCCTCCGCCGAGAGCCAATGCTGAACTTCGTGGCCGGGCAACGAACCTTGGTTCTCGTAAGTGAAATAGGCGCGCCGCGCCACTTCGTCCGGCGACGGTGCAAAATTATCTTCGCCGCGTTTCAAATCCGCCGTCGTTGGCCGCGCCGCGCCGTTGAGTTTTTGGTCTTGGGGATATTTATTGTGTTTCATAAAGAGAACATAGTTGGTCAACGGCGCGGCCGCCATGGGGTCTTCACCCCAGTCAACGCGAACGCATTTATGCACGTTCAAAAAATTGCGGTGACCTCGCCGATTTTTTCGCGATTCGTGTTGGCCGGCGGTGTGAATCCCGCCACCCGCAGCGGCGTCAGGTCGTGTTCAAAACTTTTCTCGACGGCCTCCTTGGTCAATTTCACATGGACGGTGGATTGGGTGAAGCTGATGCGTTCAACCTGGCTGGTCAGGATCCGCACTTCCTTACCGGTGAACCGATGGCCGGTCTTGATGACCAGTTCGCTGATGGCCCAGTTCTGGTCGTCCATCATGAAATCGCAGACGTGGCCGATCAGCCCGTCGGTGGCCTGAAGATTGTAACCGTTGACGGCTTGCGCGCTGCGCAGATGCACGTCGGCCCGTACGGCCTTTGGGGTAATCGGCACTGCGGTGTCCGCCTTGGAAAATTTTGGCGGCGTCTCCAAAATCGTAAATCCCTGCGGGCCGCCCAGCAAGCCGTCGCCGCCCCAGTAATAAGGCCAGCCGTAATAGTGGTGATACTCCTCCTCGTATTGGCGCGAGACCGGTTTGTGCAGGTCAATTGCCGGGCTGTCTTCAATCTGCTTGCGGGTCAGGTTGACGGGCAGGATTTTTCCCGCATCGAAGATGGGGCCAAAGGCGCGCGGCGAGAGCAGCACTTGCCGTCCCGGCAGCCAGTTCCCGGTGTCGGCCACGACATAACGCACCGACCAGTTGTGGTCGTCGAAATAAAAATCTTTCACATGCCCGAGGTCGCCGTCCAGCGCCCCGAGTTTGCCGCCAAACAATTGCTTGATGCTTTGTAACATAATTTTTTACTTTCCCGGCACGAACCGGATTTAGTGGTCTTTAATGATTTTCGCCGTGCGAGCCGTCGCCGGGATTTGGCCGCCGGTCTTGATTGCCCGCTGGTGGCGACCAGTTATTCGGATACTGACGCACTACCGCCTCATGGTGCTGCGCCGGCGAGTCATGAAAATCCATCCGCACCGAGGGCGAAGCCCGCAATGCTTCAACCGAGACGCCGCGTGGCGCGGGCCGCGAAACCCAAACGTTATTTTCCCGGTAGGCGTATTGATGGCGGCCGTTGCTGTAATAGACTCCGTAACTGGGATAATAAACATAATCGTCCTGCGCCAGAAAAGTGGCCGACGGCTCGACATACACACTGCCTTGGGCTGGCCGATCCACATAGCCCACGCATCCGGTGAGCGCCGTTAAAAGTGCGGCGCACAAAACAACGATTGCGGCTTGGTCGCTCCGGCGGAAAAAACTTTTGAGGTTCATGAGATAAGGATAGTCCAGACGGAGCGGCATCTGCCATGGGGTGTTCTCCCCATCTTGAATTCTGCGAATTAAATTTTTCCCGGCGCGTCCACCGATTTGGGAACATTCGATTGATCGAGCACCTCGCGCACTTTTTTAGCCAGCGCGGAGGGCGTAAACGGTTTTTGCAGAAGCGCCATGCCCTTATCCAGCACGCCCTGATGGACGATGGCGTTCTCGGTGTAGGCGGAGGTGAAAAGAATTTTTGTGAGCGGATATAACACGCGCACTTGGTCGGCGAGTTCCTTGCCGCTCATGTGTGGCATGACGACATCGGTGAACAGCAGGTCCATGTGCCCGGTGCCGCGCTCGTGTCGCAAGCTCAAGGCTTCGACGCCGTTGCCCGCCGCAAAAACGGTGTAGCCCAGCCGTCTTAACAACGTCGCCGCCATCTCGCGCAACGCCGGATTGTCCTCGACCAACAAAATGGTTTCCCTCCCGCGCGGCAAATCCGGCGCGTCCAGGCGCGGAATGGAAATCGCCGCCGGCGCTGCCACTTGCGGGAGATAAATTTTGAACGTCGTGCCGCGTCCGAGTTCACTGTAAACGCTGATGTGTCCGCCACTTTGTTTGATGATGCCGTAGCAGGTGGACAAACCCAGGCCCGTGCCTTCGCCGACGCCTTTGGTGGAAAAAAACGGCTCGAACACACGCGCCTTAACTGCGTCACTCATGCCCATGCCGGTGTCCGTGAAGGCGAGCATCACATAGTCGCCCGGTTTCAATTCGGAATAACGCCCCACGCTTTCCGCGTCGAGCGAGACGTTGGCCGTTTCGAGCGTGAGCTTGCCGCCGTCGGGCATTGCGTCGCGCGCGTTGATGGCCATGTTGATGATGACCTGCTCGATTTGTCCGACGTCCGCTTTCACGGTGGGCAAATCTGCGGCAGGAACGATTTGGGTATCCACGCCTACGCCCATGAGATTTTGAATCATGCCGGCCATGCCCGAAACGAGCTGGTTGAGGTCGAGAATTTCCGGCTGGAGAAATTGTTTGCGGCCATAGGCCAGCAATTGCCGCGTCAAGGTGGCGGCGCGGTTTGCGGCCGTGATGATCTCCGTCGCATTTTTGGCGAACGGACTTTGCGCGGGCAGATCGGCAAGGAGTAATTCGCTCTGGCCGATGATGGCGGTGAGGATGCTGTTGAATTCATGCGCGATGCCGCCGGCGAGCTTGCCAACGGTTTCCATTTTCTGCGATTGCACCAACTGGTTTTCGAGTTTTTTGCGCGCGGTGATGTCGCGTTCGATGCCGACAAAGTGCGTGATTTTTCCGCCGGCATCACGAATGGGGGCGATTTGCCATTCCAGATCAAATTCTTTTCCGTCTTTGCGATAATTGATTGTCTCGCCCGCAAACATCTCGCCGTCCTCGAGATTCCGCCGGAGCCGCTTTAACACGGCTTTGTCCGTGCGCGGCCCTTGAAACATCCGGGGCGTATTTCCCAAAACTTCTGCCGCCGCGTAGCCGGTCATCTGCGTGAAGGCGCGATTGACAAAAAGAATTTTCGGCCCCGGCAGGTTGAGTTCCGCGTCTGTGATGATGACGGATTCCGTGGACTGTTCCACGGCGGAATTGAGCAGGCGCAACGACTCCTCGGCCTGTTTGCGCTCGGTGATGTCTTGAATCTGGGAAATGAAATAAAGTGGCTGATTTTGGCCGTCGCGGACGAGCGAGACATCCAGCAAAACTGTGATGAGATGTCCGCGCGCGTGGATGTAGCGTTTCTCCATCTCGTAGAAACGGATTTCCCCGGCAAGCAGGCGGCGTACACAATCCAGATCGGCGGCGAGGTCGTCGGGATGGGTGATCTCTTGAAAAGTGCGGGTGAGCAGTTCGGCCTCGGAGTAGCCGACGAGAACGCAGATCGCGCGGTTGACCTTGAGCCAGCGGCCATCGAGCGCGACCAGCGCCATGCCGATGGGGGCAAGCTCAAACGCGTTGGAGAAGCGTTCCTCGCTTTCGCGCAACATTTTTTCCGAGCGCTGGTATTTGTCCACTTCCGTCTCAAGCGCGCCGTTGGTCTGCCCCAATTCCTGCGTCCGCTCGTCGAGCCGCGCCAACGTCTCTGACAATTGCGCGCGGCTGCGGCGCGCGGCCAGCAGCACGAACATGAACGCGCAAAAGGCCGCAACGCAGTTCAAGATGCCAAATATGACGGCGGTGTGCTTGATCGTGCCGAAGCCGGCAAACGTCGCATCGGCCTGTGCACCGGAAAATTGGTAGCCGAATTCTTTCAACGCGTTCGCGGCGGCTTCCACGCGTTCTGTCGACGGTGGGATTTCCTGATCCATTGACTCCATGGCGGCTGGAAAATCCGAGTCCACCAGACTCCGCACTTTTTGGAATTGCGCGCGCAGATCGTCAACCGCTCTTTCCAGATTCGCGGCGAGCTGCCGGCCTTCGCCCTCGGGCAAAAGTGTCCGGATGTTTTTCAACTCTAAACGCATTTGCAGCGCGATGGTGTCAGCCGCCTTCGCCTCGCGGGTTTTTTGCGCGTCTTGGGCAAAGAGATATTCGTAAGAATCAAGCCGGTAGAGCGCCAGATTTTCCTGCAACGACGCCAACTCCTTGAGCGCGGGCAGACCCTGATGTTCCAGCGTGACGGCGGTCTGCATCCCGGCATTGCACACCGCCCAGAGGATGACTGTCCGCACCACGGCGAAGACAAAAAGCAGGGAGACGACCAGCAGAATGTTGCGAAACGTCGACGCCAGAAACCGGACTCTCCGTGCGCGAGCCAGAGCGCCGTTTGCATCCGCTGTTTTGTTTGTTTGTATTTTCAATCAACGGAATTTTCTGCGTACGGCTTCACTTGATTTCTAGTTTCTTGACGCCTTTCAAATCGGCATTCGCCGGCACGAGCGCGATCGCACCCTTGGTCGAGGCGACGAATGCCACGAGCGAGGCGACATCGCTAATCTTGTCCGGTTGTTGCCCGCGACCGGAAAACACGATGCGTTGCCAGAATGTCCTGAAATAACTCGCGCCCATGCCGCTGACTTCGTTCAAAGCCACGTCGGTCGTACCTGTTTCATCGTCCAGCAAGGCAATGTCCACGTTCTGTCCGTCCGGCCAATACGTCGTCCGGCCGGTGTAAATGTTCTTCAACGCCGCCGCGCTGATGCTGTTCGCCGCCACGCCCTTGTTGACGATGACCACCACGCCGTCCAGCGCCGCCGCTGACAGCACACCCGCCAGCAACACCGCGCAAACCAAACCAATTTTCAGGAAAAAAGATTTCATGATCAAATGGTCAGAAACTGAAGGTCGTTTTCAGGTCAAGCATCCACCAGCCATTGCCGTTCTGAACCGGATTGTTAGCCGTGTCCTCCAACAGCCCGGTGCCACGGATGTAATGGCCCTCGATTTTGAATGTCCACCATTCGGTGACGTCACACCGCAGCGCGAGCGCGGCGTCTTTTTGATAGAAAAGGGAATTATCAGACTGATGGGTGTCGCCATAGTATTCCGTGTAGTAGCCGCCCGCCTCGAACCATTTGTTGAAACGATACGCCGCGCTGCCATACCAGGTTAAAAGGTGGGTGTCCGGCGCGGCGGATTCGGGATAGTAGTCTCTGAAATATAATTCCGACTGAAACGTCCACGCTCGCCAAAGGTATTCGGCGGAGTATTGCTGAAACACTGCCTCGTTCCGGTTGTTGGGATGGATGGAGCCGCCGGGAATCTGGATAGTGGTGTTGAAATTGAACACGGGAACGACGCCACCGGCTACCCCAAAACGCAGACCATCAACCGGCGTGTTCCACCACAACTGCCCGCCGAACTCCGCGGCGGAATCAATTGAATCCAGATGGCCAGATGCGGGCAGGCTGTCGCGGATTTGCAGGGCGGCACCGCCATCCAGTGACGGATTGACCATGCCGCCATAAATTTCATAAGTCAAACTGCCCGCCCGCTGAAGCGGGATCGTGCCAAAAAATTCCCCGCCATCCAGCGACGCATAAAAATCCCGCCAACGCGCGTCATAAATTCCCTGCGGCAGCAGCACAAATGTCCGCGCCACATCCACGTCCTGGATGTCGTTGTAAATTCCCTGCGGCCGACGGATGCGGCCCGCACGGATGCCCAAATAATCATTGAACGTATATTCAGCCTGCGCGTAATCCAAAACCACATCGTAATTACCCGCTTCGCCCACATCGTAAGTGAAAGCTTGCGCCGAGATGCGCGTGCGCGGAAACGGATTGAAGGAAGCGTTCAAGGCCGCCTCGGTGAACTTGAACGAACCTTGCGAACTGTTGCCCAGATAATTGTATTTGCTCGAATTTAAAAATCCCTGGCTGACAAATCCGTGAAAATCCACCGGCGGCATATTTGTGCCCAGATTCAATTCGTAGGCTTCCAGCGGGCCGACGGTGAACGTTGCCAGCAATGCCGGCAGAAGGACGGAAGCCAGCCGCCTGGTTGTATTTCCTTTCATGGTTTTCATGATTTTTGATCCGGTTCATTGACCGGCGCGTCTGGTTTCTGCGGGAACATGCTGTCGGTTTCATCATCTAGCATGGCGCGCACTTTGCGCGCCAGCGTGGCGGGCGCGTATGGCTTGGCCAGAAACGCAGTTCCGGCTTCAAGCACGCCATGTTGAGCAATGGCGTCGTCCGTGTAGCCCGACGTGAACAGTATTTTGAGTCCGGGATAAGTTATCTTCAGCCATTCGGCCATCACCTTGCCGCTCATCACCGGCATGATGACATCGGTGACCACGAGGCGGATCGGCGGGTCTTTGTGTTCGCGCGCGACGCGTAGCGCGTCTTGACCGTTGTTGGCGCTCAACACGGTGTAGCCTTGCGCTTCCAAAATGCCGCAGGCCAGATGCCGTACCGACGGCTCATCTTCTACGAGCAATAAGGTTTCCGTCCCCCGCAGCAACGCTCTGGTCGGCATTGGTTTGGCGGCAAGATTCAGCCCTTGCCCGACGCGTGGAAAATAAATCTTGAAGGTCGTGCCTTGTCCCAGTTCGCTCTGCACTTCAATGTGGCCGGCACATTGCTGAACGATGGTCTGGCACGTCGCCAGTCCCAAACCGGTTCCTTTGCCCGCCGGTTTCGTCGTGAAGAATGCCTCGAACAAACGTTTCTTCACTTCGTCGGCCATGCCAGTTCCCGTGTCGCAGACGCTCAACATCGCATAGTCACCGGGAATAATTCCGGCGTGGGTGTGTGCGTTGTGTTTATCAAAGGTGACATTTTCGGTGGCGATGGTGAGCTTGCCGCCGTTGGGCATCGCGTCGCGCGCGTTGACGACGAGGTTCATCAGCAACTGCCCGACATAGCCGGAATCGGCCTTGATGCAACCGGTTTCTTTTCCAGGAACCATGGTGAGCGCGATGTTTTCACCGATGAGCCGGTGCAGCATTTTGTGCATGTCAGTCACTACTTCATTCAGATCGAGCACGACAGGTCGCACGGTTTGTTTGCGGCCGAAGACGAGGAGTTGCTGCGTCAACCCGGCGGCGCGGTCAGCGGCGTGCAAAATTTCATCAACGTATTTTCGTAACGGGCTATCCGGTTCAAGGTTTTCCGTGATCAGATTGCTGTAACCCATGATGATGGCGAGGATGTTGTTGAAGTCATGCGCCACGCCGCTGGCGAGATGACCGACCACCTCCATTTTTTGCGCCTGAATGAACTGCGCCTCCAATTTTTTGTGTTCCACCCGCTCTTCAACATCCTGCATGGCGCGGCGCACGGCGGGCACGAGCCGCGTGAGATGTCCCTTCAAAACATAATCCGTTGCGCCGCTCTTGAGCGAATCCACGGCGCGATCCTCGCCCAGCGTGCCGGACACGAAGATCAAAGGAATGTCCGGCCAGCGTTCATGGGCAATCTTCAAGGCTGACAACCCGTCAAACGTCGGCAGCCTGAAATCCGAGAGAATCAGGTCAATGCCGCCGCGTTCGAGCGCCGCCACAAAGGCTTCGCAGTCTTGCACGCGCGTGGTCGTGCAATGGATGTTCCCGGCTTCGAGAGTGGAAATGATGAGCGCGGCATCGTTGGGATCATCTTCCAGATGCAGGATGTTTAGTGGTGATTTCATTTTTTACCTCATTCTTTCCGGGAGCAATGACTTTACCGCTGACAACCGAAGTTTCTTCTCTCCCTGTTTGCGGCGGCGGTTCGTTGACCGCCGCCCAAAAGACGCCAAGTTTTTTCACCGCCGCCATGAACTCGTTAAAATCCACCGGCTTCACGACGTAAGCATTCACGCCGTGCTTGTAAAATTCGACCAAGTCCGGCGTTTCGCGCGAGGAAGTCAGCACCACGACCGGAATGATTTTCAAATGCTCGTCGGCCTTGATGGTCTTCAAAACTTCCAGCCCGTTGACCTTCGGCATCTTGTTGTCGAGCAGGATGAGGATGGGATTGTTGCCCGCGCGCATCTGGAATTTTCCACGGTGGTAAAGATAATCCAGCGCCGCCGCGCCGTCGTGGACGACGAAAACTTTGTTGGCCAGATTATATTCTTCCAGCGCGGCCAGCGTCAGCTCGACATCCCGCAAATCGTCTTCGACCAGCAGGATGTTTTTGATGTTGCTAATTGGTGTGTCCATAAGGGTGGCGTCCTTACCTTGCGCCTTGCGTTGGCACAAAGATATGTATTTCGGAGTTTATTATTTTAGTTTCCAT
>PLHK01000077.1 GCA_003139955.1 Limisphaerales bacterium
CAGCCGACGTGAGGCTCAAACTGAAAAAATGGAAAGTAATCAACGCTCTTTGCTCCGGACTCCTGCGATTGTCGGAATAATCGTCGTGCTCCTGCTGGCGGCTGGGTTCTTCTGGCTTGGTGGAAGGAAATCCGGCTTGGCATACAAGGAATGCCTCGTCGAACGGGCGCGATTACCTAATGATACCGCCGGCTTACAGGTATTCCGCTGGAATTATTCCATCCCGCCCAATCATGTGGCGATATTCCGTTATATCGTTGCCACCAACAGCCCGCCCCAGATGATTGAAGGTTTGACGGTTTGGTTTGCAGCGGGGACGAATCAGCCAGCGAAGGGTTTCATGCAATGGAGTCAGCAGGACGGTCATACGCTCTCGCCCGAACTCGACCAGCAGGAACGTTGGGACATGGTATTTCGTACCGCAGAAGGAAGCGGCATAAGTGATAGCCTTTGGATGGACAAAGTTTGGAGGAATAGCATGTTGGGTTTGGGGGATACATTCAGAATCGAGCCGGGAAAGACCGAGGATATTTGGGTAAATTATTTGCAATTGGACGGAAGAAACAATTTTGTCAATTATTCTGATAGGTATGGTTCGAACTACGTTCTCATGCAGGTCAGTCTGGAAGCTCTGCCGCCGGGGATGAATGCTGGTGACCGTGGATTTGGCGGCACAGGGACAAATTGGGCTGCCTTATTGCCACGATTCATGAGACCAGATTACTCGCAAGAGTCAATTTCTACTCCATCGCGTCAACCGGCCGTGCCCGATCTTTCGTTCGGCCCGGTGACGGAAAATTCGCTTTTGTTCAATACCAATGGCACGACTGACGGCTTTTGTCTGGAATCAAATCAACTTGTGATGTTTCCGAGAAGCGGCAAACCCCCGGAGTGCATCGCCTTTGTGGACGACCCGGACGACACCGCCATCTTTATCCGAACAATCTGGGATGTTTTTTTCATGCCCGTTAAAAATCAGGAATGGGATGACCTACCGGTAGCCCGAAAAATGGATCTGGTCGCCGCCAATACCAATCTGACATGGACCTGGGTGACCATGGTTAAAAAAACAGATTTGCCGACTACCTACCTGTTCCGAACCAGTTCCGGCCTAGTCGGTGTATTCCAATTATCCAACTTGACCAACGGTGAAAATGGGGTGGGCATTCGCTACAAGTTTTTAACCGAAGCTTCAACTAATGCCTTGTTTCCTGCATTAGATTATACGCAAACCAGCCGACCGAATGGCGTGAAACCCATTCCGCGTGAAGCGGCGAAGCTGTTCTTCCAATCGCGTGAACTCATAATATCCATGGCTTCCCATCGCGGCTCAGAAGACAGAGCTTCAATGGTTGAAATGGAAAAGCTGGTTATGCGACGGAATGACATTGAGCATGAACTTGCCGGGCTGACCAAAGGCACCCCGTTTGAAAGCGCGCGATGGGACGATGCACAATTCTCCCGGAGGTTTGAGCAAATTGATCCGAACCATGACCAGACAAATTGGCAGCAGGCGGAGGCGGAAATGAAGGTTGCCCGGTTTAACGAGGAACGGCTGATGGCCGACGCAGGTGCGGCGGACTGCATCCAACCGCAGGCCGGCGAATTGAAATTCGGCCCGTGGATTGAAACCACGTTGCTGCATCCGTCGGTGGGCAGCAATTGTTGCATCAATATCGATTCCGGTGACGTGTTGACGCCGCCAACGGAAATCCTAACGGCCATGACGGTGACGAACCGGCCTGGAAAGGACTTTTTTGAAGCGATGCCGGAATCATTCTTCTGGGTACGGTATCGCGCGGCGTCAAAAGATACCAACGCCCTCGCCCAATGGATCGAGGATTCCAGCGTAGACGCCGTGCCGCTGGGTGCTTACGGGCTGGTGGTGTTTTGCCCCGTTTGTTCCACGATCTTGATGGAGGAAACGGGTGATGCTGCCAATTGGGAAGGGCGGATCACGCCCGCATGGTTGCTCTGGAGATTATATTTTACGGGAAAAATGAACACTGAACCCAAGGCGCCAAACGCTTATGAGCTTCTGACGTTCCCGACTGGTGCATCGGCCTCAACCAACTCCCTTTGCCTTTTCCGCACCCGTTCCGGCAAACTGGGAGTTCTACAAATCACCGGCTTCACCGACAACCCGCCCGGCGTGAAGATTCGTTACAAGCTGGTGCGAAACAGTAACACGACCGCCACCTCCGTCAGATTGCCGCCCGCCGCCGCGCCTGAACTTTCCTTCGGCCCAGTGATGGAGCGGACGATTTACGATTACAAATCCGGTAAGGACTGGCTGCTTAATCTGAAGACCGGTGAAACCTTCCCTCCGCCCGCCGGCCTCAACTGGGACAAGAACTTCTCCGCGATTTGGGAATGGGCACACGCCCACGGAGCGCACGTCGCCGGGTTATCCGAGTTCAGTCAACATTGGCATGAAGGCGATCCTTATCCCGTCATCCAGACGCTGAATGATGGGTATGGGCCGCCCACGGCCGCCAAACGGGGACTATTCGGTTTTGAAATGAAGGCGGCCATTGTGCCAGCAACGGGCGTGACCTTTGAAACCGTCACGCCGCCGCAACTTGATGGCGCTTTGCAAAACCAACCGGCGTCGCCAAGGAGGGATTCCAGCGGTGGGCCGTGGTTACCTCAATTCGCAAGCATGCCTTGGCATGACGCGAAATGGCAGGGCACAGACGATTACCTTTACGCGTTTCAAACGGACGACGGACAAAGTGGAGTGCTTCAAATCACCGGCTTCACCGAGAACCCGCGCGGTGTGAAGATTCGCTACAAACTGGTGCAACAATAAAGCAGCGGCTTAGAACAATTAGTTGGGAGGAGACGGCAAATTTTTGTTTACGCCCGCTGCCCATTGGTCGCGCGCGTCAGGGGTTCGCTACCGGCCAAAAATTCGGAAACGGATCCGTCTGAAAAAAACCTTTGTAAAGATTGGTGCGCATAGCAGGATTTGAACCTGCACACCTTGCGGCACTACCACCTCAAAGTAGCGTGTCTGCCAATTCCACCATATGCGCAACCGAGCAGAAAATCTTGCCTGATGACGTGGCAGAAGCAAGTTTTTTCACCGCCCCAACAGCCAGTTCCAGCCGCGCCACTCGCTGGGCTGGGCGGAGCGGAAGCTGTCGCCGTGCGGTTTGTCCAAGTCAATTTGCAGCAGGAAACTGATGCTGCTTGCGCCGCGATCGCCGTCGCGGATGGCGTTGAATCCGTAGCCGTAGCTGGCGATGAACCGGAATTTATCCGACGGTGCGCGATATAAAATTCCCCCGCCGACGCCGCTGATGGAGTTGCCGGACTGGCCGGTGCCGGGCAGGTAGTCAATGACGGCGGTGGCGGCGTTGAAGTCGAGGTTCCAGCGCTGGTTGGGCGCGATGGGCAGGAGATAGCTGGCGTTCAGCAGCACGAACTGCTTCGCGCTGAACTCCTGATAATAATAGCCGGGCAGCGTCAGCGGGTATTCCGCGATGAGCGGAAGAAAACCGCCGAGTCGGTAGGCACTCAGGCGGTCGGCATCCACGGTGGTGCCACCGACGAGGCGCGCGTAAAAATTCTGTTTGCTGTCCGGAAACGTGTAGGACAACGCCGCCGCACTCCAGAACTGGTGTGAGGACGGCTCGATTTCGCGGTCATTGTTAAAACCATAACTGCCGGGTGCGGTGCGGAAGTAGCCTTCATACCAAATGGATATTTCCATCGCGAGTGCGGGAAACAGCGTCGGCTCGATGCCGCCCCAGCGCAGGCCGGTGCGCACATTGTAGGTCATGCCGTCTTTGGGAAGCTCAAAATTGCTGGCGGTCGTGTCGTTGCGTTCGTAGGCAGAATAATGCGCCGTGCCGCGCAAAACATAATTCAGCGGAATCAGGTCGCCGGGATTGAACAGGTGATACACGCTGGCCGAAACCTCGCCGTCGTTGCCATCGAAGGACTGGGCTTCGATGTATTTGCCGCTGTTGACTTCGCTATAGCTGTCGGCGAAACCACCGCCAGCCGCGCCGATGGCGAAATCCGTGTTCGGCCCGAGCAGGTGGTTGAAGCCGAGTTCCGAATCCAGATAAACCGGCGCGACCGCCAGCCGCAGCGTCAGGTTGGTCCGCAAAAATCCCGGGTCGTTGTGATAGTAAAACGCGTAAGCTCCCAGCGGCGAAACGCCTTCCAATGGCTGGTCATAGCCAAACTGAATGAGATCGCGCTTGACGGGGTCAATCTGCGCCGAGACGGCGAGCGGGAGCACGAGCGCCAGCCAGCACCAGCCTATTCCGATTCGCGGCATGGCTGATTTCATAAAGCAATCGCGCGGCGGCGGCAAGCGCGTTCGTGCCACATACTTTCTGGACACACAGAAAAAATTCCGGCTAACTATGGCGAATTTAATTTCGCCGAATGTCATCACTCAACCCAGAAAAACTCGCCCGCGCCAAGTCGCTCGGATTTTCCGACCGGCAGATCGCGCATCTCACCGGCACGACCGAGGATGAAATCCGCGCGTGGCGCAAAAAAATAAATCTCGTGCCGAGCTACCGGCTCGTGGACACCTGCGCCGCCGAGTTCGAGGCTTACACGCCGTATTATTATTCCACTTACGATCGTGGTGATGACGAGGTCAAAGGCAACATCGCGAAAAAAGTGATGATTCTCGGCGGCGGCCCAAATCGCATCGGGCAGGGCATTGAATTTGATTATTGCTGCGTCCACGCGGCGTTCGCGCTGAAGGAAGATGGCTTTGAAACCATCATAGTGAATTCCAATCCGGAAACCGTTTCGACCGATTACGACACCAGCGACAAACTGTTTTTCGAGCCGCTCACGCTCGAAGACGTGCTGCACATTTACGAACGCGAAAAATGCTGGGGTGCGATCGCGCAATTCGGCGGCCAGACGCCGCTGAACCTCGCGCTCGGTTTGCAGAAAAATGGCGTCAACATCATCGGCACGTCGCCGCAGAGCATTGAGATTGCCGAGGACAGAAAATTGTTCGCCGCGATGCTCGACAAATTAAAAATTCCCCAGCCACCAAACGGCCTTGCGACGAACGCAGAAGAAGCGCTCGTTATTTCCAAACGCCTCACTTATCCCGTGCTCGTGCGCCCGAGCTTCGTACTCGGTGGTCGCGCGATGCAGATTGTTTATTCCGACACGGAGTTGACGCACTATATGAAATTTGCGGTCGAGGTTTCATCCGACCGCCCGGTGCTCGTGGACAAATTTCTTGAAGACGCGACGGAGGTGGACGTGGACTGCATCACCGACGTCGGCCATTTCAAAAATCCGAGCGAAGGCACGATTGTCATTGGCGGCATGTTGGAACACATCGAATTTGCCGGCGTGCATTCCGGCGATGCCGCGATGGTGCTGCCGCCGCACACTCTGTCGCCGAAAGTCATTGATACCATTCGCGATTATACGCACGCAATGGCGCGCGAACTCAAAGTCATCGGCCTAATGAACGTGCAATACGCCGTCAAAGGCGAAACCGTTTATGTCCTCGAGGTGAATCCGCGCGCGTCGCGCACGGTTCCGTTTGTCAGCAAAGCCATCGGCAAACCACTGGCGAAACTCGCCGCGAAGGTCATGGCGGGAAAAACGTTGAAGGAGCTGAATTTCACCGAGGAAATCTGGACGAAGTATTGGGCGGTGAAGGAATCCGTTTTCCCATTCAATAAATTCCTCGGCCAAGACATTTTGCTCTCGCCCGAAATGCGTTCGACTGGTGAAGTCATGGGCCTCGACGCCGACCTTGGCACAGCCTATGCCAAATCACAGATGGCCGCGAACTCGCCGCTGCCATTGGGTGGAAAAGTTTTCATCAGCGTCAGCGACTTGCACAAGTCGCACGTCGCCGAAGTCGCCAGGCAATTTACCGACCTCGGTTTTGAGCTGGTCGCCACCGGCGGCACGGCCACGATTTTGGAAAAGGCGGGATTGAAAGTGGAGCGCATCTTCAAATTGCAGGAGGGCCGTCCGAACGCGATTGACCTGCTTAAGAACAAAGAAATCCAGCTCGTCATCAACACGCCTTCGGGTGC
Organism: Limisphaerales bacterium; assembly: GCA_003139955.1. Lineage (GTDB taxonomy): Bacteria > Verrucomicrobiota > Verrucomicrobiia > Limisphaerales > UBA11358 > UBA11358. The sequence goes on from PLHK01000077.1 coordinate 6,048, forward strand.
TTCGCCGCGCGCGGACGAAATAAAAATCCGCACCACCGCCGTTTACACCGGCACGCCCATCATGACGACGTTGAGCGGTGCGAAGGCCGCTGCGCTCGGCATCGCGGCGCTGAAAAAATCCGGCTATGCGGTGAAGACCGTGCAAGAGTACCATTGATGCTTGTAACGGTTACGGTGAAGGATGGCGTCTTTAGTTTTGTGAAATTCAAACTCATTCTCTGTCTTTCGCTTGTTTTGACTTTCACATTTTGGAATGTTGGCGCGGCTGAATCATTCGAGCCAAGCGCAGCGCCCGCGTTTTCCGGCGCGGAAGGTTTCGGCCGGTTCGCCAGCGGCGGGCGCGGCGGCGAAATTATCCACGTCACGACGCTGGATGATTCCGGCGTGGGTTCGTTCCGCGACGCGGTGAGCAAACCCAATCGCATCGTTGTGTTTGATGTCAGCGGCATCATCCGCTTAAAATCGAACGTCGCCGTCAACAGCGACATTTCGCTCGCCGGCCAGACCGCGCCCGGCGAGGGCGTGATGATTTACGGACGCTCAGTTTCGTTCAGCGGGCAAAAAAATTGCGTCGTCCGCTACCTCCGTTTCCGGGAAGGCATCGCGGGCGATAAGGGAAAATGTTCCGTGAATCTGTCCGGCGGCAGCGACATGATTTTTGACCATTGCAGCATTGAATGGGGGCGCTGGGATTGCCTTGGCCTCACGCAAGGCAGCCACGACATCACGTTTCAGCACTGCATCATCGGCGAGGGCATTGACCCGCAGCGTTTCGGCTCGCTGTCGGACGATGTGGCGAATATCACTTACTCGCACAATCTCTGGATCAATAACCAGAGCCGCAATCCAAAGGCGAAGGGGAAAATCCAATACATCAACAATGTCGTTTATAATTGGGGCGTCACCGGCCTCGTCGGCGGCCATTCTGCGGCGAATCATTTTCTGGACGCGATTGGAAATTATTTCATCGCCGGGCCGAATTCGAGCGCGCGCTTCACCGGCGAATACAAGCCGACCGACCACGTTTTTCAGAAAGATAATTTCACGGATATGAACAAGGACGGAAAGTTGAACGGTCGCCTCGTCGTCCCCGACGATTTTGGCAAAGGCGACGAAGCGCCGACCTTGGAAATGAATTTGAACGTGGCGCCGCAAATCGCGGTGAAAATTGAATCCGCGCAAGCCGCCCTCGCACACGTCCTCGCCGCCGCCGGCTGCTCGCTGCACCGCGATGCCGTGGATGCGCGTTTGATTGACGAAGTAAAATCCTTCGGCACGCGCGGAAAAATCAGCCACGACGAAATGGAAGCCGGCGGCACCGGCAAATTGAAGGAAGTCCACGCGCTCGCGAATCTCAAGGCGCTGGACGCGGAATAATTCTTAAACGGATTTTCTCGACAGCTGCATAGCCTGTTTTAATTTGAAGATTGTGAAATCCGCCGCGCCACAATTGCTCCCGCTGCTCAAACAATACTTCGGATTCACTTCGTTCCGTCCATTGCAGGAAGAAATCATCCGCGACTCGCTCGCGGGACGGGATACGTTCGCGTTGCTGCCGACCGGCGGCGGCAAATCACTTTGTTTCCAATTGCCAGCGCTCGCGTGCGACGGACTCACCGTCGTCGTTTCGCCGCTCATCGCGCTCATGAAAGACCAAGTGGACGCGCTGCAAGCCAGCGGCATCGCGGCGACTTTTTTGAACTCATCGCTCAATGCCGACGAATCGCGGAAACGCCTGGACGGTTTGAACAACGGCGAATTCCGCCTGCTCTACGTCGCGCCCGAGCGGCTGATGCTTTCCGGTTTTCTCGATGACTTGAGACGCTGGAATGTAAAACTCATCGCCATTGACGAGGCGCATTGCATCAGCGAATGGGGCCACGATTTCCGCCCCGAATACCGCCAGATTTCGAAACTGCGAAAACATTTTCCTACCGTCCCGTTCATGGCGCTCACCGCCACCGCCACCGGCCGCGTGCGCGAGGACATCGTCAACCATCTGCAATTGCACGAGCCGAAATCTTACGTCGCCAGTTTCAACCGGCCGAATCTTACTTATCGCGTCATCGCCAAAAACAAGCCGTTCGATCAACTCTTTGAATTTTTGCGCGCGCGTCCGAAGGAAAGCGGCATCGTTTATTGCCTCTCGCGCAAGGCAACCGAAAGCGTGGCCGAGCGCCTGAACGAAAACGGCATCAGGGCCAAACCGTATCACGCCGGCCTCACGCCCAAGGAACGCAGCGAACATCAGGAACTTTTTTTGCGCGACAATATCCGGGTCGTCTGCGCGACCATCGCGTTCGGCATGGGCATCAACAAACCGAACGTGCGTTTTGTCGTCCACTACGATCTGCCGAAAAACATCGAGGGCTATTATCAAGAAACCGGGCGTGCGGGGCGCGACGGTTTGCCGGGCGAATGCGTTTTGCTGTTCAGTCCGGGCGATGCGGTCAAGCAGACAACGTTCATTGACGAAAAACCGAATCCGCAGGAACGGGAAATCGCGCGGAAACAATTACAGCAGATGGTGCATTACGCCGAGTGCGCGAATTGTCGTCGCAGCGAACTGCTCGCATATTTTGGCGAAGCATTTTCCACGAATGATTGTGGCGCGTGCGACAACTGCCTTTCGCCGCGCGCAACTTTTGACGGCACGCTCGCCGCGCAGAAATTTCTCTCGTGTGTTTATCGCATCCGCGAGAAAAATGGTTTTGGTGTCGTACTAAACCATGTTGTCGAAGTCCTCACCGGCGCGGACACGGAAAAAATCCGCAAATGGAATCACGCGCAGCTTTCGACGTTCGGCATCGGCAAGGAACACAGCCGTCCCGAATGGGCGGCGATTGGCCGCGAGTTGATCCGGCTCGGTTTTCTGCGGCAGACCGCGGAAAAATTTAGCGTGCTGGAAATTTCCAACGAAGGCCGCGCGGTACTCAAGGAGCGAAAAAAAATCACGCTCACCAAACCGGTCGCCGCGCCGGAAACCAAAACGCACCACGTCGGCGAAATCACTTGCGACGAAGTTTTATTCGAGCGGCTGCGCGAACTGCGCAAGCGCCTCGCGGACGAACGCGACGTGCCGGCCTACATTGTTTTCTCTGATGTGGCATTGCGCCAGATGGCGCGGAATTATCCCGAAAACGAACGCGCTTTCATGCGTATCAGCGGTGTCGGTGAAAAGAAGTTGCGCGAGTTTGGGGAAATTTTCCTTGGCGAAATCGCCGCGCATTTGCAAACGAGCCCGCGCCAGATTTTTGCGGAAGAATCCTTCGTTGTTCCCGTCGCGCAGCGTTCCGCTCTCGGTGACACGGCGCGCGAAACGCTTCGGCGTTTTCGCGCGGGCGACTCGATTGAGCAAATCGCCTCCAGCCGTGGTTTTGTGGCTAGCACGATTTACGGACACCTCGCCACGGCCATTGAATCTGGCGAAAAGATTGATTTGGCGCAACTTCTCGACGCCGAGGCGCAGGCGCAAATCGCCACCGCGTTCAAGCGCACTGGCTGGGGCAACATCGTTGGCGCGGGGGAATTGCTCAGCGAAAGATACAATTACGGCCTGCTGCGGATTTTCCGCGCGGCGGCGAATGCCAAAAAGTGAATTATTTCTTGTCCGGCGCGTTGGTCGCCGGTGAATTGGTGTCCGCAAAATCAATCGAGGCGGAGTTGATACAATAGCGTAGGCCGGTCGGTGCTGGGCCGTCGTCGAAAACGTGGCCGAGATGACTGCCGCAGTTCGCGCACAACACTTCCGTGCGGTGCATTCCGAAGCTGTCGTCCTCGCGCTCGATGACCGTGCCTTTGGCCGCGAGATCGGAAAAACTCGGCCAGCCGCAGCCGGAATCAAACTTGTCCTTCGACGTGAACAGCACTGCGCCGCAGGCCGCGCAGCGATAAACGCCTGGCTCCGTTGTGTTCCAATACTTGCCGGTGAACGGCCGCTCGGTGTTCGCATCGCGCAAGATGGCATATTGTTCGGGCGTCAGCCGTTTGCGCCATTCGGCTTCGGTCAGTTGGAAAGGGAATTTCATGGTGGAGTTGGTTGAATTGTTCATGGTCGCTGGACTGTTCGTCGGCCCGGCGTTGCAGCCGGTGGCAAACATCATTGCGCTCAGCGCGATCAAAATCAAAGTCGGTTTCATTTTCATTTCGTTTTTGCCGTGACAAACCTATGCCACTGATGTGTTCGTGCGTCAAACGCTACCCCGAACCCGGTTGGTCGGCGTAGAAAACAATTTCTAGAAACTTGGAGATGCGCTAGTCTGTTTCCGTTCAATTTCAAATTATGTCAGTTAATCCAACTAAACTTTAGCACGAGATGAAAATTTCCATTCAAGACTTGATGGCGCGAAGCGGCGTGGCATTTGGCACGAGCGGCGCGCGCGGGCTGGCGACCGCGATGACGGATTCCGTTTGTTATGCGTATGCCAAAGGTTTTCTGCAATACCTTGAATCCATTGGCGAAATTAAGCGTGTGGGCGAACGCGTCGCGGTCGGCGGCGATTTTCGGCCCAGCACGAGCCGCGTGATGGAAGCGGTCTGCCGTGCGGCGGATGATCTGGGTTATCGCGCGGTGAACTGCGGGAAAATTCCGTCACCCGCCGTCGCGTTGTTCGGTTTCGAAAATAAAATCCCCTCGATTATGGTCACGGGCAGCCACATTCCCGACGACCGCAACGGCATCAAGTTCAACAAGTGTGCCGGCGAAGTTTTGAAGTCGGATGAAAACGGCATGAGCAGCCAGATCGTCGAGTTGGACGACGCGCTGTTTGGTGCGGATGGAAATTTCGCGCAGGCAAAATCGCCGCCTGAAGTTTCGCCCGAAGCCGGCGAAAATTATGTGATGCGCTATTTGAATTTTTTTGCGCACGACGCGCTGAAAGGTTTGCGAATTGGCGTTTATCAGCATTCCGCCGTCGGACGCGATGTGCTAGTGAAAATTTTTTCGCATCTCGGCGCGGAAGTGACGCCGCTCGGTCGTTCGGAAAAATTTATTCCGGTGGACACCGAGGCGATCCGGCCCGAAGACGTGGAGTTGGCGCGCGACTGGGCGGTTACGGGGAAATTTGACGCGTTAGTTTCCGCCGATGGCGATAGTGATCGTCCACTGATCAGCGATGAAAATGGCAACTGGCTGCGCGGCGACATCGCCGGGATTTTGTGCGCGAAATTTTTGGAAGCTGATTCTGTCAGCACGCCGGTGAGTTGCAACACAGCGGTGGAAAAATGCGGCTGGTTTCACGAGATCCGCCGCACGCGTATCGGCTCGCCGTTCGTGGTGGCCTCGATGATGAAAGCCTGTGCTGGCGGGGCGAAACGCGCGGTCGGCTACGAGGCGAACGGCGGCTTTTTGCTGAACTCGGACATTGAAACCGGCGGCAGAAAACTACGGGCTTTGCCAACACGCGATGCTGTGATCGTGCTGCTGGGAATTTTGCTGCTGGCAAAATCGCAGAAGCAAAAAGTTTCCGAACTGGCAGCAACGTTGCCCGCGCGGTTCACGGCGAGCGATCGCTTGAAAAATTTTGCGAACGAAAAAAGCGCGGCGATTCTGGCAAAGTTTAATTCCGGCTCCGAAGCTGCCGACAAGTCGGCGGTTGAAAAAATGTTTGGCGGAATTTGCGGCACGGTGGCCGCATTGAATCGCACGGATGGCTTGCGCATCACGTTCGCGAATGAAGAAATCATTCATTTGCGTCCATCCGGCAACGCGCCGGAGTTCCGCTGTTACGCGGAAGCGGCTACCGACGAGCGCGCCCGCGAGATCACCGCGAACGCGCTCGCCAGAATCATCAACGGCTGACTATTAGCGCCAGTAACCGCTGACCCATACGTGGTGATGGCCGTGCGAGCTCCAGTGAGCATGCATCCAGACCGCCCCCGGATGCGGACGTGCCGACCAATGGCCACCGACCCAGACCCAGTGGTCGTGCCATTCCCAGCAGCCGTGAACCCAAAACCAGACATCCAGCGGGCCGGGCGCAATGGTGATGACCTCATCTTGCGGCGGTGGCGGTGCGGGCGCTTCATCCACGACGGTTCCGTCCGGTGGCGGTTGTTGCACATAAACCGGGCGGTCGCGATAGACCACTTGGCGTTCCACGCAGCCGGCCAACAAGGGCAGGCTGGCGGCAATCAAAACTGTTTTTACCAAAGTTGAATTTTTCATATTCAACCCAACAGACGCGGCAGCGGGAAAATTGTTTCAAAAATCAGTGTGACGCGGCGGCGGTAGATTTCATGTATTGCGGGCGTTTGAACAGAAACACCAGCGGAATGCCAGCGAGTGCGAGCAGGCCGAACAGAAAAAAATTGTCCACGAACGCCCACAGATGGGCCTGCTGGTCGAGCAGCGAATAAACGGCGTTGTAAGCCTGCCGCGTCGCGGTCACGGCATCGGCATGATGCGTCAGCATATTTTTGGCGATGGCGAATTGTTGCCGGAACGCCGGATTGTCCGGTGACAAGTTTCCCACCATGAGCGCCTGGTGTGCCTGTGCGCCGCGCGCGAGCATCGTGGTGACGAACGCGATGCCGATGCTGCCACCGAGATTGCGCATGAGATTGTAGAGTCCGCTCGCGTTGCCGATCTGCGCCTGGCCGAGCTGGCTCATGGTCGTCGTGGTCAACGGCACAAAGATAAAACTGATGGCGATGCCGTTGATGACGCTCGGCCAGATGACATCAATCTTGCTGATCTGCAAATTAATGCCGGCGAGCAGAAATGATGAATATGCCAAGGCCACAAATCCGAAACACAACATCCAGCGCATCCGGATTTTTCCGACGAGCCGCCCGACGATCATGGTCGTAAAAAATGCCGCCACGCCGCGCGGGCTCATCGCGTAGCCGGCCTGCAACGCGGGATAGCCCATCAGTGTTTGCAGGAACAACGGCAGTTGCGCGGTCGTGCCATAAAGAATTGCCGCGAGCGAGGTCATCAAAATCAAACCGATGGTGAAATTGCGATTTTTGAAAACGCGCAGGTCCACGAGCGGATGGTCAATTTTAAATTCCCACCAGATGAACGCTAAAAAGGCAACAACGGATGTGAGCGTGAACCAGCGCACCCACACCGCGCCAAGCCAGTCGGCTTCCTGACCTTTGTCCAAGACGATCTGCATCGTCGCGAGCCACACGGCAAGCAAGCCAAAGCCGATGTAATCAATCGTCGCCGATTTGGCGCGCCTGATATACGGCGGGTCTTCGACAACCCATTTCGCCATCAACACCGCCAAAATCCCCACCGGCAGGTTGATGTAAAAAATCCAGCGCCAGGAATAATTGTCCGTGATCCAGCCACCAACAGTTGGGCCGAGGATCGGTGCCACCACGACACCCTGCGCGAACACCGCCATGGCCGCGCCGCGTTTTTGCGGCGGAAAACTTTCCAGCATGATGGACTGCGCAATCGGCACCATCGCGCCGCCGCCGAAGCCCTGCAAAATCCGCGCGATGACGAGCGTCGGCAGATTCCACGCCAGCCCGCACAGCGCCGAGGCGAAGGTGAACATGATGATGCAAGAAAGCAAAACGCGTTTGCGCCCGAAATAATTTCCGAGCCAGCCCGTCATCGGTAAAATGATGGCGTTCGAAACGAGATAGCTGGTCAGCACCCAGGTCGCCTCCTCCGGCGTGGCGGACAAGCTACCCGCGATGTGCGGCAGCGCGATGTTGGCGATGGACGTGTCGAGCACTTCCATGAACACGGCCATCATCACCGTGACCGTGATGAGCCACGGGTTGTGTCGCGGTCTCCATTCGGATTGGGGTGTGGCTGCCATGAAAATAAAAAATTCCGCCAGAATAATAATGCATTCTCGCGGCGAGTAAAACTGCGTTTTGAAATGGAATAATTTTTTCTCAAGGCTGATGGATTTCTGGGTTTTGAACCATACGGTCGCAATGGTCTTGCCTTGATTCGGGCAGTCAGAGCGAAATTGACGCTGGCCTTTTTTCTGATAGATTGTCCGGCCAATTATGAACCGTAATCCGCACGTCGCAGTTGTCGGCGCCACCGGCGCCGTCGGCATCGAAATGATCAAGACGCTGGAAAANNCTTTCAACGGCATTGACATCGCGTTGTTCAGCGCCGGCGGAAGCATTTCCAAAGAATTTGCGCCCGTCGCCGCCAAGGCCGGCTGCGTGGTCGTGGATAATTCCAGTGCGTTCCGCCAAGACGATTCTGTTCCGCTCGTCGTGCCGGAGATCAACGCCGCCGACGTGAAATGGCACAAGGGAATTATCGCCAATCCGAATTGCACGACCGCGATCACACTGATGGCGCTTTACCCGCTGCACAAAGAATTCGGCGTCAAACGAATTTTTGCTTCGAGCTATCAGGCGGTTTCGGGAACTGGCGCGCAGGCGATTGAAGAATTAAAGCGGCAGGTCGAGCAAATCGTCAAAGGCGAGGCAGTGACCAAGGAAGTTTATCCGCATCAAATCGCGTTCAACGTGATTCCGCAGGTGGATTCATTTTTGCCGAGCGGTTACACGAAGGAAGAGATGAAGATGGAAAACGAAGGCCGCAAGATCATGCACCACGCGGATTTTCGCGCGAGCGTGACTTGCGTGCGCGTGCCGGTCTATCGCTCGCATTCTGTCGCCGTCAGCGCGGAATTTGAAAAGCCGATTTCAGTGGAAGCTGCACGCGCCGTTTTGAAAAAAGCGCCCGGCCTCGACGTGATTGACGAGCCGGAAAATAAAAAATATCCGATGCCGCTGTTCACTTCCGAGAAATACAATTGCGAAGTTGGTCGCATCCGCCTGGATTGCGCTCTGGACAACGGCCTATGTTTTTGGGTGAGCGGCGATCAACTACTCAAAGGTGCGGCGCTCAACGCGGTGCAGATCGCGGAAGAATTGTTGAAATAATCTTAACAGCCAAGAGTAAACTAAATAAAGAAGGCATGAATTCAGGAAACTGGTTCCTGCTTTCTTGCTTTCCTAATTAAAATCTTGGCAGTTCTAATTTCCCGGTTTGGCCGCGTCTTTGGTGAAGGCGCTCAAGTTTTTTATCTTCGCGTCCTTCGCCGCGTCCATCACGTTGACGATGCGGAACCACGGCGCTTTTTTGTCTGCGCGGATGGCCAGTTTCACGTCAGGATCTTTCGCCGCCTCCGCTTGCAATTGCCCGCGCAACTGGTCGAGCGTCACCGGCAAATTTTTCTGGCCGTAACGAAAATTTCCGTCGGCATCAATATTCACGACTAGCGGCGGATGTTCCTCTGCGCCGGATTTCTGGGCCGATGAGGATTCCGGCAGTGCCAGCTTGAGTGTCGGCTGTTGCTTGAACGTCGTCGTCACCATCAAAAAAATCAGCAGCACCACCAGCACGTCAATCAGCGCGACGATGATGACGGCGGGCGGCGAACGGCGTTTGCGGACGAGGAAACGCATGGTTCAGGATTTTTTACCACGATATTGCCGGCGGATGAATTCGTCGCACAGCGTCTCCATTTCCACGGCCAGCACCTCGACTTTTTTGGTGAAGTAACTCCAGAAAATCAGCGACGGAATGGCGATGAGCAAGCCCGCCAGCGTCGCGCGCAAAATCAGCGCGATGCCTTCCGCGAGTTTGGTGGCGTCGTTCAAACCGGTTTGGCCCAAATCACCGAACACGGTCATCATGCCCGCAATCGTACCGACGAGGCCGAGCAGCGGCGCAATGCCGACAATGACTTCCAGCACCACGAGTCCGCGTTCGAGATGGACGACTTCATGGCGCGCGGCGGTTTCGAGCGAATCCATGTTGTCGTCCTTCGGCCAATCCAGCCGGTCAGCGGCGAGCTGGATGAGGCGGCCAAGCGGCGAGGGGTTTTTTTCGCACAGGCTGCGGACAGCCTTCGCGTCCTCGCGCGTGCGGCATTCCGCGAGCGCGGCAGCGATTTGCGGCGGGACGACAGAGTTCCAGCGCAACATCCACGCGCGCCAAAAAATCACGCCACCACCGACGACCGAGGTCAGACCGAGCAAAACATAAACAGCATTTTCCATAAATTAATTTTTAACAGCGACAGTTTAATCCAGACTGTAATAGAACGTGAAGGTCATTTCCCGGAAATTTGCGTTGATTTGACGGCGCATATCCGACGGCCATTTGGCAAAGGGAGCGGATTGTTCGATGGCTTCGACGCAAAGGTAGCCCAGCACGTCGCCGACGCTGGTGCTGACGATTTTGGATTCGGTGACCGTGCCGTCCGAATTCAAGTGAAAATAAATGGTCACTTTACCGGTGCGATCATACGCATACTGATAGTTGTCGAGTAGATCAAACCAGCGTTGCTGGATGGCTTCGATGATCGCGCTGTCATAAGCCCCAAAAGGCGTGGCGATGGCATCCAGCGAGGCCCGCGAGGCGTGTCGGCGCACGCCGCCGTTTTGCTGCATCTCCTGACCGGCGAACTGGCTGGATTGCGCAAGCGCTTGGCGGATGGTGCGCGGCCGTTCCGGCGTCGTCGGTTTTTCGTCTGGCGTGGCGGTTTCATCTGGTTTGCCCGGCTGTAATTCACCGGGATTCAGCGCGGTTGCGGGCTTGGCTTCTTCCGGCTTTTGCTCGGTCGGTTTTTCCGGTGGCGTGGGCGGGACGGGTTTGGTTTTGGTCGGTCGCGGCGTGTCTTCGGTCTTGGGCATGAATTCCTGTTTGCCGTTCAACTTGGGCTGATTGGAATCAACTGCCGCATCGGGATTGGCGGCCTGAGAATTTTTGTCGGAATAATACTTCGCCTGCTTCGGCGCGTCGGCGGACGCCTGTGACACATCCAAAAAAATGGTCGGGTCAATATTTTGCGCGACGGGCTTGGGCGGCAGCGCCACGAGCTTGTGTTGTGCGGGCGGAAAATTTTTTTTCAGCCAGCCGGTCTTTTTTTCCACCTCGTAACCGCCCCAGATCACGAGGTGCGCGAAGAGGGAAAACAAAAGCGCGAGCAGCAGCCGCTCTTTTTCAAGGCGACTGAAACGCAGGGAACCCAATTCGGCAGGTGCACGAACCATGAACCTTAATTTTGCCGCACCTGCACGCCTCCGGCAACTGATAGATTTGCAGTCGCATTTTCCCGCCTTGCAGTTTGGCGGCATTTTGGTTTCATCGCGCCATGCCAAAAGCCTCGCTGGCCGCCATCGTCAAACACTGCGACAAAATTCTGCGCACGCGCGCCATTGGCGATTACGACGGCGCGGTGAACGGATTGCAGGTGGAAAATTCCGGTTTCGTCACGCGCATCGCCGCTGCGGTGGACGCCAGCCTCGCCACGGTGGAACTCGCCATTGCCGCCAAAGCGGATTTGTTGATTGTGCATCACGGATTGTTTTGGAGTCCGCGCCAGCCGTGGACGGGGAAAAATTACGAACTGCTCCGGCGGCTCGCGGAAAATAATGTCGCGGTTTACAGTTCGCATCTGCCGCTCGACGCGCATCCGAAACTCGGCAACAACGCGCAGCTTTGCGCCGCGCTGGGATTGAAAAACTTGAAGCCATTTTTCTTGAGCCACGGACGGCCCGTCGGTTTCAAATCGCGGACAAAAATTACCCGGAACGCGCTGGCGCAAAAATTGGCGCAGGCGACCGGCATGAAGCCAAAAATAATTCCCGGCGGCAAAGAAATCTGCGCGTGCATCGGCGTCGTCACCGGCGGCGCGGGCGCGGAATTAAGACAAGCCGCCGCCGAAGGCGTGGACACCTTCATTACCGGCGAAGGTCCGCATTGGACTTTTGCGCTGGCGGAAGAATTGGGGCTGAACGTTTTTTATGGCGGCCATTATGCGACGGAAACTTTCGGCGTGCGTGCGCTGGCGGCGGAACTGGCCAAAAAATTTGGCGTGCCGTGGAATTTTCTGGATCACCCGACCGGCCTGTAGAGACGAGTTGATGCTCCGGTTTTAATATTCTCGATAGCCTTGGGCCACGGGTAGGCGCCGACCGATGCCGAACGCGCGTGAGGTGACTTTAAGCCCCGGCGCAGCCTGCCGGCGCTTGTATTCGCTCAAGTCAATCAGCCGCACCACGCGCCGGACGATCGCCGCGTCGAAACCGGATTTTATAATTTCTTCGACGGAACAGTTCTGAACGACATACGCGTCCAGAAGCGCATCTAAGATTTCATACGGCGGGAGCGAATCCTGATCGGTCTGGTTCGGGCGCAATTCGGCGGAGGGCGGCTTGGTGATGGACGCGGCAGTGATGATTTTGCGCTCGCGGTTGATCCAATTTGCAACCCGGTAGACGAGCAGCTTTGGCACGTCGTTGATGACCGACAGGCCGCCGCACATGTCGCCGTAAAGCGTGCAGTAGCCGACGGCGGTCTCGCTTTTGTTGCCGGTTGTTAGCAGCAGCGAACCAAATTTATTCGACATCGCCATCAGCAGCACGCCGCGCAGACGCGCTTGGATATTTTCCTCGGCGACATCTTCCGCGCGGTCGGCGAAAACATTTTTCAACTGTTCCTTCGCGGTCAGAAACAGCGGCTGGATGGGAATGACGTCATATTGGATGCCCAAGTTTTCCGCCAAAATCCGCGCGTCGTCCAGGCTGCCTTGCGAGGAGAATTGCGATGGCAGTGAGACGCCGCGGACGTTTTCCCTGCCCAGCGCGGCCACGGCAATCATGGCGGTCAAGGCCGAGTCAATGCCGCCGCTCAAGCCGAGCAAGGCAGATTTGAAACCGCATTTGTGCGCGTAATCGCGCAAGCCGAGCACGAGCGCCTTGAAAATTTTTTCCTCGTCCGGCAACGCCTCGCGCACGATGGCCGGGGCACGGTCGAGTTCAACGAGCAAAAAATCTTCGTCAAACATTTTGCCTTCGGCGACGAGTTGGCCGCCGGCGTTGAAAACCAGACTCGCGCCGTCGAAAATCAATTCGTCATTGCCGCCGACGGCATTGCAGTAAATCACCGGGCAATGGGATTTGGCGGCCAGCGCGGCGAGCATTTCGTGGCGCAGCTTGTTTTTGCCGAGATGCCACGGCGAGGCGGAAATGTTGATGATTATTTTTGCACCGGCGGCGATCAGATTTTTCGCCGGATCCTGGCGATAACGCCGTTCGTTCCAGAAACCTTCGTCGTTCCAAACATCTTCGCAGACGGTCAGGCCGATTGCTGCTCCGTTGAACTCAACGGGAAGATTTTCCTGCGCCGGTTCAAAATAGCGCGCTTCATCAAAGACATCGTAAGTAGGCAGCAGAGTTTTCTGGCGCGTCGCCAGAATTTTTCCATTTTGCAGGAGTGCCACGGCGTTGGTGACGGCGTGGCCGGGCCGAACTTCGTTGCGTCCGACGTAGCCGACCGCCAAGCTGGTTTTTCCAGTAGCCTGCGCGAGTCGCTCCAGCACCGCCAGATTGCCTGCCACAAAATTTTCGCGCAGCAGCAGGTCGCGCGGCGGGTAGCCGGTGATGGCCAGTTCGGGCAGCACGACCAAATCTGCTCCAGCGTGCACGGCGTGATCGTAGGCGGCGAGAATTTTTTTTTCATTGCCTGCGAGATCACCGACAGTGGTGTTGATTTGCGCCAGAGCAATTTTCATCCTCTAAAGCTGTGCAAAGATTCCATCGGGCGCAAGTTTTGTCGAAGTTGATGGCTTCCAACTCGTGAGTGGCAAAAGCCAGAGTTTAAACCGGGCATGGCGCAGCTAAACCCAATTTGTTATGGAACTATGGGTCGGCCACCAGGCTTGAGGCGGTTTGTCCTGGCAAATTTACGATAGGCTGCCCAGCCATCCAGAAAGCCGCGCAGGTCTGAACCGAAAGACCGGGCAAGTTCCCGGTTGCCGAGAATTTTATATTGCGCGCTTTTGATGATGAGTTGCACCCATCGGCCGCAGAACATGAACAGCATTTTGGGAGCATTGCGGTGTTCCCACAACAGGGCCGCGCCGGTGTAGCTGTAAATGTAGCGGGTTTTGAAAACCTCTTCGGCGCTCAACTTGTGCTTGTGTCGGACGACCGCCGCCGGCTCATAAACGATCTTGTGCCCCGATTTCAGTGCCCGATAAAATAACTCAATGTCCTCGATGGCGTATTGGATGATGGATTCACCGCCGAACCGTTCGTCAAAACCGCCGAGTTTTTCCAGAGCCACGCGCCGAAAAGCCATGCTGCTGCCGTGGCCGATGCCGAATGGCACTGGTGCTGCCGACTTCAAGTGTTTGGCAAAAATCTTGGTGACGTTTGCAAGCACGAAGCCCGGACTGAAACGGATGTCTTCCGGACCAAACACCCGGCGTTCCCCGCCCAAGTCCTGGCCGGCCACTTCTTCAAATAAATCAGCGGCGTCATTGCGACTGTATTGCACGACGCGACCGGTGCAAACCCAGACTGCCGGGTCGGAAAAATTTTTTATCGTCTGCGTCAGCCAGTCTTTAGCCGGCACGCAGTCGTCATCGGTGAAGGCAATGATTTCGCCGGTGGCCTTCGCGGTGCCCAGATTGCGGGCTAGCGACTGGCCGCGGCGCGGTTCGGCAACGTATTTGATGCCGTATTGGCGGGCGAGCTGCTCCGTTTTTTCCCGATCCGCCCCGGTGCTGCTGTCCACAACGATGGTCTCAAAGTCTGGATATGCCTGCCCAGTGATGGCCGCAAACGCCTCGCCGATGAAGTTAGCACGGTTACGGGTGATGACAATTATGGACACGCGCATAGATCGGATGGTGGCAGGCTAATTTTATCTGTGCCGCCGGATTTGTTTATTCCGGTTTTCGGGCCATGACTGTAGGCGGCGGCAGATGTTTATAGTCGAGCCCGGTTTCAATGTCCACAGGGCATTAAGCCGCACCAGCGGCAACTCGCCATATGCCGGGAACCGCCGTGCCCGGTTTCACCACCGCTGAAATTTACCATTGCCGCCGGGTCCGCTTTTGCGGAGCATGGCCGCCATTAAACAACGGCCTTTTCCAAACCATGTTTGAACGACTCGACCGATTTTACGAATTCACCAAACGGCATCCGATGCTTTATCCGATTTTCGTGTTGGTGAAATTTTTTCTTTATCTGCCGCCGCTGATTGGTCATGAGGGCTTCGGTGGCGCGGCCCACTGGTTGTTTTACCGTTTCAAATTTGCCTTCCACAACCGGAAACTGCTCGCCGCCGCCGGCCTCTCGGAGCAGCCAATCGAGATTTTTCGTTCGCGACACGGTTTCAAACTTTTCTGCTGGATCGAATATGTCATCTACGACGAAATTTTTTTGGAACGGGTCTATGAATTTTCGTCGTTGCGGAAATTTATCAGCGGTTTGCGCAGCGGGGTCGTCTTGGATTTTGGCGTCCATCACGGTTTGTTCATTGACTTCATCCAAACTTGGAATCCCAGCTTGGATTTTTATGGTGCCGAGTTAAGCCCTCACAATTATGAGAGTGCGGCGGCGCGGTTTGCGGGCAATGCACGCGTCACGCTGCTGAATCTTGGCATCGGTGGCACGGCGCGTGATGTAGTGATTAAGCTGGTGCCGGTATCTTCAAAGCAGAGCATTTATTCCAGTGAGGGCGGCGAGCCGGTGGCGGTCAGAATTATCACGGCGGCAGATTTTGTGGCACTCAACCAGTTGACGGGGCGCGAGATTGCGCTTTTGAAAATGGACATCGAGGGAGCCGAAACGGAAGTGTTCGAAAACTTCCAGTCCATCGCAGGCATCTTGGCTGTCACCCGCTGCTTTCTGATTGAAATCCATGATGGTGCGAATGTGCCGGCCATTACAAACCGGCTGGCCGTGGCCGGCTTTGTCTTTCAAGAACGTCGTGGTATCAATTTTCTCTTCCAGCGCGCGGGTTGAGAGGAGTTTTCAAAGGACAATTATCATTTGGTTGTTGCCGTCTGTTTCCGTGCGAACAGCAGCCCGATAGCCAGGCAAAAGCCGATGCCCATGGCCGCCAGCGTGACATAAAACGGCTTGCTCGGCAGGCTGAAATCAAATTCCACCGTGTGCTGGCCGGGGGGCACCTGGACGCCGCGCATGAGAAAATTACACCGCAGCAATTGCGCCGGTTGGCCNNCGGTGGCATCCGCGTTGAAAACAATTTTCTTGGGCGCGTAGCTCTGGAATTCCACCGTGCCGGAATTTTCATTGGTCGCGACGGCGGCCAGGTCTTTTTGCGGCGTGGAGATCAGAACCGTTTTCGCCGGGTCAAAATTCAAGTCAGCGAGCGTCTTCAGATTTTCCGTGTCGTTGGTGTTGACCTGCCAGTTGGAATAAAGTTTGGCGCGCGGTAGGGCACCGGTGAAATCAAACAGTGCGTAACGCCCGTTATCATCTGGGACGGCGGTGAGTTCTTCCAGCCGACTGGGTTCTAAGATGCCGGGCTTGGGCACGATTTCAAAACGCTGGACGATGCGGAAACGATGTTGTGCCGGATCAAGCTCTTGGTTCAACACGTCGAGGTAGCCGGTGGGGCCGAGCAGGTATTCGGTGTTGGCAAGCTGCCAGCGGCGGGCAATCAACGGCGCGGATTCCGCCGTGCCGTGCGGGGAAAGTGCGTCCAAATAAGTTTTCAAATCTTCCGGGACGCGCGACATTTGTATCCAGTCTAGGCATTGGATGTTGTAATAGGGAAAGTGATGCTGCATCCATTCGATGCGGTAAACTTGCTCGAATAATTCCATTCCTTCCGGCGTGCGAAAGGGCAGGTCGGCCACGCGATGTTCGTAAGGTTTTTCGCGCAGGAATTCCACGATGGGATTGAGCGTGCCGACTTCGTATTTCTGTTTATAATCCCAATGGACGATGAAGGGCAAGTTCGCGCGGCTAAGGTCGAGAATCAGGAAGGCTCCCAACAGCACAGCACCAATTTTGGCGCGTGGGCCGGAAAAATAACCGGCGATGACCAGCGTCACCATTATCATCGCCACCGCCAGCAGGATTACAAACCAGCCGACCTGGCCGATGCTGAAGGCGGCAATCTGGTTCGCGAGCGATTCGTCTGGATAACCCATTTTTTGCAGGTAACTGACGAAACTGGGTTTTTCGCCCGCGAAAATCAGCCAGCTCAAAAGGCTGATCCCCAAAATTCCGGCGCAGACCTGTGTCCATTTACGGTCGAAACCATCCGCGCGCGTTTTCAACTGACCCGTTGGCGGGCCACCCTTGGTCGCCGGGCTGGTCAAATAGCGTTGGCTTAAAGCGTGAACGCCATAAGCAAAAAGGACGGTCAGTCCCAAGCAGACAAAGATTAGGAATTTGGCTGGGTTACGGATGGTGGAAAAGTAAGGCAACTTGTAGAGCAGCCCGTAAAACATCGGGGCAAATCTTCCCCACGATAGCAGCAACGAAACCACCAGCAACACAGCCCAAAACCAGATGTATTTTTTCTGCGTGGCGGAAAACGGCGAGTCTTTTTTCCGCAACGACTGGGCCACTGCCCACGCCGCCAGCAGCCAAACGAGGATGCCGCAGTAATTGCCACCGCCGGAAAACCGCATCATGCCCGCCGGCGGCGTGCCTGTGGCACCGCTGTCGAGGAACCGGTCAATCTCCGGGCTGCGTCCCATGCCGCCCCAGTAAACTCCGCCGTCATACCATTTTTGAAACTGCGGCATCATGTCCTTGGGCGTATCCATTTTGTAACCGAACAGGCCGGGGACGATGAGGCCGAGCGTTTCCTTTTTTGGCAGGCTCCATTGCGTGGCCCAATCCCAATGTTCAAGCTTGGTCTCGGAATCCTGCGCCGTGCCGGCCACGCCCTGAATTGAGGTGCTGATAAGCGAAGTGACTGTTTGCGCCCCGATGAATCCGGCAAACACGGCAATGACCGCCACCCGGCTCAACCCGCGCATGACCTTGGCAACAAAGGCATCGTCAGTTTCCACCAAAGATTTTAAAAAAACAAACCCCGCGATGAACAGGCTGTAAAGCGCACCGATGTCCGCCGCCTCAATGACATTGATGCCTACGCAAAAGCCAGCCAGCGCGCTCCGCATCCAGCGAGTGAATGCGGGTGTTTCCCGGTGGTTGGCTTCAATGAGCGCCAACGCGAGAAAATCCATGCCCAAGGCGATTTGATGAGAGGCTGTGCCCCAGCAGGCATCTCCAAATGCGCTTGAACCCAGCATCACGGCCAGCGCACCCAAGATAGTGGCCAGTGGCGTGAGTTTTAAGCAGCGGAAATAAGTCCAGGCTCCTACGCCAAGGATGAACAAAGCTACCGGAGCTAAAAATTTCGAATACCCCAACGGCCCCAAGCCCCACCGAATCAGAGTGTTTACGCCCAGGGAAAATGTTCCGGCGTTGAATCCCACATCGTTAAGGTCATCCCACATACCGGTCATTCCCGCGGGCAATCGGGTCCATTCAGTCATTTGCTGGCCGAGCGGGCCGTCGTTGGAAAAGTGAACAAAATCAGGAAGGAAACTTTGCCAGAAAAGGAGCGCCAGCACGCCCGCTAGCAGTAACAGAGGCCACAGGTATTGTCCTTTGCCTGCGGAACGTGGGCTTTCAATTTTCATAATTCAGGTGCGGTTGGCTAAACATAAAGCGCAAGTGTCGAGGATGCTTCCCAGTGGTGTCAAGACAGCCGGATTGAATAAATTGTTCAAACAGTATTGTGACGCCGCCCTGATTTCTCTATAAATTTCCAAGAAGCATGGGTCTCGACATCAATTCAGTTCTGTTCCTTCTGGCCGCCCGGAAACGCGGTGCCGACTTTAGCAATGTGCTGATGATTGGCCGCCAGGATTTGAACGTCTATCCGGCCAAAATGCAACAGGTGCTCACTCAAGCCGGCCTTGCGGCCGACCTTTTTGCGCCGGGAGCGCCCGACACCGGTTTTGCCGAGCCATTTTTCAAGGCGCTGGGAGCCAGAAAAATTTCTGCTTTGGACGCTTCAGCTTTCGAGGGCGCGGAATTTGTCCACGACTTGAACCGGCCAATCAACGATGATTTGAAGCAGAAATTTGATTTGGTTTATGACGGGGGCACGTTGGAGCACGTTTTTAATTTTCCGGTGGCACTGCAAAATTGTCTCGAAATGGTGAATGAAGGGGGACGCTTTATCACCCAGACTTGCGCCAACAACTGGTGTGGCCATGGTTTTTATCAATTTAGCCCGGAATTGTTTTACAATGTGCTAGGCGATGACAATGGCTTTGAAGTCGAACGCATGATTATTCACATGGTCGGACCTTATGGCCGGTGGTATGAAGTGGCCAACCCACGCGAAATCCAGTCGCGCGTGGAATTGTTCAATAGCTTTCCCCTGCAACTGCTGGTCCAGGCTCGTCGCAAGAGAATCGTTCCCCTCTTTGCCAAGACACCGCAACAAAGCGACTACACTCCCCGTTGGGCCGGCCGGTCGCCAGAACTACGCGAGCCCCTTCTCCCAGCGCGTCCCCAACTTGCGAAAATCCTGCCTGGAGTTGCGCGGCTCCGAAACGTCCTCAAAATTGGCTGGAAAATGTGGCGCGGCAACTCGCTTGCCAACCGGAAAAAATTCAAGCCGGTGAAAAAATCTGGCCAGCTTGCCCCGCTCAAAATAGACCTATGAGTCGCCCCACACAATCTGCAGTGATCACCCTTGCAATGGGTCGGGCGGTGCAAAATTTGGATTACACCTTTTCCAGTTTTGCAAAATGTCCGGGCGTTGAGTTGCACGCTTTTATTCTAGGACACCAGCTCCCGCAACGCCGGATTTCCGGCATTGAATATCACTTGCTCACGCCGGTGCCGGATTTTTCCGATCCGCTGCGGGAAATATATTTTCGCCGGATGGAAGTGCTAGATTCCCTCGGTGCGGATTACGCACTCACGGTGGATTGTTTTGACGTGCTCTGCCTTCGACCATTGCCATCGTTTGAAAAATTGCTGGGTGGCGCAGACGTAGCGGCATGCGTGGAACACGCCGGCAGCCGCTATGTTTCGGGGCAAGGCTATACCTCAAATTATCTCAACGGCGGCGTGTTCCTCTGGAATGTACCGCGCAGCCGCGACATTCGCACGGAGATTGTTGCGCGCGGCCGGGCGCATTTTCGCACGGTGGCCGACGATCAGTTGTGTATCAACGAGATCATCCAGACAAAATATTTCGACCGGCTGCGGATTTTGCCGAGCCAGTATAATTACCGGCCCAACTTCAAGAAAAGACAGCGCGGCTGGCCAACCGTAAATCATCTAGACGGCGTGGTGGTTTATCACAACGCGTTTTGCATGGCCGAGGCCAAACAATTGGCGAGCAAACCCTCTGCTACATTGCTATCACTTCCCGGTGATGGGCGGCCATTAACTGCGCGGGAACAATTTTGGCGGAAAGTAAAAAACCGTTTGCGGTCGCACATTGCTGAATAATTCAACCGGCGTTTCTCCGGAAAAACGCCGTGCCCATTGTGGCGCTTTCCTCAATCGTTTTGACGTAGCTAAATTGCTGTTCGGTCAGAAAACTCATAATATCATCGAGCGTCGCACCCCACGTGTGCCATTCAACCAGAATCGCGTCCACCTGCGCGAGAAAGGCGGCTTCGTTCCGCAGGAAATTCATTTCTGACCCTTCGATGTCAATCTTCAGCAGATGGCAGCGCGCCTGCCCAAAAAATTTCCGCCACTGATCCCCGACCCGGACGCATGGCACGGAGACTTTGGTCCACTTACCCTTCGAATTTCGCCGCATTTCCTCCGTGAGCTGGCTTGTCGAACAAATGTTGGAATCGTAAAGAAAAAATTCCGCGTGGCCACCCGGTTGACCTTCGCCCGCAATTCCGTTGATGGCGAAAACCTCCGGCAAATGGTTGGCTTGAGCGTGCCATTGCGCCTCGTGAACAGCCTTAGGATTGGCGTCCAACATCAACCCGCGTAGTTTTCGACCGCGTGCGAGATGCGCCAGCCAAAGTGTGAAATAACCAACATTGCAGCCTAGGTCGGCGAAGTTGGTGAAATTTTCCGGCAGCAGGCTGGCGTCATAGAGGTTTTCTGTTTCAAACATGTCGTTTGCCAGCGGAATGCTTTCCAGCCGGGTGGCCCGATAAACCACCTGGCTGCCGGGCAAGTGCTTGATGACTGGAAAGTGGCGCAACCAGAAATTACCTAGCTCGTGCAGGCGCAAAACCTGAACCGTCCGGCGGGCGGTGGCGGAACGCGAAAGGGAGGCAATTAGATTAAACATAATAATGATGGAATAGAATTTTAGAAGCCATCGTTGTCATGGCGGAGGCAACACCGCCTTAAGTTGGCGTCCTACCGCCGGCCATGAATTGGCTGTTTTGAAAGTCGCCAGTTGTTTCATATCAACCAGCATTTTGCCAGCTCTGGCTAGCCGCACGGCTTCCACGGCGGTTTGGCAAAAACGGTCGAGCTTGAATGGTTCGACATAAAGAATCAGATCGCCAAAAAACGGCCGATACATTTCCAGTTCATACACGACGACGGGCAAGTCACAGCCAAGCGCTTCACTCACCACAATGGGCAAACCTTCATGCCGACTCGGCATCAGGAAGACGCGCGCGCTTTTCAGGCAGCGGAATTTTTCCACCCCCGTCACATAGCCGGCAAAATGAATTTGCGATGTCAATCCCAGCCGGGCGAGCGGTTCAGCCAGCGCCGCCGCCAAATTTCCGATGAGCAGCGCTTTAAAATCGGGAAGCTCCTGCGCCAGCACCTGAAGGGTTTTTAACAGGTCTTCAACCCCTTTTTGCCGGTGCATTCGGCCAATCCAAACCACGTCAAACTGTTTGGGCACATCGCCGGTCTGGTTGGCCACCTCCAAATCAAAACCATTGGGGATGAGCGCCGTTTCTCCGGGTAGATAACCCATTTCCCAGAGTTGGTTTTGCAGCAACGGCTGCACGGCGATGATTTTTTTGTGACGGCAAAAGCGAAGCAGCGTTAGCGAGAGCCATTGGCTGAAACAATAGTGCAGGGAGGCAATCCGCGTGGCCTCGACATCCGCGCGAGTCCGAAAAATGACCTGCCACAGCGAAGGTGCTTTCATTTGCAGCACCATGATTTTTAATTTTGCCCGGGAGCACACCATCGGTATCACGTCAAACCAGTAATCCGTCGGTGAGAAACAAACATCATCCGGTCTGATCTGGCGCAGCCTGCGCAGCGTCGCGAGCATCCGCCGGAAAAATTCCCAAAACAAGGCACATTTTCCGGAAAGCGAAGCATCACTGAACTCCGTTTTGGTGGCGCGATCGGTGAAGGTGATTTGACCGGGCAATTGCCAGGCTTTCAAATGCGGCTCCAGTTGTCGCGTGCTCAAAAACTCCGCTTCCCAGCCAGTACCGGTGATCGCCCGGACGCTATGCAGCAGATGTATGTCGCCGCCGGCCAACTGGCTGTTGAACAGCCCGTTCATGATGAAGAAAATCCGGCGGCGCGCCGAACTTTTCGCGGTCGGTTCGGGCGATTTTTCCTCGGGCATACAGTCGTTCACTGTTTTAAGGTTTGTTCCGGTTTCAGTTCCGCCACCAGATTTTTTTTGTGCTTGTTGCGCTGGTAAGTCCAGACGCCCCACGCATTGCCCGCCACGCTGGCGGGGCTGGCGAACAGATGCCACAGCCAGCGCGCATCGCGGTCGCGGATGATTCCGCGCAACGTGTGAAATGCCGGGCCGAAAAAAGTGACGCAATAAACCGCCGCGAGCCAGAGTGGAACGGGCGGCTTTTCCTTCATCCAATTCACCGGCATTTCTTCCTGCACACGGAGGAAATGCACCGTCGCGCGGCGGCGCTTCTGCACAAATTTCCAGAGCGTCTGCACATAGTAATGATGCACGCCGCGGCCGCGCAGCCGCAGCCACTCGCGCTGGCCGTTTTTCATCAGGAACATGGCGACGTGCGTGTCTTGGAATTTTTCATTGGCCGCAGCGGACTTAAGATCGGCGTGGCGATATACGAATCCATTTGCCCCCAGCGGATAGGAAAAGGTTCCGTCCGGCAAAATCCAGCGCTCTACCTCGCCGTCGCGCGCAATGAATTCGGGATTCGCGCTCATCAGCCAGCAGACCGGATCGCTGATGTGCAGGAGCGCGGTGAGGTAGGCGCAGAACGCAGTCATCTTCGGTGACGGCAAATAATAGCATTCCACGCCGAACGCCTGCGGATTCCTGGCGAGCGCATCCACGGCGAGTGTGAGATAATCCGCATGGGTGATTTCATTGTCCGCATCCACGAAGACGATGCATTCGCCCGTCGCGTGCCGGAGCGCGAGGCGCTTGCCCTCCTCCATGTTTTTGCCGTCGTCGTCGAGAATGATGGCGCCGAATTTTTTTCCGATTTCGCGCGTGCGGTCGGTCGAATGCGCGTCGGCGAGGAGGATCTCCATTTTTTCTCGCGGATAATTTTGCCGCGTGATGGACGCGAGGCAGTTCTCCAAAATCGCCTCGGCGTTCAGCGTCGGGATGATGATGCTGACTCGGGGAAGATTTTCGGAGGCGGGTGGCATGGCGTTGAATTAGACCTTCAAGCCGCCCAGTTCAAACGCGGGCGTGGCGCGTAGCCGTTCGTTGGCAGCCTTGAGGTCGCGGATGTAAATGATGTTGCCGCCGGCATCATTGCCCAGCGGAAGAATTTGCCGGGCAAACGGCTCGTAATTGCAGGCATTGAAACCGTGACTGCGGATCTGCGTGTGCAACTTTTCCTCGTCGTAGCCGTAGCGGTTGCCGTTGCCGTTGCGCTCGACGATGATCGCCTGCAACGCCTGATTTTGCAGTGTTTTTTCCGCACCGCCAAAAACTTCCGTCTCGAAACCTTCCACGTCCACCTTTATCAGCACCGCCGGGTTCGCCGCAAATTCGGCGTCCAAAGTCGTCATCGGCACGGTGACGGAATTTGTCTTTTCGCTGACCGCCGCCACATGGTTTTCCGTTCCCAAGCCCGCACTGAACTGAACGGTGCCGGTGCTGCGACCCACTACGGCATTGATGAGGCGCACAAGGTCGGTCAATCCGTTGAGCCGGACATTGCGCGCGAGCATCGCGAAAGTTTCCGGGCTGGGTTCAAACGAAACCGTCTTGGCTCCGGCCACGCCAGCGGCGAGAACGGTGAAAGCACCGACATTCGCACCGACATCGGCGAACATTTCACCTCTCCGTAAAAAATGCATTACGAATGACATTTCATCAAATTCACACAATCGTGGCGTGATGAAATGCGCCGCGCCTTTCATCCGGGGCGAAACCAGCAATCGCGTCCGATTGGGAAATTCCAGACAAATGTCGCCGGGGACGAGCAATGCCGCCGTTTGGATAAACCCATATTCCGCCACCGCTTGAAACTTGCGGTTGCGGTTCAAGGGATGGTTGGCTACGAAATGCAGTGCGGTCGCAATTTTGACAATCGGATTCATTTAAAACCGCGCCAAGTTGAGGTAACTCGGACACGCTGACAACAGAAAACTCCGGCTGACCGTTCTGGTTTAGTTGAAGCCATCCATCATTCTGATGTCGTTTTGTCGAAACGGCATAATTTCGGAAGAAGCCGGTGGCGGCAATTGTTCACCATGGTTGTCTTCCAGACAAATTGCCTGAATTTCTTCTTTTGAAAGCGCCCGATTGTAAATGGCAACTTCATCCAACAACCCGCCAAAAAAGGTATTGTAAGTCCAGTCGCCGGGCTGGTCGGCGGGACGACGGCTGATAAACAAATCGCCTGTGGTGTCCGGAGTGAAGACGCCCATATTTTCTTCTGCTACCACGCGGCCATTGAGAAACAGCCTGCCTACGCCGGTGTTTTTATCATAAGTCAGGGCTACGTGTTGAAACTGGTTTTCCAGCAGCGCGCCTTGCCCGGAAAAAAGCATATGGTTTTGACCGGCAGTGTCACCGATGTTACCCAATAAAACACCACGATCTTGGGGCAGATGACCAAGCCAGAGCGTTACGGCATCCTTTTGCCTGGTCACTTCCCATTCCAGAATAGGATGAAAGCCCCGCACATTTGTCGGCTTGATCCAAGCCGTAACCGTCAATCCATCACCTTTGCCGACATCCAGTTTGTCATTGCTTGGAATTTTCATCCACGAACTAAAACCATTCAACAAAAACGCCCGGCCCACCTGACCGTCGGTGAAATCTATGTCGGTCAGTTCCGCGTCATTGCCGCCGATGGCATCCTTGCCATTATTCTCGCCTGACCAGAGCGCTACCAAGCCCGGCCGACGCGCGCCCGTCCCGCCGCTGCCGGATACCGTGATTTTGCGGATTGAGTCCACCGCCAGCGTCACTTTGCCAAAACTGGTCTTGGCCGTCACTTCGGAATCCTCAAACCAGACCATCAAGGTGTCGTCGTTTGCGGTCACCAGCCGGGCGGAGTTGGTGGCGACACATTCGACCGAACGAATGTCCTTCACCGCCAATTTCAAGTCGCCCAGCAGCGCCGAATGGAATTTCCAATGCTCACTGCCGCTCTCGCCGATCACGCGCGAGCCATCGCGCAGATCGACCGTCAGCCGCCAAGTCGGCGTGTTTGTATCCGCCGGGTCGGCGGCGGCGGGATGGATGGAGAGAAGTAAAAGCAGCGGCGCAAGGGCAAGTCGGATGGCTTTCATAAGCCCAAATTGCGCCGACGGCCACTGGGCGTCAAGCACAACTGGGCCCGAATCAGCCGCCAAAAAAACTCGCCCCGGCTGGCGCGGCTGATTAGATTTGCGTCCGCATGCAACAAGTTTTCATCACCGGCGCCGCCGGTTTTATCGGCAGCACGCTGGTGGACCGTTTGCTCGCCGACGGGAAAAAAGTGGTTGGCTGGGATAATTTTTCCACCGGCCAGCGAAAATTCTTGGCGGGCGCACTCAAAAGTAAAAACTTCAAATTGATTGAAGGCGACAACTTGGATTTGCCCGCGCTCACGGAAGCGATGGGAGGTTGCGACACCATTTTTCATCTGGCCGCGAATGCCGACGTGCGTTTTGGCCTCGAACATCCATCCAAGGATCTGCAGCAGAACACCGTCGCCACGTTCAACGTGCTCGAAGCCATGCGCGCCAATGGCATCCAGCGCGTCGCGTTTTCCTCAACCGGCAGCGTTTATGGCGAGGCGGAAAAAATTCCCACGCCGGAAGACGCGCCGTTCCCGATCCAAACTTCGCTCTATGCCGCATCGAAAGTTTCTGGGGAAGGCATGATTTCGTCCTACTGCGAAGGTTTTAAATTCGAGGGCTACATTTTTCGTTTCGTCTCGATTCTCGGCGAACGCTACACGCACGGCCACGTTTTTGATTTTTACAAACAGTTGCTCGAACATCCCGACCGCCTGAAAGTGCTTGGGGACGGCTCGCAACGTAAAAGTTATTTGTATGTGCAGGACTGCGTCAGCGCGATGCTGCACGTCATCAATCTCGGCATTGCGAAAAAAGCGAAGCACGGCGTGGAAATTTACAACCTCGGCACGGACGAATATGTGCGGGTCAACAATTCCATCAGCTACATCTGCGCCGCGCTCGGACTGAAACCGAAGCTGGAATACACCGGCGGCGCGCGCGGCTGGGTCGGCGACAACCCGTTCATTTTTCTCGACACTAAAAAAATCCGCAGCACCGGCTGGAAAACCTCGCTGACGATTGAGCAAGGCATCAAGCGCACTTTGGAATGGCTGCAACAAAACCAGTGGGTC
Organism: Limisphaerales bacterium; assembly: GCA_003139955.1. Lineage (GTDB taxonomy): Bacteria > Verrucomicrobiota > Verrucomicrobiia > Limisphaerales > UBA11358 > UBA11358. The sequence continues at coordinate 32,564 of PLHK01000077.1, forward strand.
TACGAAACGCGCTAATGAAGATCGTCCTGACCGGCAGCAGCAGCGGCATCGGCAAATTCCTTGCCGACACGCTTGCCATGCGCGGCCACGAAATCTGCCGCCTCGCCCGTTCGCCGCAGGCCGGCTTCAGTTTCCTATGTGATGTTTCAGACTGGAACACCGTTCAAAATTGCGCCGGAAAAATTTCCGCAAAATGGAACAATGCAGATGCGCTCATCTGCTGCGCGGGAATTCAGGAGCCGATTGGCCCGGCGATGGAAATTGACCCGTTCGTGTGGCGCAGAAATCTAGCGGTGAATCTGGACGGAACTTTCTTTGCCATCCGTGCGCTCTACCCGCTGCTCAAAAAATCTTCCGCTCGCGCCAAGGTGATTTGCTTTTCCGGCGGCGGCTCGACCAGCCCGCGTCCAAACTTCGCCGCCTACGGCGTGGCGAAAGCGGGTGTTGTCCGGCTCGTCGAAACGCTCGCCGCCGAATGGCAGGGCGCGGCACCCGACATCAACGCCATCGCACCCGGCGCGATTTTCACGAAGATGACGGAACAGGTTTTGGCGAGTGGCGAAAAACTGGCCGGACAAAATGAATTTTCCAGCGCGTCCAAACTTTCGCGCGACAATGCCGCGAAGCTGGAAAAAGTCCGCGGCCTCGTGGAATTTTTGCTGTCCGAAAAAAGCGACGGAATCACCGGCAAACTCATCAGTGCGCCGTGGGATGCATGGCAGAATTTTTCCGCGCTGCGCGAGGAATTGATGAAGTCGGACGTTTATACTTTGCGCCGCATCGTGCCGGCGGATCGCGGCAAAAATTTTGGAGAAAAATGAACTACGCCATCATCGGTTGCGGGTTGATCGGAAAAAAACGGCTGGCCGGCCTGCCCGCCGGTTCAACCCTTGCGGTTGCGTGTGACATGAATTTGTCGCGCGCGGAAGAACTTGTGAAATTGGCGCAAACTGGCCGCGCGGTTTCCGATTTCAAAATCGCCGTCGCCGATTCGCAGGTTGACGCGGTGATTGTCGCCACGATCAATTCTGAACTCGCAAAAATTTCCGGCGCCGCGATTTGCGCGGGCAAACACGTCATCGTCGAAAAACCCGCCGGGATTTCCGTGCGGGAGCTTGACGAATTGATCGCGCTCGAAAAAAAACACGGCGTTTGCATGCACGTTGGTTTCAACCATCGTTTTCATCCGGCGTTTCAAAAGGCGCGGGAGATTTTTGAATCGGGCGTGATGGGCGAGCTTATGTTCATTCGCGCGCGTTATGGACACGGCGGGCGCATCGGTTATGACCAGGAATGGCGGGCTGATCCAAAACTTTCCGGCGGCGGCGAACTGATTGACCAGGGAATTCATCTCATTGATTTGGCCGGCTGGTTTCTCGGCGAGTTCAAAAAAGTGGACGGCCACACCGAAACTTATTTTTGGAAAATGCCGGTGGACGACAACGCGTTTTTGAGTTTGCGCACGGTAAAAAACCAGACCGCGTGGCTGCACGTCAGTTGCACGGAATGGAAAAATATTTTTTCGTTCGAGATTTATGGCCGCCACACGAAATTGCACATCGAAGGACTCGGCGGCAGTTACGGCGTGGAAAAACTTTTTCATTATCAGATGAAACCGGAGATGGGGATTCCCGACACGAAAGTTTATGAATTTCCCGGCGCGGACGAATCGTGGCGAAAGGAAATGATCGAGTTTGAACGCGACGTTCAATTGAAACGAAAACCTGACGCCGGGCTTGCCGAAGCGCGCGCGGCCTTGCAAATTGTCGAAGACATTTACCAGAAAAACGGAATGAAAAACTTATGATCATTGCTCGTTCACCCCTTCGCGTCACGCTCGGCGGCGGCGGCACGGACCTGCCGTCGTATTATGAAAAATTTGGCGGCTTTCTCATCGCGGCGGCGATTGATCGCTATGTTTATATCACGCTCCATGAAAACTTCACGCCCGACCTCATCGTCAAATACTCGCGGTTGGAGCGCGTCGAGGACGCCGCGAAAGTCGAGCACCCCATCATCCGCGAGGCGTTCGCCGCGTTGCAGATGGACGGGCGCGGATTGGAGCTGACTTCGATGGCGGACATCCCTTCGGGGACCGGTCTGGGCTCATCCGGCAGTTTCACCACGGCGCTGCTCAAGGCGTTGCACGCGCAAAAAAAAGATTTGATCCACCCGGCGGAGCTGGCCGAGCAGGCGTGTGACATCGAGTTGAACCGGCTGAAAGAACCGATTGGCAAACAGGATCAATACATCGCGGCCTACGGCGGGTTGACGTGTTTTAATTTTTTGCCGGACGGCAAAGTCGAGGCGTGGCCGTTGAAAGTTTCCGAGGCAACGCGCGACAATCTCGAAGACAATCTGCTGTTATTTTTTACCGGCTATTCGCGCAGCGCGTCAGCGATTTTAAAAGAGCAGGACGTGAAATCGAAGTCCGACGACAAGTCCATGATCGAAAGTTTGCATTTCGTCAAAGACCTCGGCTTGCAAAGCAAAGCCGCGTTGGAGTCGGGAAATCTGTACGAGTTCGCGCGGTTGATGGATGTGCATTGGCAGCGCAAAAAACAGCGCAGCGGCGGCATGAGCAATCCCAAGATCAACGAGTGGTATGACCTCGCGCTGGCCAGCGGTGCGCTCGGCGGAAAATTGATCGGCGCGGGCGGCGGCGGATTTTTGATGTTTTACGCGGAGGACAAGGCGAAGCTGCGCCACGCGATGCGGCAAAATGGTTTGAAGGAAGTGCGCTTTCGTTTTGATTTTGAGGGAACCAAGCTCGTCATCTCGTAAATACTTTCAATGGTGCTAGCGAACCTTGAACCAATGACAAACTTTCCAAATAGGCCAAGTTTGAAAATTGTGGCGTTTGAACTTGGAGAAGAAATTCGTGAGGGGCGCTGGAATCACGTGTCGGGAATTTCCACCAAGCCAGCAACAGCTTGTGATGAGTTGATTAAAGAATTTGAGGAACGTTGCCCCGGCTATTCAAGACTGGAGTATCAGCAAGCTTTGGCTGAGGGATTATTTGAATCAAGGTGATTATTCATGAGTCTTTCTCTTTCCCAAATTCCCGTCGCCATTCTCGCGGGCGGACTGGCCACGCGGCTCCGGCCCATCACGGAAAAAATTCCCAAGTCGCTCGTGCCCGTCGCAGGCAAACCATTTCTCGCGCATCAATTGAAACTGCTTCACGCACGCGGAATTCGCCGCGCGGTTTTGTGCATCGGCTATCTTGGCGAAATGATCCAGCGCGATTTCGGCGGTGAAGCATTTGGTGTTAAACTGGATTATTCCTTCGACGGCCCAAAACTGCTTGGCACCGGCGGTGCCATCAAACGCGCGCTGCCGTTGCTCGGCGAGGAATTTTTTGTGCTTTACGGCGATTCATATCTGCCCATCGAATATGCACCGGTTGCGGAATTTTTTCAGCACAGCGGCAAACTTGGATTGATGACGGTTTATCGCAATGAAGGTAAATATGACACGAGCAACGTGGTCTTTACCGACGGCGAAATAAAAATTTACGACAAAAAACAAAAGCTGCCGGAAATGCGGCACATTGATTACGGCTTAAGTTTGTTCAAAACTTCCGTGTTCGATTCTTATTCCGCCGATCAAATTTTTGACCTCGCCGAAGTCATGGGCAAGCTCGTCCGCGAAAAGCAGCTCGCGGGCTACGAAGTCCGCGAACGTTTTTATGAAATGGGTTCGCCGGCGGGTTTGGCAGAATTGGAAGCGATTTTGAAAAACGAAAAGCCGGATTGACAATTTATTTTTTAACTCAAAACTCAACGCACACAATTTAAATTATTATGAGCTTTGCCAAAGAATTTTTAGCCGAAGTCCAGCAGGTCACCGCGCAACTGAACGCGGACGCGATTGAAAAGTGCGCGGACGAGCTCGTGAAAATCCGCGAGCGCGGCGGACGGTTGTTCATCCTCGGTGTCGGCGGNNAACGACGAGGGCTGGGCGACGGTTTTCTCCGAATGGCTGAAAGGCAGTCGCATCAATGCGAAGGATGGCCTGCTCATTTTTTCCGTCGGCGGCGGCAACTTGGAAAAAAACGTCAGTCCGAATCTGGTCAGCGCGATCCAGCTCGCCAAAAAGGTCGGCGCGTCCGTCATCGGCATTGTCGGGCGCGATGGCGGTTACACCGCGCAGGAAGCGACCGCGTGCGTCATCGTGCCGACGGTCAATCCCACCCACGTCACGCCGCACAGCGAGGCGTTTCAGGGTGTCGTCTGGCATTTGTTCGTGTCGCATCCCAAATTGAAAGTGGCGCCGACGAAGTGGGAAAGCACGAAGTGAAATTGCCGCGCGCAGTTTTTCTCGACCGCGATGGCGTGATCAATCGTGCGTTGGAAAAGCAATCCAAGCCATATCCGCCGACGAGTTTGGCCGCGTTTGAAATTCTTCCTGAAGTTCCTGAAGCCTGTGCGAAATTGAAGGCCGCCGGGTTTTTATTGGTTGTGGCGACGAATCAGCCCGATGTCGGTCGCGGCACGCTGAAGCAGGCAGTCGTCGAAAAAATCCACGCGCACATGACGGCGCAACTGCCGATTGATCGCGTGGAAGTTTGTTATCACGCCGGCCAAGGCTTGTCCAAATGCGATTGTCGCAAGCCGAAACCGGGAATGCTTTTGCACGCGGCGCGCGAACTTGGCATTGACCTCGCGCAAAGCTGGATGGTCGGCGACCGCTGGCGCGACATTGATTGCGGCCACGCCGCCGGCTGCAAAACCATTTTCATTGATCGCGGTTACGCGGAGGAATTGAAGCAAAAACCTGATTTTTCTGCTGGCAATCTGGGTGACGCTGCTGACATCATCCTCGCTCACACGCAAAAATTATTATGAAGCGAACTCTCAAAGATTTGTCGGTGAAAATTTTCGCCGACGGTGCGGACAAAAAGGGCATGCTCGAACTCAACGCCAATCCGCTCATCCAGGGATTGACGACGAACCCGACGCTGATGCGCAAGGCGGGGTTGACGGATTTCGAGGCGTTCGCGCGCGACGTGCTGCAAACCATCACCGTCAAGCCGCTGTCCCTCGAAGTTTTTTCCGACGAATTCTCCGAGATGAAACGGCAGGGCCTGAAAATCAACGGCTGGGGGAAAAATGTTTACGTCAAAATTCCGATCACCAATACGCGCAATGAATCCTCCCTGCCGCTCATCAAGGAACTCGCGAGCCAAGGCGTAAAGTTAAATGTCACCGCTCTGCTCACTTTGGATCAAGTCAAAGGTGTGGCCGCCGCGCTGAATCCCCAAGTGCCTGCCGTGGTTTCCGTTTTCGCCGGGCGCATCGCGGACACGGGCTTGGATCCGGTGGGCATCATGGCCGAGAGCAAAGTGATTTTGAAAAATCTGCCGCACGCGGAATTGCTTTGGGCGAGCGTGCGCGAAGTGCTGAATATTTTTCAGGCAAACGACTGCGGTTCGCACATCGTCACCGTGCCGCACGACATTCTCGGCAAGGCGATCAAAATGGCCGGCATGGATTTGGGCGAACTCTCGCTCGACACCGTGAAGATGTTTGCCAACGACGCGAAGGCGGCGGGCTTTTCGCTCTGATCAAATCAGCCTCGTCACCGTCGCGAAAACATCCGCGACTTTCACTGACTCCATGCATGCGAGCAATTCCTCGCGCGTGCCTTTGATGTCACCGCCGTCGTAACGGTAGAAATCCAGTCCGCGTCCATTCACCGCCGGATTTTTTACGAGCGTAAATTGGTTGCGATAAGGCCAGTTTGTCACGTTCAGCGTCGGTGCTTCGATGACAATTTGATTTGGAACTTTTACGGCTGCGGCGATGTGCATCAGCGCCGTGTCCACGCTCAAAAACGCGCCGCACCGCTTCATCAACGCCGCCGTCTCGCGCAGATTTTTCGTCTGCGCCTCCAGCGTCAGCTCACGGTTCGCCTGCGCCAGAACGATTTCGTGATCCTTGGCTTCTTCCGGACCGCCGAAAAGCAAAATGTGGAGATCCGGCCTTTCCTTGTTCAATAGCCGCACCAGTCCGGCGTAATTTTTCACCGGCCAGCGTTTCAACGGCAGATTTTTCGTGCCGCCGGAACCGACGTGGATGCCAAGGACCTTGCGGACGGCCAGATTGGCTTTAGACCAAAATGCGTCCGCAAACTTTTCTTCACCGGGCGTCAGGAAAAATTCCATTTCATGCGCCGGGAGTTTTTTTTGCGCGCCGATGAGCGGCAGCACGTCGAAATTATTTTCAATCGAGTGGCGCGTGTAATCCTGCGGCAGCGTGCCGGTGACGAGCCAGCGGTCGAGCCAGGTGAAGCGGTCGTATTCGTGGCTGATGCGCACCTGCGCGCCCGCGAGCCACGCGGCGACGCGATAATGGATGCGGCTTTGCGGATGCGTGTTGATGGAAAGCTGATAGCCTTCGCGTCGCAACGACCAGAGAAATTTCAAGGCTTCAAACTTGCCGCACTTCAGCAAATTTTTCTGGAACACGCGGTTGACGTGCCGATTGTGCTCAAGCAAATCCTTAGCGCCCGGCCACATCACCAGCGCGTCAATCGTCGCGGCGGGGAAATTCGCGCGCAGTTCGTGGAGCAGTGGCGTGGCGATCAGCGTGTCGCCGATGCCCGCGAGCGAGATGACGAGGATTTTCACAGCCGCGAAATCTTTTCCAGCAGCGACGTCGTGGACTTGCCGGGAACAAACGGAACCAAAATGATTTTTCCGCCCGCCGACTCGACCGCGCGGCGCTCGTCTTGATTGAGAGTTTCCAATGTGTAATCGCCGCCCTTGACGTAAATGTCCGGCTGCGCGGCGGCGAGAAATTTCGTGGCCGTCGTATCGGTGAAGATGCAGACGCCATCCACGCTTTGCAGCGCGGCGAGCACGGACGCTCGGTCCGTTTCGGAGTTCACCGGGCGACCTGCGCCTTTGAGGCCGCGCACCGCTGCGTCGCTGTTCACGCCCAATAGCAGCGCGTCGCCAAAATTGCGGGCGTTCTCCAGATAGGTGACGTGGCCGAGGTGCAGCAGATCAAAGCAGCCATTGGTGACGACCAGTTTTTTGCCGCCGGCGCGAAACTGTTTACGCCAGTCCGGCAATTTGTCCCACGCGATTAGTTTGTCGCGGAAATTCATGCCGCCATTTTGCCCGCGCCGGCAAGAATGGCAACGCTTTTACAAATTCACTACCGCCGGATCGCCGTAAAGTGTGAAGGAGCCGGTGCGCTCAATCTTCACATCCATGAGCTGGCTTTGATGGCGCGCGCTGCCGTTGAACAGCACGATGCGGTTGCAACGCGTGCGCCCGGTGTAGCGCGCCGCGTTTTTTTTGCTCGGCCCTTCGACGAGAATTTCCACCTGCTTGCCGATGAAGCTGTCGTATTTGCGCGCGGCGATTTCGTTCACCAAATCCAGCAGGCGATGATTGCGTTCCTCGCGGATTTCTTGCGGCACCTGATCCGGCATTTCGGCGGCGGGCGTATCGCGGCGCGGTGAGTATTTGAAAATATAGGCGTTGTCGAACTGCGCTTCGCGGCAGAGCGACAGCGTTTGCTCGAAGTCTTCTTCCGTCTCGCCCGGAAAACCGACGATGATGTCCGTGGTGATGCCGATGCCCGGTTTGGCGCGGCGCAATTTTTCGATGATGCCGAGAAATTTTTCACGCGTGTAGCCGCGATGCATTAGCTTGAGCAAACGGTCGCTGCCGCTTTGCAGCGGAATGTGCGCGCTCTCGCAAAGTTTCGGCAATCTCGCATAGGCTTCCACCAGATCATCGCCGTAACCTTTCGGATGCGGCGAGGTGAAGCGGATGCGTTCGAGTCCGTCAATTTCGTGGACGGCTTCGAGCAGTTGAACGAAAGCGGATTTGCCATCGAGCAGCGGATAATCGCGCTTGCCGAAGCTCGTGACGATCTGGCCGAGCAAGGTAATTTCGCGCACGCCGCGGGCAACGAGTTCGCGACATTCGGCGACGATGTCGGGAATGGTGCGGCTGCGTTCCTCGCCGCGCGTGCTCGGCACGATGCAAAAGGTGCAATGCTGATTACAGCCTTGCATGATGCTGACGAACGCGCTGACGGAAGTTTTCGCGCTGCCGTTGAGCAGATGTTCGCGGATGGTCGCTTCGCTTTTTTCTTCGGCGGCAACGTCCACGATTTTTTTGCGTTTGCCGGAAATGATTTCATCCAAGTATTCCGCCGCGCGATGAAATTTTTGCGTGCCGAGAACCAGATCAACGTCCGGCAGTTTATCAATGAGTTCCTTGCCGCGACTTTGCGCCATGCAACCGAGGTAGCCGAGAATCTGGTCGGGGCGTTCTTTGCGCGCCGTGCCAGCGAGATTTTTCATTTTGTTCATCGCCTTTTGCTCGGCGGCGTCGCGCACGCTGCAAGTGTTCAGCAGCACCACGTCGGCCAGCGCCTCGGACTTGGCGAGCGAATAGCCTTTGGCCACGAGCTGCGCGGCGACGGCCTCGCTGTCGCGCTCGTTCATCTGGCAGCCGTAGGTTTTGATGAAAACACTGGGCATGATTTCAGGAAACAGCATACGCAGGGCGGCGGCGGATGCAAAGTTGAATCGTTCTAGCGGCGCGCAACGCACTTGCGGGCTGGCTAGGAAACGGTATTTTCATCGGATTCGGAACGGCATGGAAAACAGCCCATTGAAAATTTTACTTATCAGCGGCGACGCGGCGATGGCGCAGCGTGTCAGCGATTTGTTGCGCTGCGCCGCGTTTGAAGTGGCGGTGACGGTGGAGCCGAGCGCCGACGCGGGGCTGGCGATGGTCGCGACGAATCATTTCGACGCCATCGTGTTTGAGATCGCGCAGGCGAATGCGGCGGCGCTGTTTCAGGTCACCTGGCTCACCACGAAGGCGCCCCGCCAGCCGGTGGTCGTCATCGGGCCGAGCGAGGACGAATCCTTTCTGGCCGAGGCCGTTTACAGCGGCGCGCAGGATTATCTCGGGCGCGAGCAACTGGCGGCGGCCACGCTGCGGCACGCCATCCATTGCTCGATGGCGCGGCAGCAGGAACGCGTCGCGCTTGTCGATGAAAAGGAGAATTACTACGGCCTCTTCGACCATCTGGTGGAAGGCATTTTCCGCACCACGCCGAACGGTCATTATCTGCTGGCCAACATGGCGCTCGCGCGCATCTACGGTTACGACACGCCGGTGCAGTTGATGGCCAGCATCAAGGACATCGCCGGCAGCCTTTACGTCGAGCACGGCCGCCGCGAGGAATTTGTCCGGCTCATGCAGGAGAACGACACCTTGAGCGGCTTCGAGTCCCGCATTTACCGCAAGGACGGAACGATCATCTGGATTGCGGAGAACTGCCGCGCCGTCCGTGACGCGCAGGCCAAGCTGCTTTACTACGAAGGCACGGTCGAGGACATCACCGAACGCAAGCGCGCCGAGGAGCAGATCCGCCGCGCCACCGGCGAACTCTCCCGCAGCCGGGAGGAACTGCGCACCAAGAATGCGCTCATGGAGGAAAACCTCCGCACCGCGCGCGAAATCCAGCTCACCATGCTGCCGCAGCAGTATCCGAGCTTTCCACCCGGCGTGCCGGCGGAACAGAGCGCGTTTCAATTCGTCCACCGCTACGAGCCGGCTGAATCCGTCAGTGGCGATTTCTTCAGCGTCTCCGCGATCTCCGACACCGAGGTCAGCGTGTTCATCTGCGACGTCACCGGCCACGGCGTCCGCGCCGCGCTCGTCACCGCGATGATCCGCGCCTTGTCCGAGGAATTGAAGCCGCTGGCGCGCGACCCCGGCGAGTTTTTGCGCAAGCTGAACTACGACTTGTGCAACATCCTGAAGAGTACCGGTTCGCCCATGCTCACCACCGCGTTCTACGCCGTGGCCGACTGCCGCACCGGGCGGCTGCAGTTCGCCAACGCCGGTCATCCCAAGCCGCTGCTGTTGCGCCGTTCCCTCGGGCAGGTGGAGCCGCTCGCCAACACCGCCGGTCGCGGCCAGCCCGCGCTGGGACTTTTTGAAGACCCGCCTTACACCACCAGCGAAACCACGCTGACACCGGGTGATTTCCTGATGCTCTTCACCGACGGCCTTTACGAAGTGCAGGGGCAGAACGAGGAACTCTACTCGCAGGAACGCCTGACACTGGATGTCAAAACCCTCGTCACGCATCCGCCGGGCATCCTATTTGACGAACTGCTCACGGCCATCCGCACCTTTGCCGTCAGCGGCGCTTTTGATGACGACGTGTGCCTGGTGGGCATGGATTATCTGGGCGCGCCCTCGGTGAAATCGTAACGCTTAAATCAAATCCTTCTGCACGGCGGTTGGCTCCGGCGACTTGGGTGAATGCTAATACCACTGCAAACGATCATGGTTAAACCGGTATAATAAGCCAAAGCTACGCATTAATGTCGTAATCAGATACAAGTTGAAAAACCAACTGACAAGACTAGGTAAAATCGGGATGTGGTCGCCATATGCCAGCAAAATATTCAATCCTAAACTCAAGCCAATCATCAACGCACAAAATAAACAGGTCATGAAATAGTCGGGCAAGGTGAGCCAAATGGCTCGCATCAATGGGATGGGATTAAACATGGCAAGCGCAGAATCTGTCATAGCTACTCCCAACAATAAAATTGGCAATAACACACAACCCCACGCTGCGGAAATCAATACGGCAACAGTTTGTGTATGTCCCTGAAATGGGTGCCGGAATTGCAGGTAAACCATCACACCAAACGCCAGAACCAATATCAACAGAAACTGAAATGCAGGAACAACTATATCCTCCACCCAATCCGAAAAATCTACCCAGCTTGGCGGAACATCTTCTCCCATCGCGCTAGTGCGAACCACATCCTTTACATAGCTTGCGAGATAACCTGAAATACCGATTTGAATAAATATCGCCATGATGTTGGCGTGTGCTGATACGAAGTCGGTAACGCTAAAAAACACTGCTCCGCCACCGATTAAGTAAAGGCCGTTTCCTTGGAACGGATAACGAAATGATGTTAGTAGCAAACGAAAGAACCCTGAATCATTTTGGCATGTATCTGTCATCTAGGTTTTTCAAGACTAGGTCTAACGTAGAAAGAAGGCATGTTGAAGAAGTT
>PLHK01000154.1 GCA_003139955.1 Limisphaerales bacterium
CGAGGCGTTCGGGCAGGCCGGCGGCGAGGATTTTTTTCTGCGCAGCCTCGATGTCGTAGTCGAGGCGGCGGAGCTCGATCGTCTGCGCGTCCATGTCGTAGATGACGTAGGCGGCCTTGGGATTATTGTCGCGCGGCTGGCCGACGGCGCCGACGTTGATGAAATATTTTTTCGAGGAATCCACCTTGAACTTCGAGTAAGTGCCGCCACGCACGACGGTGTCGCGCATGAACGCGACGGGGACGTGCGTGTGGCCGAAGAAACACATCTGCGTGTTCTGATACGGAAAACTGGCGGCGGCGGCGAGCTTGTCGAAGACGTAACCCCAGCGTTCGGGCGCGTCGAGCGTGGCGTGAACCATGGTGAAGTTCGCAGCCATGCGCGAGTATTTCAAATCGCACAGCCACTGTTTGTCGTCGGTGGAAAGTTGATTGCGCGTCCAGATGACGGCTTCAGCGGCGTGCGGATTAAAACCTTCGAGATGGTTTTCGCTGGAGCAGTATTCGTCGTGGTTGCCCTTGACGACGGGGATATTCAAGTCGCGCACGATCTGGAGGCATTCCTTGGGGTTGGCGTTGTAACCGACGACGTCGCCGAGGCATACGATGTGCGTGGCTTTCTGCGCGCGGATGTCCTCCAGCACGACCTGAAAAGCTTCCAGATTGCCGTGGATGTCTGCAATGATGGCGTATTTCATTTCCTAGCGAACAATCTCAAATCCCCGAAATTCATTTTTTGCGTCGCCCCAGATTACCTGTTCGTCCCGGATAAATCCAGCAAGACCTGCATCATGGAGCGCGGCGCGGAAAGCTTCAAGTTCCGCGTGGCTGCCCTCGGCGACGAGTTCCACGCGGCCATCCGGCAGATTGCGGATGGTGCCGGTGATCTCAAAACCGGTGGCGACGGTCTTGGCGGTGTAACGAAAGCCGACACCCTGCACGCGGCCGGAGAAAAAAACGGTCTTCCGGCGGCGCGCGGCGGGCTGAACCGGTTGCGGCATGGCGGGATGAAGCCAAAGCCGCGCGCGGGATGCAATGTTTTTTGGCGACGCGGTCAAAGATTTGTCTTTTTGGTTTGACCGGCCTGCGGATTTGCCGTAATCACTTCGCGCTGCCACACATAAAATTTGAACCCCGGATTTTTCAGTGGCAGGTTGTGTAACTCATGCTGAACACCAAGTCATTTTTGACCGTTGATTTCGGAGCCGGCAGCCTCAAGCTCGCCGAATTTGAAATGGACGAGTCGGGCGGTTTGCGGCTCAAAAATTTTGCCATCAAGCCGCTCGGCCTTGAGGGTTCGCAAGAAAGCGCCCGCGAGAAAATCATCTTGCAGGCGTTGCAGGAAGTGTTCGCGGAAAAAGGGTTCAAGGCCAGGTTCGTCAACGGCTGCGCGCCGGGCTTCCAGGTTTTTTCCAAGTTCGTCAAGCTGCCGCCGGTGGACGCGACCAAGGTCAGCCAGATCATCCAATACGAGGCGCAGCAGAACGTGCCGTTTCCGTTGAGCGAAGTGGTGTGGGATTATCAAATCCTCGGCTCGACGGCGAGCGGCGAGCTGGAAGTGCTGCTCGTCGCCATCAAGTCCGAGATTGTCGAGGGGCTTTTTCGCGTGGCCGACCAGGCGAAGTTGAAGCTGCAACTGTGCGACGCCTCGGCCGCCGCGCTGTGCAACGCGTTCCGGTATAATTATGGCGACTTGGAAGATTGCACGATGCTGCTGGACATCGGCGCGAAGACGAGCAACCTGCTGTTCTTTGAAAAGGGAAAGGTTTTTTCACGCAGCATCAACCTGGGCGCGAACATCATCACGCAGGATTTTGCGACCGAGGCGAAGTTGAAATTTGACGAGGCGGAAAAAATAAAGATCGCGGAGGGCTTTGTCAGCCTCGGCGGCGCTTATGAAGAGCCGGACAATCCGCAGCAGGCGGCGATCTCCAAGATCGCGCGGCAGTTCATGACCAAGCTGCACATTCAGGTGAACCAGACGATGCAGTTTTATCGCGGCCAGCAGGGCGGCTCGGCGCCGCAGCGATTGTTTTTGTCCGGCGGCGCTAGCATCATGCCTTACACGGCGCAGTTTTTTGCGGAAAAATTGAACGTGCCGGTGGAGTATTTCAATCCGTTCCGCAACGTGCAGATTGATCCATCGGTGGATCTGGAAGAGCTTTCGCGCGTCGCGCATGGTTTGGGCGAAGTGGTCGGTCTCGGCCTGCGCAATCTGGCCAACTGTCCGGTGGAAATGAATCTGATGCCGGAAAGCACGTTGCGCTGGCAGTCGCTCAACCAGAAAAAACCCTACTTTGTCGCCACGGTCATCAGCCTGGTGCTGGTGGCCTTTGGCGTGGGCTTTTTGTTCCAGAAGCTCGCGGTCAACAAGGAGCGTGAGATCGACCGGCTGGGACCCGTTGTCGCCGATTTGAGCAACAAGGTTGACCGCTTTAATTCGGCCTTCAAAAAACTTCAACGGACGCAGGCCGAGGCCGGCCAGATTACGACGTGGCTGCAGCAGCGTTATTATTGGGTTGATTTTCTGGCGGAGATGCGCCGCGCGCTCATCCGTTCCGAAGCTGACATTCGTAATAAATTGTCCGCGCAAAAGGCGGGCGTGGATGTCGGCATCTGGGTGGAGCGGATGACTTCGGCTTCCAATCCGGCCGCATCGGCAGACAGCAGTGCTGCCGCGCCGATGCCGCCGGTGGGGTTGCCCGGCGCAATCGCATCACCCGCGATGTTGTTAGGTTTCCGACCGTCGGCGTCCGGTGGGGTTGCGCCGCCTGACGACAATGCCGGCCAGCCTTTGGCGGTCACCCCGGTCACTACGGTCTCCAACAGCCTCATCACGCTGGTTTGCCGCGCCGTGAACCTGACGGCCATTGATCCGTCGGCCAACAACGAAATCGCCTATGCGGTCGAGAACGAGATGAAAAATTCGCCGCTGGTGAATCCCCAGGCGACCCAATTGGACGGCGAGATGACGCCGGATGATGTGCATGGCACCTTCACGTTCACGGTGAATGTGACGCCGCTCAACCCGCTTAAATTTTGATATGGGCTGGATCAAGCGAAATCTTTTTTTTGTGATCGGCGGCGTGGTCACGCTCGGGTTGCTGGGCGCGGGCGGCTTTTATATTTACACGGGCTGGGACCGGAATTCCCAGGCGGCGGAGAAGCTCAATGAGATCTACGGTACGCTCCGCAATCTCCAGACCGAGAAATTTACCGGCGGCAACGGGCAGGTGGACAACAGCCGGACCGCCCGGGAGCAGCAACAGCAGTTGCGTTCATGGATTGACAGCACCACCAATTATTTCCAGCCCATCTTGGCCATCCCGGCGGACGACATCACCAGCGAAAATTTTGCCGAAGCCTTGCGCCGCACGGTGGATGCTTTGCAACGCGAGGCGGGAACTGCCGGCGTCACGCTGCCGCCCGGATATGATTTTTCATTTTCCGCCCAACGTCTGCTGGTCAACTTCGCTCCCGGCAGTCTGGAACCGCTGGCGGTGCAGTTGGGCGAGGTCAGGGTGATTGCGGAAACGGTTTTTGCCGCGCGCGTCAATGCCTTGGACGGCATCCAGCGTCTGCGGGTGTCGGGCGATGACATGGCGGGTTCGCAAGGCGACTACACCGACGAGCATGCGGTCACGAATAATCTGGCCGTGCTCACGCCTTATGTCGTCACGTTCCGCTGTTTCACGCCGGAGCTGGCGCGCGTGGTCACCGGTTTTGCGGATTCCCCGAATATGTTTTTGGTCAAGGCGATCAATATCCAGCCGGCGGGCATATCATCTTCAGCACCGGAAAATGCCGCGCCCGGAATGCCGGGTTTGATGAATGGGCGTCCGCCGTGGGGGTTCGGCTTGCCGGGTCCGGCGCCGGTTGCGCCGCCGCCGGCGGACAAGGGCGGGTTGCCAACGGTTTTGAAGGAGCAGCTCCTGCGCGTTACGTTGATAGTGGAGATCGTGAAACTGTTGCCGAAGAGTTAAGATGCAATTTCTCAAAAAACATTACGAAAAGATTTTGCTGGGCATTGTACTGGCGGGTCTGATCGGCGTGCTGGTGTTCATGCTGTTCTACATCGCCGCCGACAAGCAGGCCATGGAGCTGACCACCAGCGGTATTATCAATGCGTCGGCCAAGGTCTTGCCGGATCTGGATTTGACGGCCAATGACGCGGCGCTGGCGCGGCTGCAATCGCCCGTGCAACTGGATTTGGAAACGGGCAACATGGTGTTCAATCCGTTTGAATGGCAAAAATCGCTGGATGGCTCACTGATCAAAAAGGACACCAGCGTCGGCGCCCAAGTCGCGGTGGTGACCGGCATCACGCCGTTGTATCTGGTGCTGACCTTGGAATCGGTCATGACCAATGAGCTGGGCGCCCGCTATGTCATCGGCGTGGAAAAACAGGCGGCGGCCACACCTGCCAAGCGGCACAAACAGCAGCACTATGTTTCCCCGGGCGAAAAACCGAACGATACGTTCGCGTTGCTTGAGGTCAAGGGGCCGCCGGAAAACCCCGATGCCCTGGTGTTGAAAATTTTGGATACCGGCGAGACCGCCTCGGTTGCCTATGGCAAGCCCTTCCGCCGTGTGGATGGTTACCTGGCCGATCTCCGCTACGACCCCGAGAAAAAAGTTTTTCACGGCCGCCGCGCGGGTGATAAAATTTCCTTTGGCGGCACGGATTATGTCTTTGTCGATATCAAGCCGGATGGGTTGACCTTGTCCGACCAGTCGAATGGAAAAAAAACTCCTTTGCCATTTGCGCCCTGACTGTTAAAAATCTAAATTAGACCGCGCCACATTGAAGAACCTCATATTGCCATGACAAAAGCCGCCATCCTTTGCTTCGGCCTCGCCGCTCTGGTCGTCTTGCCCGCCACTGTGCCGGCCCAAGATGATAATGATTCCACCGCCATGGCGGTCAACGAAGCGGTGTTGCGCCAGGCCAACACCATCGTGCTGCGCGGCAAACTGGCCGAGGCCAGCCACGCCAACCAGTCGGGCGATATTGTCACTGCGGCCAAGCTCTATCAGGAATCGTGCGAACTTGTGCAGCAAATTGGTTCGGGCATTGATCCCGAAGCGGCGCAGGCGGTCAGCGGCCTGGCCACCACGCGGCTGACATTGGCGAAGCAAGATCAGGCCAATGGTGATTTGCGGGATGCCGCCACGCAGGCGCAGCAGGTTCTGAATGTGGATCCGAAAAATCCGGACGCGCTGGCTTTCAAAAAGCAGAACGACCAGATGCTCGCCGCTCTCAAGGGGCAGATTCCGAGTCCCGCCGCTCTGGATCAGGCGGCGCAAGTGGCGGCGCAAAAAACGGACGCCGGCACGCTGGTGCAGGATGGAAAATTACTTTATGAGATGGGCAAGCTGGATGATGCGGAAGCCAAATTAAGTCAAGCGCTTGTGCTGAACCCGGATGATCCGGCGGCCTTTTATTATTTAAACCTGATCCAGCAGGGCCGATTTGCCCGCGAAGCGGCGATGCATACGGTGGACACGCAGAAACGCATGCAGCACGTCGAAAAACAGTGGGTTTTGCCCACCACCAGCTATTCTTTGCCCTCACCCAATGCCTACGCCACCAACAATCTGGTCTATACGGGACCCGGTCGGCAGACGATCATTTCAAAGCTCGATCGTATCCACCTCGACAACGTGTCCTACGACGGCCTGCCGTTGAGCGAAGTGCTGCGCAACTTGTCGGAACAATCCAAGCTCCGCGATCCCGAACACAAGGGCATCAATTTTTTGATCAATCCTAACCCGGATCAATCCGGTGAACCGGTCGCGGCGACGGCGGCGGGCGGCGGTATTTATGGTCTTCGTGGCGGCGCGGTTCCGACAATCGATCCGTCCACTGGATTGCCGGTCGCCGCCGCCACGGCTGACAGCGGTAACGGTGGCGAGCCGGTGGATGTCGGTTCCTTCATTGTGAAAATTCCCAGTCTGACAGATGTCCGGCTGGCGGATGTTTTGGACGCCATTGTCATGGTGACCGACCATCCGATCAAATATTCGGTGGAAGATTTCGCCGTGGTTTTTTCTGCGAAAGGCGCGGATGTCCCGCAGTTGTTTATGCGCAGTTTCAAGGTGGATCCCAACACATTTTATTCCGGCCTCGAAAGCGTTGGTTCGGCAACGTTTGGCTCTATCAACAATAATAATAACAACAGTGGCAGCAGTAACGGTAACAACAACAATAACAACAATAATAACAGCAACGGCGGCGGGAGCGGTGGTGCGGTCGTCGGGGTGGTGAACGCCTTTTCCGGTGAGGGCAGCCTACGCACCAGCGGTAACAACCAGAATGGCGGTAATTATGGTGGTAATAATGGTGGTAATAATCAGAACGGTGCGGTTGCCAACCTTGGATATAATGCCGGCAACACTGGTGGCGGTGGTGGCGGCAATATCGGTGGTGGTGGTGGCTTGCGTTATGTCACAACCATCAATCCGGCTTCCGAAGTGAGTGAGGCTGCCCGGGCATTTTTCACGACGCTCGGGGTCAACCTGCAAAATCCGCCGGGAAAATCTGTTTTTTTCAACGACCGCTCGGGTTTGCTTTTTGTGAAGGCCACGTCGGATGATTTGGACACGATCGAACGGGCCATCGAGATTTTGGATAAGGTCGCTCCGCAGGTGCATATCAAGTCGCGCTTCATCGAGGTGCAGCAGAACGATAACAAGGCGCTTGGCTTCGACTGGTATCTGGGTCAGGTAAACGCGGGTAACAGCGTGGTGGCCCAGGGCGGCAATCCTGGTTCGTTGAATGTGCCGACCTCATCGGCAAATCCGCTGGGGGCGTTTCCCGGCGCCACGGCGGCCAATACGATTGGCGATACCGGCCAGGAACTATTTTCCAGCGGCCTGGCCAGTGGATCGGGATCCGCCACCGCCACGATCACGGGCATATTGACCAATCCGAATTTTCAGGTGGTCATCCACGCGCTACAGCAGCGGCAAGGTTTTGAATCCTTGGCCGAACCCGAGATAACCACCACCAGCGGACGCCAGACCCAAATCCGCGCCACCCAGATCATCACCGTCATCACCGGAGTCAATTACGAACAGGGCACGGCGGCCAGCATTGGTAATGGCACCACCGGCACGACACAATAATCAACAACCAGCGAGAAGGATTCAAATGAAAGATTTACCAGCAAAGAACGGCATGAGACTGGCGCTTGTGACCCTGTTGTTGCTCGCCGCCGCCGCCCGGGCGCAAACCGTCAACAATCAGGCCGGCACTTCCGCCATCACCTTCGACACGCAACCGGTCGAGACCGGGCCGATCCTGGATGTCGTGCCGTATGTTTTGTCGGATGGCTACACCATCAATATGGCGCTCATTCCGTCCGTGACTGTATTTAACGGCTATGACACGCCGCCGACCATTCCCAACGTCACCGGCAACCTGAATGTCGTTCAACTGCCCGTCATTCTTCCGGACTTCACCGTGCGGCAAGTGGTCACCACCGTGAATGTCTGGGACAACCAGACCGTCGTCCTCGGCGGCTTGATTTCCTCGCAGATTCAATCTACCAAACAGCAGGTTCCCGTCATTGGCGATCTGCCTTTGTTGGGTCGCCTGTTTCAAAGCCAGAGCAAGACGACGCAGAAAAAGAACCTCATGATTTTTGTGACCGCCACTCTTGTTGACCCCGCCGGCAACCGGGTGCATTCCGATGATGATTTGCCGTTTGCCCAGAACGCATTCCCATCCCAGCCGCCGGACGCCGGCAAGGTGACGGAAACTGAGCAGAAAATTCCGCCGCCCGTGGTGTCTGAGTGAGCCGGCTGCTGATCATTGACGGCCACGCTTACGCTTACCGGGCGTTTCACGCCATCCGGGAGTTGCGTTCGCCCGTCGGGCAGCCGACGAATGCCATTTATGGCTTCGTCAAGATGCTGGAGAAAATGCGGTCGGCCGTGGAACCGACGCATCTGGTGGTGGTGTGGGACGGCGGCTTGAGCGCGGAGCGGCTGGCGGCGCTGCCGGATTACAAGGCGCAGCGGCCGGAGATGCCGGCGGATTTGCGGCCGCAGCTGGCTGGCATCGTGGATTTTTTGGCGGCGGCGGGCATGGCCAGCTACCGCGCGGAGGGTGTTGAGGCGGATGATTTCATCGCCACGCTCGCGCGCCTGGCGGCCGTGGAAAATTGGGACGTGGTGATCGCCAGTTCCGACAAAGATTTTATGCAACTGGTCTCGGCGCGGATTGGATTGTTGAATCCCAACGACAAGACCGGGGTGATTTGGGGTCGCGCGCAGGTGGTGGCCAAAGCCGGTGTGGAGCCGGAGCAGGTGGCCGACTGGCTGGCGCTGATGGGTGACGCGGTGGACAACATCCCCGGCGTGCCCGGCGTGGGGCCAAAGACCGCCGCCGGGTTGTTGCAACAATTCGGCTCGGTGGACAATTTGCTGGCGCGGCTGGACGAAGTGAAGTCCGAAAAATTGCGCTCGTCGTTGCGCGCTTCGGCGGCGGCGGTGGTTCGCAACCAGAAATTGGTGCGGCTCCCCGAAGTGCCGTGCGAGTTTGCGCCGGCAATGCTGGCGGTGGGCGCTGGCGACCGCGCGGCGTTGGGCCGGCTGTTCGCCGGCTGGGGTTTTCAGGGCATGCTCGCCGCGCTGGCTGCGTCCGGCGAAAAACAGGCGGAATTGATTTGATTTGAAAATGAATTTGCACAGTTGGATCAACAGAATGGCCGGTGCGATGAAACGCGCGGCGGGTTTTTTTAGACAAACCCGCCGGGGTGGGTTATCTTTCCTGACTCTCGTCATGCCAATCAACAACCCGTCCAGAATTTTTGCCGTAGTCGCCGGTTGTCTGTTGGCCATTCCGTTCCTGGCTTCCGCCCAGACGAATTATTACGGCACCAACGGCACTGAATACGCCATCATCGGTTCCTTGCCGGGCGACCAGGTTTTTCCTGACGCCGCGATTTCCCCCGCCGGCGGTTTTGTCGTCTGGCAGGACCCCATCACCGATGGCAACGGTTGGGGCATCAGCGCCCGGCGACTGGATGCGACGCTGTCCGGAACCCTGGGCACCTTTCGCGTGAATGTGTCCGCCCTCGGCAATCAGCAGAACCCGCGCGTGGCGTTGCTCAAAAATGGCGGCGCCGCGTTCGTCTGGCAGGGCGGGCAGCCGGGTCACCAGCATATTTACACGCGCTTCCTGACGCCCACCAATACGTTTCTGACGACGAACGATGTGCTCGTCAACACGTTCACCAATAATTTTCAGATCAATCCGGCCGCGGCGGTTTTGAACAACAGCAACGTGGTCTTTGTCTGGGCGAGCTACGATCAGGCCGGGACGAACACGCTGCAGGATGTCTATGGTCAGATTTTCTCCCCCGCCGGCCAGAAGGTTGGCGGTGAATTCCGGGTCAACCAGTTCACCAACTTCAACCAGCGCACCCCGGCGGTGGCCGCCTTGGCGGGCGGCGGGTTTGTGCTGGCGTGGGTTTCCGAGCAGCAGCGGCAGACGGTGGTGACCAACGCCAGCTACATTGGTATCACTAATGTGGTGGTGCCGAGCGTGGATATCTACGCGCGGCTGTTCCAGTCCAATGGCGCGGCGGCGGGCAATGAATTTCTCGTCAACACCGACAACAATCCCTGTGCGAATCCGGCCGCGGCGGCGGCGACGGACGGCAGTTTTATCATTGCGTGGACGGCGCGGGACCTGGCCAATCCCAACAACAGCCTGGATGTTCACGCGCGCACCTTCACCGGCGCGGGGGTCGGCGGTTCCGTCTTCTATGTGAACACCTATCTTTATGGCGACCAGTATGTGCCGCGCATCGCTGCGCTGGGGCTGGATTATCTGGTGGCCTGGACCAGTCTCGGTCAGGATGGTTCGCGCGAGGGGGTTTACGGGCAGTTTATTCATAGCGACGGCTCGCGGGTGGGCGGCGAATTCCGCGTTAACACCACCACCGTGGGCCAGCAGATGCAGCCGGCCGTCGCCGCGGACGGCGTGAACCAGTTTCTGGCGGTCTGGACCAGTTTCACCGGTTATCCCAATACGTTTGATCTCTTCGCCCAGCGTTTTCTCAATGCGGCGGATCTGTTGTCGCCGATGTCGGCGCCGTTTGTCTGGGTGCCTTTCGTTGCCAGCAATGGCGTTTATCAGCCGCAACTGGTGGTTTCCTGGCCGACCTTGCCCGGCCTGTCCGTGGCCAATTTTGAGATCTATGTGGACGCTTCCAATGCGCCGATGGCGGTGGTCGTCACCAACCAATGGACGATGACGGCGGCGAACGGCCTGACTACCAGCAGCGTTCATTCCTTTCAGCTTGATTATGTCACTACCGGCGGCCTGCGGTCGCCCCTTTCCGCTTCCGCCAGCGGTAAAACGTGGAGCGGTTTGAACTGGGGCGGCATTCCGTATGAATGGATGGCGCAATATTTCGGCGGCTACAGCAATGGCAGTTACCACACGAATTTCTGGCCGGCGGCCGGCGCGCCCTTGACCGCTGGCGGCCCGTCTTTGACCAACATATTCCTCGGCGGCGGCAATCCGCTGGACTCGACCACCTGGTTGCAGACGGCGCTCACCCAGACCGCGCAGGGGATGTTTCTGGGTTGGAATACGCAGCCCGGCGCGACCTATCAGGTGCAGACGACGACCAATTTCAGCAACTGGAGCAACGTCGGTTCGCCGCGGTTTGCCGCGGGCACGACCGATTCGATCTATGTCGGCGGCACCGCCGTCGGTTATTACCGGGTGGTGCTGCTGCGTTGAGAAAATTTGTATGCGGAAATTCATTATAAACATTTTTCTGGCCGGCGCGATCCTGATGACGCTCCCGTCGGCGTGGGGTTTTTCGCTGGCTGAGAAGATCGGCTTCGGCGGTGATTCCTGGCAGACCGTCACCATCGGCTACGGCTGGATTGAGGCGCATTTGTCAGATGCCGTGGCCCCGGCGGACATCTATCAGGAATACCGCCCGGTGGTGCCGGTGATGATCTATGCCTGTGACGGGACTTTTCTCACTTATTTCGGGGCCACTGGGCAGACCAACATTGACGAGGCTTTTGGCATCTTGAACGGCTATATGTGCGGGCTGACCAACACCCCGGTCTTCCTCTACAGCGAGACTAATGGCGTGACCCTGCCGGGCAACGGTCTGCCGGGTGGCGTGCCGGTCACCTTGACGGCCACGAACACGGTTGACCGTTACAGCGCCGACCTGTCGGAATTCCCCATGGAAAACAATCAGGTCAATTACACCGCCCAGACCATGGACCTGCTCGACATAAAATCAGAGGTTCTGGGGGATATGGTGTTGCAGCTTGGACTGGCCGATCCCACCCGCTATGTCTGGACCCTGCACGACCGGTATCTGCCCGCCAATGGGGTGTGTCCCCAAAATGAGGAGTATTTGGTGGTGCAGCGCAATTATGATGTCAATCCCACCCAGAATTATCCTTACTCTTCCTATATCAATGGTTCGCTTTACTATTATCAGATCGATGAGAACTGCGGCGCGACCGGCCTGCCCTTCGATGCCATCACCTATTCCCAACCGGTTGACACCGATGCTTCGTTTCTGCCGATGACGGCCGGCGGTTTGTATGGCAACGGACTGTACGCGGGCGGTTATTATACGGGCCTGGAGCGCGACACGGCGGCCGGTCTTAAATATTTGTTGAGCACCAACATCATCAGTTGGGAGTCAACGGCGTCCAGTGGCGGCACCTTGTTTACAACCAATGTTGGCGGCCAGATACCGCTGTTCACTTCGGATCTCGGCAAGTTGATCGCCTCCTCCCAGACGAATGATCCGGTGACGCTGGCCACGTTGTTTCCGGGGCTGACCGCGACCGGGGTGGCGACGAACTATGCCCTCGGTTACATCACCAATGTCGTCAGTTATTATACCAATCTCATCGGTTCGCCTTACGGCTCGCCGCCGCAACTGGTCACCTTGACGAACCTGACGCCGACCATCCTCACCAACTATCTGAATGTCTTCAACAACGTCGTCACCAACCATTATTATCCGGACACCTACACCCGGGTGATGACGACGGCCGTGACCAACCTGATTGGCGCGCCCTATGGCAGCCCGCTGGTGACCAACGTAACCTATAAGTCGGTGGTTTTGACCAATGTGCCGTCCGGCGACTACTATTTGATCGCATCCAACCTGTTGGGGTATAAGATCAATTCCGTTATTTTGACCAACCAGATCATTGTCACCAACCTGTTCACCGGGGCGACGAATACCGTGTCAACGACGACCACGAACACCGCGTCCACCAATGGCTATTCCTTTTCGCAGCAAATCCTGACTTATACGACCAATTACTGGCTTCTGGTTCAGCCGTTGAGCCTGTCGTCGGCCAGCAATACGCCGGCCCTGCGGTATGGCATCGGCCGGATCCAGTTCATCCGCGCCAACTATGATTCCCTGCTGGGCCAGTTGTTTGTGCCGGTGACCAACAATTATTCGATGGTCAAGGTGGTGAACAGCCAGCCCGTCGTGGAATATTACCAGCGCGTGGTGACGGCCCCGGATTTTCTGTTCCAATCGGCGGATTTGGCCACGCTGCCCGTTGACCCGATTGCCACCGTGACTTCGCCCCAGTTTGACACCAGCGCCGTCCCGACGGGTCAGGCCGGTCCGGGTGCCATCATCCCCGGCGGGACGGTGATCGTCTTCAACAACAACGGCACCAATGTTTATCGAAACGCCCACGGCCTTGGCGGCGCCGGCTATCTGAGCGGCACCAACAGCTTTTTGAATTACAACTCGCAGGAGTCGTCCTTCGGTTGGGGGGCGTTTGACGGTTCCACTAATTTTCCGGTGGCGTTCCCGTCCAGTGCGAGCATTGCCGGCCTGATGAACCAGTTGGTCATGGCGGTCACCCCCGCGACCGCGCCGGACGGCACCAATGGCGTGCCTTACAGCGTCACCTTTGGTGTCTCGGGCGGCACGCCGCCCTATGCTTGGGCGGCGCCGGGATTTGCCGTGCCCGGCCTGTCCTTCGATCCGGCCACGCAAACCGTTTCCGGCACGCCCACGGTGTCGGCCAGTTTCAATTTCACCCTGCAAGTGACGGACTCGGCCAACCGGGTGGTCAGCTTGAATTACCCGATCACGATCCACTAAATTATGGAATCATTGGTTCGACATAGGAAAGCTGGAAGCGGTTGGCTGCAAGCCCTGCCGGTCGGGTTGTTGTTGCTGTTGCTGGGGTCGGCCGGCGTCCGGGCGCAGATGAATACCTTCGATGTCGGCTCCGGCGTCCCGGCGGATAACATCAATCCGCTGATCGACTATGCCCCGTTCATCGACGCCACCAATTTCGCGAATGACACCGGCTCGACCTTCAGTTGGAGCCTGGGCAGTTCGGGCACCTGGCTGGGGAGCCTGTATCAAGGCTGGTTCTACACCCTGAATTTCACCAATGCCGGCGAGATGGATTCCTCGACCGGCTTCCGTTTTGACACGCAGATCCCGAATGTCTCCGGGCACACCGAGGCGGTCAATTTTTACAACGCCGGCCCCATCAACTGCGGCACCTCGGACAACGCCGTCTTCCTGACGCAATTCGTGAATAACAATTCCTTCTCCTTTGGTGGCTATGGCGGCGCCTATGTGCTGGCCACGAACATCTTTAACTCCGGAACCATCGCCGTCGGCGCGAACGGTCTGGCCAAATTTGTCGGGGATGACATCAATTTCAACCGCGGCGCGGTGGTCATCCAGGGCTCGGCTTTCACCGGTGGCAGTGGTGCCAATATCAGCGCCTCCGGCGCGGTGGACGCCAGCACGAATCAATGGTCGCCCGCTGGCTCCTTGGAACCGTACAATGCCTACGGTCCGTTGAACAAAACCCCGTTCGAACTCTACCTGAACAATTCGACACCCTATTTTAACATCACCACCAACGGGAATGGGACGAACATCGTGGTGCAGATGGTTTTCCTGGCGGACACCAGTGTGAATGTGGCGACTAACGTATATTTCGGCAGTTTTGGCGACGACAATGCCAATGTCGAATGGGTGGGAAGTTATACGGATCCGGCCACCGGCCTGCCCGCATCCCGCTATTTGTTTTTGTCCGACTATTTTGGCCAGATCAACACCAATCTTCTGGCCTTTGGCGATCCCGGCTCCGGCATGCCGAATAATTACAGCCTGTTCAGTTCATCCACTCCTCCCCCGACCGATTTCCTCACGCTGGCCACCAATGGTTTTGTATCGGGCCTGCTGGAATCAGACAATGTCTCCAGCAACCTCTATTCTTATGTTGACGCGCAACTGACGCCCACCACCGTCTCCACCAATGGCGCGACGGGGACGATTCCGCTGAACCAGTTGCCGGGTCGCGTGGAGCTGACGGCGGCCAAAGACCTGAACCTCACGCTGGCGTCGGTGTCCGGCATGAACTATCTGCTCCTCAACAGCACCAATGAGTTTGACACGGACGGCCAGTCGCAGTTTGGTTCACCCTATTCCGACATTTACCTTGGCCATACCAATGGCACGATGATCATCACCAACCTCATCCAGTCGTCCCTCCCGGTCTGGAACGGCACCATTGAAGCGTGGACCACCGAGTGGTTTTATACCCAGACCAATGGCGGGGTCGGCGGCACCAACACCGTTAACTATGATTTTCGTGTGCTGTTGGTGTCCAGCCAATTGAATCCCGCCACGGCGTCCTCCGTGGAGGATTTCGTCCTTTACAGCCAGGACAATGTGGTCATCAGCGACGTGCTCAACATCACGCGCACCTTCTCGCTCAACTGCACCAATCTGCTGCTGACCACGAACGGTCCGGGCAACGGGGCCGCTTCCTTGGAAGGGGAGTTAAATCTGGATTCCACGGCCATCAACTGGCCGGCTTCCGTGCCGCGCCTGAGCTGTCTGACCAACAACGGTGCGATCACTTATGAGAATACGGTCAAGTTTGCCGGCACTTCAAATGTTGTCACCGTGACGCCCGGCACGAACGCCGTGGCGGCGACCGGGACGCTTTCCGAGGTGGCGGGCCGCACCAATGTGCTGGTGAACAACCGGGTGACCATTGGTACCAACATCTACTCCTTCGTCACCAAATTGACGAACACCATTCCCAACCAGGTCAAGATCGCCCCCGCGTTTGATGGCACCATCAGCAATTTGATCGCGGCCATCAACCACGCCGTCGGCGCGGGGACGAACTACACCACCAACACGACCGCCAACCCGCTGGTCACGGCCGGGCTTTTGAACACCGGCACGCACGCCTTTGTCGTCACCGCCATCGCCGCCGGCACGGCGGGCAACTCGATTGCCAGCACCAATTCTGCGGTCACGACCAACCTGACGTGGAACGGTCATGCCACGCTTTATGGCGGCGTCAATTATGCGGCGGCGGTCACCAATGTTTCCCCGGTTCAGGTTCCCTACCTGGATTTTGTGAACAGCGGTTCGATTTCGGGCCTCGGCGCGACCATTTGGTCGGATGATTTTGAGAACTACGGCTATTTCAACGCCGGCACCGGCTCCTTCACCGTTCAGTCACTGACGACGGCCATGACCAACGGCTCCGTCTTTGCCGCCGGCACCTTCAGTGTCGCCGCCGATGACCTGGTGATTGGCGGCACCTCCATCCAATCCGGCAAATCCTTCACGCTCGCCGCCACCAACCTGCTCACCGACACCGGCGTGACCAACGGCAACGTTTGGTTGCTGGGCGCCAACTATTCGGGCTATGGCAATTGGACGGGGCTGGTCCTGCCCGTCAAGCCCACTTACGGCGACCTGCTCGGCACCACCATCACCAACCTCGCCGTCACCAACGCCTTGATGGACATAACTTGGGCGGGTGAGGATCGCGGCGCGGTCAACGCCGGTTTCAGCAACAACGTCGCCATCGGCCAGCTGGTTTTTGACGCGCAAAGCACGGCCCCGCACACCGGGTTCTACTTCAGTGGCACCGGCGTCAGCAACGCCATCTATGTGGACAGCCTCATCTTGACGGACCAATCCACCAACATTGACGGTGGTTACAATGTCAACGTTTTCCAGTTCAACACCAACCTGGTCATCTATTACGCGCAGGCGTTGCTGAACGGCGTCTCCGTGGCCGAAAAATTCGATCACAAGAATAACAATCATCTCCGGTGGGTGCCGACCTATGCCGGCTACTATAGCTCGACCAATCTGGTCTATCCGCCGGGCGTGACCAATACCGTCAATGCCGCGCTGGCGGAGAGCGCGGATATTGACTCCGATGGCGACGGCACGCCCAACAGCACCGACCCGACGCCGTTTCTGGTGCCGGCGCAGTTGAACTTCACCGAGACCATCACCAACGTGCCGCCGGTGTCGGTGCAGTTGCAATGGCAGACGGTCGCCAACGGCACGAATTATGTCTATTACAAGACCAACCTGCTCTCGCCGGGCTGGCTGCTGCTGACCAATTTTATCTCGCCGTTCCCGTATCCGTCGCCGCCCGGCTACGTCTCGGTGTTTGATCCGCTGACGAACGCGCCGCACTATTACCAGGTGGTCGTGCAGCCGGATTTGCTCTATGGCTCCCAATGAACCGCGGCCCGAAAACTTTTGAAAATGAAACCCGCGCGGCCTGGCTGCGACGGAATGACTGGAGAAATGTTGTGAAAACGATTCGAAATAAAATGGCCGGTCATCTGCCGGTGCGGCGTTTGGTTGCCGGTGCCTGGCTCAAGCTGGCCCTGGTGCTGGGGTTTGCCTTGCTCGCCGGGCTGGCGGGCGCCCAGCCGGCCAACGATATGTTCACCAATGCCGTGACCATCTCCGGCCTGTCCGGCACGTTGTCCAGCAGCAACAACGGCGCCACCTTGGAACCGGGCGAACCCACCTTCATCAATGCGGATGATTTCGCCAGCGTGGATCAGTCCGTCTGGTATCAGTGGACGGCACCGTCGAACGGCGTGGCGTCCTTTGACACCTTCGGCAGCAGCTTCGACACGGTGCTGGCGGTTTATACCAACAACCCGGTGTTCACCACCAACACCGTGCTGACCACCAATATATTCATGGTGGTGACCACCAACACCGTGATCACCGCCAGCGCCGCGACCGTAACCAACCTTTCGCTCGTGGCGGCCAACGACGATTATATCACCTTGGTCGTGGTTGCCAGCCGGTTGACCTTCATGGCGGTGCAGGGCACGACTTATTACATCTCGGTCAACGGCAACGCGGATCCGGCCCCCGGCTACAGCGATGCCGGCACCTTTGTGCTGGATTGGAGCGAAACCGTTCCCACCATCCCGTCGGGGACGTTTTACTTCACTTCACCGACCTATACCGCGAGCGACCAGGAGAATCATCAGCCAAATAATCCTTATAGTCCGAGTGTGTATGAAAGCTGGCGGGGGGCGCGGGTAACCATATCCCGCACGAACGGCTGTAGCGGCCGGGTGGATGTGCCTTACTACGTGATTACTCAAGGCTATACGAATATTATCCCCGGCTATACCAATGTGTTTGGTACGTTTACAAATATAGTCCCGACCTACACCAATTCAGTCCCCTATCTTACCAATAATGGCTCGGTGGTTTTCGATGACTACCAGATGGGCGCGGATATCGCGGTGCCGGTTATATCGCTTAAGACCTTGACTGTCACCAATATAACGCCCGTCGTCTCCGGCGGCGTGACCAACGGTTATACGACCAACATTGTTTCTTATGCGCCTTCCGCGTCCATGACCGTGATGATGGGAACGCCGACCTTGGATCCGCTCGAATCTCCTGATTTGCTCCCGCCGGCGGCCGTTGGTGGCACCAATGGCACCAGCGCAATCATCAATATATTGAGCACGACCTTGCAGGCGCACGGGGGTTCCGGGCCGGTCTTTTTCAATATCGAACGGTGCTGGTTCCGCACCGACCGAAATGTGAATGGAGGCAGTGCCTATATTTACGTCTTTCCCTCCGCCCTGCCCACGCAGCCGGGCCTAAACTATCTGGTGGATTATAACATTGATTATGGCGGCAATCACACCTTCCCGCTGCAGGCCGATTCAGATTACGCCAATCCCGGCACTGATTTTACCGATGTTTCCGGCACTTTGACTTATACCTATGGACAAAGCCCGATTCCCGAGCCGATTGTCATTCCGATTCATGCTATTTCTTCGGCGGCATTTAATGAAGACCTTCAAATTACCCTCCAAAATCCAAGGGATTCAGCTGGCAATACGCTGGCGCTCGGTCAGGTTAACACGGCCACGCTGACCATCCTGTTCAATGTCCAGCCGGCCGGTGCGGTGGATCAGGGCTGGAACCCGGATGGTGACGCCAATTCCATTCCGCCGTACCTGAAATATCCCGGCACGCAGGGCGGTGTGAGCGACAGTGCCAATGGCAACGGCGGCACGGTCTATGCCGTGGCCGAGCAGCCCGACGGCAAAGCCGTGGTGGCCGGTAGTTTTATTTCCTTTGACTCCAATCCCTACAACCGCATTGTCCGGCTGCTGAACAACGGCTATCAGGATCCCGCGTTTCTGGCCGCGCCGAACAGCGGCGCGAATGACGCCATCTATGCCCTCGCCTTGCAGCCCAACGGCCAGATCATCATCGGCGGCAATTTTACTTCCTTCAACGGGGTCAATCGCAACCACATCGCCCGTTTGAACGCGGATGGGTCGGTGGACACGACGTTCAATCCCGGCTCCGGTGCCAACGGCAAGGTTTGGGCGGTGGGATTGCAATCCGACGGCAAGATTTTCATCGCCGGCGAGTTCACGTCCTACAACAGCACCAACTGTAATTATCTCGCGCGCCTGAATCCGGACGGGTCGCTCGACACCGGCTTCAATCCCGGCAGTTCTTTGAACGGGCCGGTCTATGCGCTGGCCGTCCCGCCATATGCCCCGATCAACCTTACCAACGTCACCGCCGGGGGCGCCGCTGAAGTGGACACCCCGGTCAGCTTGGGTTCGTCTACTTCCGGGACGTTGAGCGTCAATTATAACATGCTGTCCATTCCCGACGATATGCGGGTTTTTTACGGCACCACCAACGGGGTTTTGATTTATGACACGGGCAACGTCAGCGGCATTGGGCAGTTTGTGCTTCCCTTTGGCCCGACGAATGGCATCACCACCAATCTGATCACCATCGTCATGGATCAGGGTAATGGCACGCCGGGCACCTATTGGTCTTATTCCGCCTCGATCGTCACTGCCGGTTCCACGCAGGTTTATGCGGGCGGCGCCTTTAATCAGGTCAACGGGGCCAGCTATGGCGGCGTGGCCCGGTTCAATGGCGATGGCACGGTTGACTATACCTTTGCGCCCGGCATCGGCACTTATAATCCCAACACCGGCAACACCGATCCGATTTATGCCCTGGGGCTGCAAGCGAACGGGCAGTTGCTGGCGGGCGGCGCTTTTTCCACGGTCGAGTTGACCAGCTTCAATGGCATTTGCCGTTTTAACACCGACGGCACGTTGGATTTGAGCTTCAGCACCCTGGGTGCCACTAATGGCACCTGGAATCCGGCCACCGGCATCGCCGACACGGTTGACGCCATCACCGTGGACACGAACCAGAACATCCTGATTGGCGGCAATTTCATGAATGTCAACCAGACCCGGCGGGTGGGCATCGCCCGGCTGCTCACCGACGGCAGTCTGGACACCAGCTTCATGGACACCGCCTATAACCAGTTCGCCGGCGTCATCAACCATTACCACAACCCGGATGTCGTCAACACCAATGATTATCCGCAGGGCAACCATCGGAATAGCATCGATACCATCGCGGTGGAGGCCGGCGGCAACGTGATTGTCGGCGGCAACTTTTTACAGGTCGGCGGCGGTTCCTACGGCCATTCCGGCTCGATTGACAGCGTGGTGGGCACGGGTGTGAACGGCATCATTGCTAATGGTCGCATGGATGTCCATCCGCGCAGCAACGTGGCGCGGTTGGTGGGTTACAGCACGCCCGGCCCCGGCAACCTAGAGTTTTGCAACTTTAACATCCCCCCGAACACCTACACCGTGGACAAGGATGCCGGCACCCTGTTCCTGACCATGATCCGCACCAACGGCAGTTTGGGCAGCATCGCGGCGAGTCTCATTTCACCGCCCGGGGCCGTCGGCCAGCCGGGCATCGCCACCGCGGGGACGAATGGCAATTTCACCATCGGCAACACCGAGCCCGAATGGGCGACGATGTGGTCGAGCTCATGGATGAAGAGCGACGGCTATGAAGGCCAGAATAATTATGGTTACCCGGGCAACGAGGCGGATGAGACGTTTCAAATTTTCAACAACACCAACATCACCGGCAACCTGAACGCCAATCTGGCCCTGACCGCGCCCAATCCGAACCTTTTCTTCCTGGGCGGCGAGGAGATTCCCCTCGGCGCGGCGCTGGGGGCCAGCCATGCCAGCCCGCTGACCATCATTGATGACAATTTTCCGCCCGGCACCTTTGGTTTCAGTTCGCCGACGTACACCGTCAATGGCAGTTCCAATGTGGTGGCCATCACCGTGGTGCGCACCAATGGCACCGGCGGCAGCGTGAGTATTTCCTACGCCACGTTCAACGGCACGGCCAGCAGTCCGGCCAACTACACGACGGTGAGCGGCACCTTGACCTTCAATCAGGGGGTCACCAGCCAGACCTTCACCGTTCCCATCATACCCGGCACCGTCACCGGTGCGGATAAGACCTTTAACCTGATTCTCTATAGTATCACCGGCGGCGGCAGCTATGGTGTCACTAACGCCGCCGTCACCATTGTGAACAATGTTTTTGGCGCGGGCCACATCGCCTTTGCCTTTGCCACCAACACCGTGAGCGAAACCGCGGGGGTGGCCGGGGTCGTGTTGAACCGTCTGGGTGCCAGCAGCGGCACCTTGCAAGTCACGGCGGTCACCGGCGGCGGTTCGGCCGTCAATGGCGTGAACTATGTCGGCACCACGACGAACCTGCAGTGGGTAAACGGCGATGCGCTGCCCAAGACCATTTACATTCCGGTCATTCATGACGGGATTTACACCTCCAATCTGACGGTCAACCTCTCGCTGACCAATGGGCTGGCGGGCGGCAAGGCGAGTCCCAATGTTCTCGGGCTTTCCACCCTCACCAACTCGACGCTCGTAATCACCAATGTGGATTTCCCGGGGACGGTGCAGTTGTCGTCCGGGGTCTATTCGGTCAAGAAATTCGCTGGGTTCGCGCTGATTCCGGTGATCCGCACCGGTGGCAGTGCCGGCACCATCACCGTGACCAACTATACGGCCGACGGCACGGCGCTGAACGGTGTGAATTACACCGGCCAGACCAATGTGCTGGTTTTCACCAACGGGCAGGTCAGCCAGTCTTTCACCGTGCCGATCACCCCGGGGGCCACCAACGGGCTGGTGGCGCTCAACCTCGGCTTGACCAATGCCGTGGCGCTGAACACCTCCCTGCCTTGGAACGCACTGGGCACCCCGTCAACGGCGGTCTTGAACATCATTGACACCAGTTTGGTGAATGAACCGCCCGGCTCGCCGGATACCACTTACAGTCCGCTGGCTGCGTTCAACCAGCCCGTGTTCGCCCTCGCGCTGCAACCCAACAATCAATTGCTGGCCGCCGGTGATTTCACCATGGCCAACGGCGTGCCGCGCCAGCGCGTCGCGCGCTTGAACTCGGACGGCACGCTGGACGCGTCGTTCTCCCTGCCGTCTTCGGCCGATGGCGCCAATGCCTCGGTGCGCGCCCTCGCCCTCCAGTCGGACGGGCGGATTTTGGTGGGCGGCTATTTCACCAATTTTAACAGTGTGGTCATGAATTATATCGCGCGCCTCAATTACGACGGCTCGCTGGACAGCCGCTTCAATCCCGGTGCGGGCGCGGACAGCCCGGTTTTTGCCCTGGGTCAGACGTTTGTGAACGGCGCGGCTAAAGTTCTGGTGGGCGGCGCCTTTGCCTCGCTCAGCGGACAGGTGTTCAACTACATCGGCCGGCTGAATGATGACGGGTCGCCCGATACGACGTTCAATGCGGGCGGTCTCGGCGCGAACGGGACGGTTTTTGCACTGGCCGTCCAGACGGATGGCAAGGTGGTCATCGGCGGTGACTTCACCGCCTATAACAATACGCCCGTCAACCACGTCGCCCGCTTGAACGTGGATGGTTCGCTGGACCTGAACTTCACCAATGCGGTTTCCAATCCGGCGGCGGGGGCGAACGGTTCCGTCCGCGCGATTGCGATCCAGCCGGACGGCAAGATTTTGATCGGCGGCCTGTTCACCAATGTGGATGGCGGCAACCTGAACTACCTTGCCCGGCTGAACACCGATGGCTCATTGGACGCCGGTTTCACGCCGGGCGTCGGTGCTGACGGCGCGGTGTTGAGCATCGCGTTGCAGACGGATGAGCGGATTGTTTTGGGCGGCCAGTTCACGCATTGCAGCGGGGTCAGCCGCAACCGCCTCACCCGGCTGAATCCGAATGGCACGGTGGATCCCACCATCAATTTTGGCGCGGGGGCCAACGATTTTGTGGCGGCCGTGGCCATTCAGGAGGCCACCATCGCGGGCTATCCGACCAATGTCCCGGATGAGAAGCTCATCATCGGCGGCGGGTTCACCCAGTATTTTGGCCAGCCGTATTCGCACATCGCGCGGATTTACGGCGGGTCGGTCAGCGGCGTTGGCTCGTTTGAATTTTCCTCGCCCACCTATTCGGTGAATGAGAATGGCTTGAACGCCTTCGTCACGGTCATCCGCACCGGCGGCACCAGCGGCACCAATGCGAACGGCACGGGCGATATCTTTGTGCCGTTTGCCACGGCCAACGGCACGGCGGTCGCGGGCGTCAATTATAGCAATGCGACGACCACTCTGGATTTTCCCGCCGGCGAAGTCATGCGGACCGTCACCATCCCGGTGAAGGATGACGGCGTCATCACCCCGAACCTGACGGTGAACCTGTCGGTCAGTCCCGTTTTGCCGGCCACCGATGGCGACCAGCCGGCGGCGGTGCTGACGATCATCAACGACGACAGTTCGATCAGTTTCTCCTCGTCGAGCTATCAGGTGGCCAAGAACGTCCAGAGTGGCGTCGAACAGATTGACGTTTTGCGGCTGGGCGGCACCAACGGCACTTCCACGGTCGTGTTCAACACCACCACCAACGGCACGGCGCTGCCCGTCACGGATTATACCCCGCAGACGAATGTGGTGGTCACGTTCAATCCGGGCGCCTCGGACGTCCAGGTGCCGATTCCCATCAACAACAACGGGCTGCCCGAAGGCAACCAGACCGTCACCCTCCAGCTCACCAATGTGACCGGCTCGGCCTTGTATAGTCCGTCGAACGCCACGCTGACCATCATCGACACGGCGCATCTGCCGGGGGTCTTGTCCTTCTCCGCGACGAATTACAATGTCGGCTCGTCGGACGGCAACGCCTACCTCACGGTGTATCGCACCAACGGTTTCTCCGGCATCGTCTCGGCGAATTACACCCTCGTGCCGGGTACGGCGCAGCTCGGCTTGGACTACACGACCACCGGCGGGTTGGTGACGTTTGGTGACGGGGTGACGAATGCCACCATCACGATTCCGCTGGTGCCTCAAGCCCAGGTCAAACCGCCGGTAAGCCTGTCGGTCTCGTTATCCAACCCGGCTGGCGGCGTGACGCTGGCCAGCCCGACCAATGTCACGGTGACTATTTCCAGTGCGATCGCCGGCATTTCCTTCGTGACGGCGACCAACACGATGGCCGAGAACAGCGGCGCGGTGGTCGTCAACGTCCAGCGCCTATACGACACCAACAGCATCGTCACCGTGAATTACGGCACGGTCAACGGCTCGGCCGTGGCCGGGCTGAATTACACCGCCACCAGCGGCTTATTGCAGTTCACCAATGGCGAGACGCTGAAGTCCATCACCATTCCGCTGTTGTATGACACGAATGTCACCGGCGATTTGAATTTCAGCGTCCAGTTGTCCAACCCGACCGGCGGCGCGCAATTGCTCGCCCCGAGCAGCACCGTCGTGATCGAGCAGGACGCGGATGCCGGCTTGAGCTTCAGCGCCGGCACGATGACGGTGCTGAAGAATTCCGGTGTCGCCAACGTCACGGTGGTCTGCTCCAACCCGCGGGTCGA
The DNA here is from genome assembly GCA_003139955.1 of Limisphaerales bacterium. Lineage (GTDB taxonomy): Bacteria > Verrucomicrobiota > Verrucomicrobiia > Limisphaerales > UBA11358 > UBA11358. The sequence continues at coordinate 24,126 of PLHK01000154.1, forward strand.
GCCGGCGGGCACCAACGGCATATCGGTCGGTTATTACACGGTGGATGGCAGCGCCAAGGCGGGCACGGATTATCAAGCCGCCAGCGGCACGCTCGTTTTCAATGGCGGCGTCGCGACCAACACCTTCCCGGTGACCATTTACAACAACACTCTGGTCAGCAGCAACAAGGTCTTCTCCGTGGTGCTGACCAATGCGACGGCCCCCGGCCAGATCACCCCGCCCGGCACCGAGTCGGTGGTCATCGCCGAAAGCAACGCCGGGTTGAGCTTCTCGCAATCCGGTTACACCGTGCTCAAGAATGGCGTTTTTGCCAATATCACCGTCAACCGGACCGGCTATACCAACAGCGTCGTTTCCGTCAACTATCTCGCCACCAACGGCACGGCGGTGAACGGCATCAACTTTGTCTCGACCAACGGCGTCTTGGTCTTCAGCAATGGCGTGGTCAGCCAGACGTTCTCCGTGCCCATCATCGCCAACAGCGTCGTCAACCCGAACCTCACCGTGCTGCTGCAATTGCTCAATCCGGTCAACGGTTACCTCGTGCCGCCCAGCGTGGCGACCCTGACCATTCTGGAGAACGGCGGCAGCTTCGTCATCCCGGCGGGCGCGCAGGTGGTCACCAATTACACGTCGCATTTGTCTGACGGTGTCATCGGTTCCAACGACACGGTGCAGGTGCTGTTCGGGCTGCGCGACAGCGCCGGGCTGAACGTGACCAACCTCATCGCGTATCTGCTGACCACCAACGGCGTGGTTTCACCAAGTCCCGCCAGCCAGGTCTATGGGCCGCTGACGGTCTATGGCCACTCGGTGTCGCAGCCGTTCACCTTCACGGCGCACAGCACCAACTCGTTCGCCATCGCGCCGACCTTTGCGCTCTATGACAATGCCAAGCCCATCGGCACGGCGAGTTTTCATTTCAGCATCGGCAACTGGACGACCAGCTTCGCCAGCACCAACGCCATTGTCATCCTGGATGACACCAACGCCTCGCCGTATCCCTCCGCCATCAATGTGAGCGGCATCGGCTCCACGCTGATCAAGGCCACTGTGACGCTGAACAAACTGACCCACACGTACCCGCATGACATCGATGCGCTCGTGGTTTCGCCGGCGGGAACGAATACCTTGATCATGGCCCATGTCGGTGGTGGCACCAACGGCAACAGCGTGACCAACATCACCCTGAACTTTGACGACGCGGCCGCCTCGTCGTTGACGCAAAACCGGCTCACCACCAGCACCAACAAGCCGACGCAGTTTTATCCGGTGCAAAATTTCCCCTGATGCCATGTCGCGCACCTTTCAACCAGAGATTTTATGAGCAAGACGTTTTTCAAGATGGGACTCGGCCTGCTGGCGGTGGCGGGACTGGTCTGGCCGGCGGCGGCGGCGTTGCCCGGCCTGACGACCTTGTCCGGCCATGTGCCCGCCATGGTCTCGCAACTGGTTTCGACCGGCCGGCTGGTATCCACCAACCATCTCCGTCTCGCCATCGGCTTGCCCTTGCACAACCAGGCCGGTTTGGATGCGCTGTTGCAGCAGATCAATGATCCCGCCAGTCCCAGCTATCATCACTATCTGACGCCGGATCAGTTTGCGACCCAGTTTGGTCCCACCCCGGCGGATTATCAGGCTGTGCTGGATTTTGCCCGGACCAACGGATTTACCGTGACGCGCACCCACCCCAACCGGATGCTCGTGGATGTGGATGGCCAGGTTGCTGATATTGAAAAAACCTTTCATGTCAAACTGTCCACGTATCATCATCCCAAGGAGCCGCGGGATTTTTTTGCCCCTGATGTTGAGCCGTCCGTGGACGCGAATCTGCCCATCTTGAACGTTCAGGGCCTGAACAACTATGTTGTGCCGCACCCGTTTTTAGAAAAGATGCCGGCGTCGAAAATCAAACCGGGCATTGGTTCCGCCCCGGGTGGTGGTTACCTGGGTTCGGATTTCCGCAACGCCTACGCGCCGGGCACCGCCTTGAACGGCTCCGGCCAGAGTGTCGGTCTGTTGCAGTTTGACGGATACTATGCCAGCGACATTGCCACGTATGAAGGTCTGGCCGGTTTGCCCAATGTGCCGTTGCAGAACGTGCTGCTGGACGGTTTTAATGGCACGCCGGGTGTGAATAACGACGAAGTGTGTCTCGATATCGAAACCTCCATCTCGATGGCTCCGGGATTGTCCCGGGTCGTGGTGTTTGAGGCCGGCCCGGCCGGCAATGCCGATGACATCTTGAGCAGCATGGCGGCCAGCAATACGATCAAGCAGTTAAGCGCTTCCTGGGGCTATCCCGTGGATGCGACCACGGAACAATTATATAAACAGCTCGCCGTGCAAGGGCAGACCTTCTTGAACGCCTCCGGCGATGGCGATGCGTGGGTTGGCCCGATCCCTTATGGCTCTTGCGAGGATCCGAACATCACCATTGTCGGCGGGACGACGTTGACCATGAACGGCGTGGCCACCTCGTACGCGTCGGAAAAAGTTTGGAACTGGGGTTTCGTCGGCGATTACAATTGGAATCCGGATGGATATGCCGGCAGCAGCGGTGGCATCAGCACCGATGTGAACATCCCCGGCTGGCAGCAGGGCATCAGCATGGCCACCAATCATGGTTCCACCACCTATCGCAATGTTCCCGACGTGGCCTTGACGGGCGACAATGTGTTTATCGTTTCCAGCGGCGGCAGCCAGAGCCTGGTGGGCGGCACGAGTTGTGCCTCGCCCTTATGGGCCGGCTTCATGGCGCTGGTCAACCAGCAGGCCGCCATCAACGGCAAGCCTTCCGTCGGTTTTCTGGCTCCGGCGGTTTATGCTCTGGCCAAAACCGCCAGCTATACGAATTGTTTTCATGACATCATTGCCGGTGACAATACTTGGGATCAAAGCCTGACCAACTTTTTTGCCGTGCCGGGTTATGATCTGGCCACGGGACTCGGCACCCCCAATGGCATCAACCTGATCAACGCTCTTGCCGGCGGCGGCGGCGGCGGGCCGATCATCTCCGCGCCGCTGCCGCCGTGGGGCAATACTTTGAGCGTCATGAATGGCGGCAATCCCAACGGCGACTGGTTTCTGTTTGTGCAGGATGACAAGGTGGCGGACACCGGCATCATTTCCAATGGCTGGTCGGTCGCGCTCACCACCGAAAGCCCGGTCGGTTACGCGGCGGACAACCAGGTTTACGCCACCCCCGCCAGTGTGACGCTCACTGCCAACACCACCTGGCCGGTCTCGCTGTCCGTCACCAATTATGGCCCGTCGGCCTCCACCAATGTTTACATCACCGATACCCTGCCCGTTCCCGGCACGGGCGTCACGCTGGTTTCCTCCAACGCCACCGCCGGCGCGGTAAGTGTCACTGGCGACACGCTCACGTGGACGGTCGGCAACCTCCCCGTCAATGCCGGTGCCGGGTTGACGTTGAATTTTTACGCCAGTTCCGCCGCCTTGGGCCTCTACACCAACACCGCCCAGGTGTATGCGACCACCACCGATCCGAATCCCGACGACAACATCAGCGCGGCCACGCTGCTCGTCTCCGGTTCGGCCACGCCGCCGCAATTGACGACCGGCTACACCGTTGGCACCGGCGCGTTCCATTTGTCGGTCACGGGCGCGGCCGGCCAGTCCGCCATCGTCCAGGCGTCCACCAACCTCGTTTCCTGGGTGCCCGTCTTCACCAACGTGATTCCGTTCAGCTACACCAACTTTGATTCGACCAACTACCTGATGCGCTTCTACCGGGTCGTGGTCGGCCCCTGATCCGGCATGAAACTCTGCGGCTTGACCGGCGGCGTCGGGATGGGCAAATCCACCGCCGCCGCTTTTTTTTCAGGACTCGGCGCGCGCGTCGTGGACACCGATGAGCTCGCCCGCCAGTTGGTCCGACCCGGCCAGCCCGCCCTGGCGGAGATCCAGACGGTCTTCGGCGGCGAATTCCTGGCCGCCGACGGAACCCTGAAGCGCGACGAACTGGCGCGCCTCGTGTTTGCCGATACCAGCGCGCGCCAAAAGCTCGAGGCCATTTTACACCCGCGCATCCGTGAGGCGTGGCTCGCGCAGGTGGAAAATTGGCGGCAGGAAAACTGCCCGCTCGCCCTCGTCGTCATCCCGCTCCTGTTTGAGACCGCCGCCGAAAATCATTTTGAAAAGATCATCTGCGTCGCCTGTTCGCCGGCATCGCAACGCGAACGCCTCGCCGCGCGCGGCTGGTCGCCGGAACAGATCCGGCAGCGCAGCGCGGCGCAACTGCCCGTGGCGCAGAAAATCGCGCGGTCACATTATGTTCTCTGGACCGAAGGTAAACTGGCGTCGCACGCGCAGCAGGTGTCCCGCGTCGTTGCCGGCTTCTGAATTTTCATCTGGAGCAAAATCGGGTTCACCGGATTATATCCTTCACCCGCCCAAACCGGCTGTGCCCCGGCTCAAACGCGTCCGGCGTTAAAAGCGCGGGTCACGGCACGGTGCCCTAGCGTTTTGATTTCGTTCTTGAATCCGATGAGTGAATTTTTCTGCCATCGAAAACCACCCCATTCGACGAGTCATGGGACAATTTTTCCAATTTGCGCAGCCGCACATCGCGGGCGTTTACCGCCTTGATGATGGCATTTATTTCTTGTGAGGCCTTCTTTGGCAAAACGTTTTTCTCCTATCTGAAAGACCTTGCCCGCAGCGCGTTGCGTCTTCAAATAATTTCTCAATCAACTAGCTTACATTTGTGAGCCGGCCTTGCGTTTGCAAAGAATATGACCCCGCTGCTTTTTGGCGACGGTCCTTTGTGATCAGTCAAAACGCTTATTTCATTCAATCTTTACGGGCTTTTTCAATAAATCTACATCCGTCAGAGGCCTACTCCCGGCGGGTTCATGTACCCAGAACTGGTGACTCGTAACCATCCGCGGATTGAGTATGCTGATGACGTTGGAAGTAGTGACTCCAACTAAAACTTTAAGTGTGTTGTTCCCAAGGAGGCCGGAGTAGTGTCCGGCCTCTTTGTTTTTCCAGCAGGGCTGTTCTAGGAACCAGCCCGCAATTGAAACTGCCCCGTTTCCCGCGCCCTCTTCGCGCATGGCGCAAAAGGTTTCCCCCCCAAACCGTCTGCCCTCCTCGACACCCGCGTCGTTTATTGCGGCGACAATCTGGAATCACTCGCCAAGCTGCCCGCCGCCTGCGTGGATTTGATCTGCCTCGCCCCGCCCAAATCCCAACGGGATTAAATCATCCAGCCCGGGGTTGCGCGGAACGAGCTACCCTGGGTGAACCGAAATCAAATTCATCAACTCTGAAAGAGTTGTATTAATCCCACACATATCCCGAACCTCAGCGCGCGCGCCTGGCTCGCCCGGAATTGACGCCGCCCCGTTTCCCGCGCACACTTCGCGCATGGCAAAAAAGGCCGCTGCGAAACCAACCGCCGCTTCACCCCGGCTGAAATCTTCTTCCCTCCTCGACACCCGCGTCGTCTATTGCGGCGACAATCTGGAATCGCTCGCCAAGCTGCCGGATGCCTGTGTGGATTTGATCTACATCGACCCGCCCTTCAACTCCAATCGCAACTATGAAGCCTTTTGGGGTGAGACCAAGGAGAAGCGCGCCTTTGAAGACCGCCACGAGAACACCAAGGCCTACATTGACTATATGCGCCCGCGCTGCGTGCAACTCGCCCGCGTCCTCAAAAAGACCGGCAGCTTTTATTACCACTGCGACTCGCACGCCAGCCACTACGTCAAGGTCATGCTTGATGGTCTTCTTGGTGAAAATAATTTTCAGAACGAAATCATCTGGAAGAGAACCAGCAGCCACAGTGATGCAAAACGTAAATTTGGTGACCAAAGTGATTCAATTATGTTTTACACGGGTGGCGACGCTAAATATACGTTCAATCCGCTTTACCAACCCTATTCTCAAGAATATATCAAATCACATTACAGCAATGTTGACGCCGATGGCCGTCAATACACCACTCGTGATTTGAGAAGTCCATCTCCAAGGCCAAATCTGACTTATGAATATAAGGGTTACAAACCACATCCCAATGGCTGGTCAATCTCTCGCGAAGTGATGGAAAAATTGGATGCCGAAGGAAAGCTTTATTTCCCGAAGGATCAAGACGGCAGAATCCGAATCAAAAATTATTTGGATGAAATGCCCGGCACACTCTTTGGCAATGTTTGGGATGACATTGAACCTCTGAACTCACAAGCTGCCGAACGTCTTGGTTATCCAACGCAAAAGCCGCTCGCACTTTTGGAGCGAATGATTAAAGCCAGCAGCAACGAGAACGACATTGTGTTAGATGCGTTCTGCGGTTGCGGCACGGCGCTCGTCGCGGCGCAGAATTTGAAACGCCAGTGGATTGGCATTGATATTTCGCCCACCGCCTGTCGCGTCATGGCTAAACGCCTGCGCGACGTTTGCGGCTTGCCGGAAAGCGAACCGCTCTGGCGCGCCGGACGCGGCTTCGTCGTCCGCGACCTGCCGTGGACGGTGGAGAAGCTGCGCGTCATCCCGCCGTTTGAATTTGAGAACTGGGCCGTCATCGCCCTCGGCGGCATCCCCAACAAAGTGCAGGTCGGCGACATGGGCATTGATGGTCGCATCTTCCCTGTGAGCGCCAATGCCACGCCGCGCAAAAAACAGGAAGGCGAACTCTTGCTGCAAGAACGCTGGTATCCGATTCAGGTAAAACAAAAAGACAAGGCCGGTCGCCCGGACATTGACGCGTTCGAGGCCGTGATGATGCGCGAGGATTGCGAGAAAGGTTTCTTCATCTCGTTCGATTTCAGTTCGGATGCGTTGACGGAGATTGACGCGTTCTTCAAGCGCAGCCACAAAGTCATCGTTGCCCTGACCGTGCAGGAAATCTTGGACGAGCAGATTGCGAGGAAGCTGGCATGACAGCAGACGAATTTGTCAAAATTGTCCGAAAAGGTTCTGATAAACTTCGAGTTGACGAAATAATTATCAATACCGGTAGCCAAGAATTGCGCGGCAAGGGAATGCTTTACATTAATCGCAAGAAAATCGAAGTCGAAGTCACCATCAGTAAAGACGAACCGGACAAAGGAGAAAAGCTTCCCGAAGTTCGGACTGGTGTTTACACTAAGAGGGATAATTGGAAATTGGCTGGGCTTATTGAGGATACTTTGAGGTTCAAATGTGAGCATATACATCCAATTGGAAGTAGGCAATGGCTGTGGCCTGGGAACATTACAAGATGCACAATAGATATTCATCCAATTGATCTTATTCCAACGGGTTGGGAGGCGGGCACGCGCAAAGAGCGCAAAGAATTTTTGGAACAAAATAAAATGCCGCCGACCGGCTTCGGTTTAGATAAGACAGAAGACAATGTGTCATTTTACGCTACGCTCCTCGAATATCCTCTTAATACGTTGAGTTGGGGTAAAGAAATCAAAGGTGAAACCGAATACTTTGATTTTGTTTTAACTAAATCAGAGGACACTTCTGACCTGCATGTTTCTCTTGAATCGAAAAAAGAATATACTTCCCAAGGAGAGGAAAAAGATTGGAAAAGGTTTTATGCCTTTATGAATGCACTTGCACTTGTAAATGGCACGAATGCTTGGCCGTATCGCATCCAATATTGGCGTGCGGGACAAAAACTCATAGACCGCGTTACTGCAGCAAAACGTCTCGCAAAAACAATCCATGCTCCATTTCCTAAAACTCTGGCATTTAATGCAAAGACAGGCTCAATTAATTGGGATTTTCCAGACACCATCAAATTGATAACAAAATTCTTTGAAACCGAATCTACGTTAAGCGAAGAAGTGGCCTATCTTATGTTCTTATTTCGTCAGGCAGGAAGCAAAGGAGTCCATCGTGATATTACAACGCTAACTCTATGCGTTCTGTTTGAAAATGTAGTGAGGCATATTTTTAAAGAGTTGAAGCTGGAAGAAAAGGCTCGAATCGAAAATCCACTTTATAATTCTTTTGAGCAGGCAAAGAAAACTGTCCTTGGACAGATGGATTCAAAGCTTTTGGAAAGTGACGACGGATATAAACGTGTTCAATCAGTGATCCGAACTTCGGAAGTATTTAATGCAGAGCGCATGTTTGAAGCAATAATCAGTCATTTTGGCCTTCAATGGAAAGATGACATGGAACTTGTTCTCAAAGCATGGCGACGCGCACGCAATCCTTCTGTTCATCAATCAAAATATGCAACACGCTCCGAGGATGATTTGAAAGAAATCAGTCTGGCTGAATCTCGTATTGCCGGAGCAATTAATATTTTGCTGTTAAAACTTTTTGGATATTCGGGCTACATTCGACATTCTGCTTTTGAGGATGGATATAGACAAATTTGATTCACGACCACCCTCATCCCGGCCTTCTCCCCAAGGAGAAGGAGAAACGTGCTCCGTCGCCTTGAAAATTTGCGCCAATTCCTGCAATTCGTGTCAAAGTTTTTTGAATTTCCACACATAGCCGGCGGCTTTCGCGGCCGGAAGTAACCGCCGGACGCCGTTCCGGCAGCAGATTATGGCGTCTGCCGCTGACCGTTCAGGAAATCCTCGACGAGCATATGGCCAAGAAGATAGTCTAAAAATAAAAAATGGGCCGGTTGCCAAAAATCAAATCTCCCATGTCACTGGACGAGTGGCTCCGCCGGGTGTTGCGTAAAAAAAGGCCGGAAGACCGGATGAAAATCTTTCGGGAGTGGCGGCGGTTAAATTTAAGATTAAATTTAAAAAAAGAGCCGACAGATGAACAAATTGAGGAAGAGATAAAACTATTTCGGGAACATGACGCCTTAAATTATCCCTTTGGTTTGGCGGATTCGTTAAGTGATTTCGTTGCGGTTTATCATCAGGCAAATCGCCTTAAAAAGGCGCAACGCGCGGCCACCGTCCGTTGGGCAACATCGACCGGTGGCGGTTCGTAAAAATTTCCAAAAAAAGTCCTTGGTGCATTTTTCGGCGCTTCACTTTTGCACCAAGCATCGGTAAATCTGCGTCAAGCATCGGGCTAATCAGCTCTTGTTATTGAGGACTTGCGCATTTACTTGCGCCAAGCATCAAGAATTCTGCGGCAAGCATCCAATTCTCCCTTCGGAAGTCCAGTTTTCCATTTTTCCCCATGTTATTTTAATCATGTCCGGAATGCCATGAGCATGACCATCAAACAATTAACCATGAAATAACATGACATTGATTCTCGTCAATTCCTCGGCCATCCGCGCCGTGGGCTATGATGGTTACACGCTGACCGTCGAGTTCCACACCGGACGCATTTACGACCATCCCGGCGTGCCCTATTCGGTTTATGCCGGATTTATGAACGCCTCGTCCATGGGCGCATATTACAACCGCCATATTCGGGGACGCTACTAGTGAGGTTGCCATGCATGCACAAAAAACAACGTCCATATCGCCGGCAAAACTCGCCGCCAACCGTCGGAACGCCCGGAAATCCACCGGCCCCAAAACGCCGCAGGGCCGGGCCATATCTAAAATGAACGCACTTAAACACGGCATCCTGTCCAAAGCAGCGGTGGTGCGTGGCCGGTGTCTCAAGGAAGATGACCGGGAATTTGCAGCCTTGCACCAACGGCTGTGCGCGGATTTGAAGCCCGTCGGCCTGCTGGAGGAAATGCTGGTGGACCAGATTGTGACCGCGCACTGGCGGTTGCGCCGGGCGTTGAAAGCGGAGACGGGCGAAATCGCCTTGAACGTGGATGCGGGGCAGTGGGATCGTAAACATCAGAATCCTGTGCTGGATCGCCAGCGATGGGAAGCGCATGGGGATCCGGTGTATGACATGGAAAATTCGGTTTTGGGGAATTTTATCATTGGAAATAAATTGAAGCAGATCCGCTCCCTGGTCGAACAGGAAGGCGAATTGAATGAAGCCGCCGTCCGTTTGGCGTATTTCCACGGTGAACCGAACCGCCTGTCGGAAGAACTGGAAAAAATACGTTCAAGGTGGCAGCAGAATTCCGAAGGTTTGGAATTGTCGGCGTTGCGTGGCAGACAGCAAGCGGAGGTCTTGGCTTATATTGACAAACGTTTGGAGTTCATTTCATGGCACAATCCTGAATGTGAGGAGCATGAAGACGGGGTTGAGGCGGCGCGGCAGGCGGCGGCGGTGCTGCCATCCCCCGAGGTGTTGGATAAAATCATGCGTTATGAGACGAAGCTGGAGCGTCAGTTATATCGTGCCATGAACCAATTGGAACGGTTGCAACGGAGGCGGCTGGGCGAGGCGGTGCCGCCGCCGGTGATAATGATGGTCTCGCCTTGACTATAAATCCATTTTTGCCAAACGAACCCATCTTGAAAACCCGAGAAAAGCTGATAACGGTGAGATTTGAAGCGATTTTTTGCCCGGACATAAATTGCGCTGCTAGACTGAAACGAACCCAGTCAAACCAGTGTTTTGCCATGATTCGAAACCGGCATCGGGCAAGGTGGCATGAAATTGTATCGCTGCCTTTCCGATAACTTGTTATTTTTATTTGCATGATTCTGACGCCTGACGAACTTCGCAGTCTGGTCGAGCTGACCCATCAATCCCCGCATACGCTGCTCGGTATGCACCCGCTCGGGGACAAGTCAGGCGTGGTGGCTCGCGCGCTCCTGCCCGACGCCAAAAAAGTCGAAGTCCAGCCCGTGCATGAAAAGGACAAGCCCAAGTTTGAACTCACGCGCATTCCGAACACCGATATTTTTGAAGGCGTCACCCGACTGGCGAATTCCGTTTACGCTTACGACCTCGTCGTCACGGATAAATCTGGAAAAACCCGCCGCACGCGCGACGCTTATTCCTTTTTGCCCACGCTCGGCGAATCTGATTTGTTTTTGTTCGGCAAGGGCGACGAGCGGAAAATTTACGACAAACTCGGCGCGCAATTGCGCACGATTGACGGTGTTCATGGCACGAGCTTCGCGGTGTGGGCGCCGAACGCGCAGCGCGTCAGCGTCGTCGGCGATTTCAACCAATGGGACGGGCGCTTTCACGCGCTGCGTCTGCTCGGTGCATCCGGCGTCTGGGAGATTTTCATTCCCGGCGTGGGGCCGGGCGCGCATTACAAATTCGAGATCCGCGACGCGCATGGCCATATCAAATTGAACACCGATCCCTTCGGCTTTTTCTTCGAGGTCGCGCCCAAGCAGGCGGCGATCGTCTGGGAAACCAAAAATTTCAAGTGGAGCGACGATGCGTGGCTTAAAAAACGGCGCGAACGTGATGCGCTGCGTTCGCCGATGAGCGTCTATGAGATGCACGTCGGCTCGTGGCAGAAAAAAACCGCGACCGAATCGTGGAGTTACCGCGAACTCGCGAAGCCGCTCGTCGAATATGTCACGCGTCTTGGCTTCACGCACATTGAATTCATGCCCGTGGCCGAGCACGCGTTTTATCCGTCGTGGGGCTATCAGGTCACCGGCTTTTACGCGCCGACCAGCCGCTTCGGCACGCCGGAGGATTTTCAATTTCTCGTCAACGCGCTGCACGCGGCCGGCATCGGCGTCATCGTGGACTGGGTGCCCGCACATTTTCCGCGCGACGAATGGGCGCTTGCCAAGTTCGACGGCACCGCGCTCTTCGAGCACGAAGACCCCCGCAAAGGCGCGCATCAGGACTGGGGCACGCTGATTTTTAATTTTGGCCGCAACGAGGTCTCCAACTTTCTCGTCGCCAACGCGCTGTTCTGGTGCGAGCGCTTTCACATTGACGGCCTGCGCGTGGACGCCGTCGCCTCGATGCTTTACCTCGATTATTCGCGCAAATCCGGCGAATGGATTCCCAATCAATTCGGCGGCCGCGAAAATCTCGAGGCGATCGAGTTCCTGAAAAAATTCAACCACATCACGCACACGGAATTTCCCGGCGTGATGACCATCGCCGAGGAATCCACCGCGTGGCCGCAGGTCACGCGCCCGCCTTACCTCGGCGGCCTCGGTTTTTCTTTCAAGTGGAACATGGGCTGGATGCACGATACGCTCGGCTATTTCAAACACGAACCGATCCATCGCAAATATCATCAGAACGACCTCACGTTCGCGATGCTCTATCATCATAACGAAAATTTCGTGCTGCCGCTTTCGCACGATGAAGTCGTCCACGGCAAAGGCTCGCTCATCACGCGGATGCCCGGCGACGACTGGCAGAAATTTGCCAATCTCCGCACACTGCTCGCCTATCAATGGCTGTTTCCTGGTAAAAAATTGTTATTCATGGGCGGTGAATTTGGCCAGACGAAAGAATGGAACGAAAATGCGCAACTCGACTGGTGGCTGCTGGACGCCGGCCCGTTCCATCGCGGTGCGCAGAAATTTGTCGCGGACTTGAACGCGCTCTACAAAAAATCGCCCGCCTTCTGGCAAGGCGATTACGACCACGCGGGTTTCAATTGGATTGATTGCAACGACCGGGAAAATAGCGTGTTGTCATTCCTGCGCCAGACGGCGGATGGTAAAAATCATTCGGTGGTCATCCTGAATCTAACACCCGTGCCGCGCCCGCATTATCGCATCGGCCTGCCGTGCGGCGGCCGATGGAAGGAAGCCTTGAACAGCGATGCGCAAATCTACGGTGGCAGCAACCAGGGAAATTTCGGCGGCGTCACGGCGCAAAACGCCCCCGTCCACAGCCAGCAATTTTCGGCGGAATTTAATTTGCCGCCGTTGAGCGTCCTCGTCTTTCAGGCGGAAAACTGAAAATGGATTTCAATATGCCTGGCGCTGCCTGACGACCTCATGACCAAAATCCGTCAGGACTTTTCAGTTTTCCAAATCCGTGTTTATCTGTGTGCATCTGTGGTTTATTTTCTCCGCTCATGAAACTGATTTCGTGGAACGTCAACGGCCTGCGCGCCGTGCTGAAGAAAAACTTTCTGGAGTTTCTCGATGCTGAGAAGCCGGACATTCTTTGCCTGCAAGAAATTAAATGCATGTCGGATCAAGTCGAACAACTTTGGCCAGCAACTTACACGACTTATTGGAACAGCGCGGAAAAGAAAGGTTATTCCGGCACGGCGATTTTCACCAAGGAACGTCCGCTCAAAGTTGCGCCGCACATTGGCATTGCCGAGCACGACAAGGAAGGCCGCGTGCTCACCGCCGAGTATAAAGATTTTTTTCTGGTCAATGTTTACACGCCAAATTCCAAGCGCGAACTGGAGCGGCTACCGTATCGCCAGGTGTGGGACAAAGATTTTCTCGCCTACCTGAAAAAACTGGAAAAGAAAAAGCCCGTCATTTTCTGCGGCGACCTCAATGTGGCGCACACGGAAATTGATCTCGCGAATCCCAAAGCCAATGTGCGCAATCACGGTTTCACCATCGAGGAACGCAATGGGTTCAGCGCGTTCGTGAACGCCGGCTTCGTGGACACCTTCCGCGAATTTGAAAAGGGCGGGGGACATTACAGTTGGTGGAGTCCGATGAGCGGCGCGCGGTCGCGGAACGTCGGCTGGCGCATTGATTATTTTCTCATCTCGCAATCGCTGCGCCCGCGTTTGAAGCAAGCCAGCATCCAGCCGCAAATCATGGGCAGCGATCATTGCCCCGTCGGCATCGAGCTGGCCTGATTATTTTGAAACCTGCCGGCGGCGGAGCCATTCTTCGCCCAGTTCGTTCAGCGTCTTCGCCTTGAGGATGCGTTCGGCCAGCGGAAACACGATGCGTTCTTCCTTGTCGAAATGTTTGCGCGAGGCGGCGATGGCATTGAGCAGAATTTTTTTGGCAACCTTGAGCGTGCGCGCCTTTTGCACCGTGGCCAAAGCGCCTTCGATATGTTCGTGCTCGGCGTGAAAAGTTTCCTTCTGTCCCATCTGGTCGAAATAAGGTTCCAGTGGCTCGATGAACAGATCGTCTTCGGTCTTGGAATGCGGTCCGTGCAACTTTTCCACCAGCGTGGCGAGACCTTTGATTTCCGCCAAAGTTTTCACGCGCGGCGCGGCGACTTCGATGTGGTCGAACAAATTGTGGAAGACCGCGTGTTCCGCGCGCAGGACGTCGGTAATTTTCATGGTGTCAGTCGGTTGCTATCTGCCGATAACATTCACCAGATAGCGTGCTATGACCAACCATTTTTTGCCAATCGCTTGCCTTAAGCTGTGTAATTTTCCATCCCCGCGCATGAACAAACCGGATTGCGATCGCCGAAGACATTGTCCACGCGGCTGACGTGCGGCCAGAATTTGTAGTCGTGCAAACTCTTCGCCGGGAACGCCGCCTGTTCGCGGCCGTAAGGACGATTCCAAGTGTCGCTGGCGATCTGATCCGCCGTGTGCGGCGCGTTTTTCAATAAATTATTTTTCGCGTCGGCGGAACCGTTTTCAATCGCCGTCATTTCCGCGTGGATGGAAATCATCGCGTCGCAGAAACGGTCGAGTTCATATTTCGATTCGCTCTCGGTTGGCTCGACCATGAGCGTGCCGGCGACGGGCCACGAAAGCGTCGGCGCGTGGAAACCATAATCCATCAGGCGTTTCGCCACATCCTCGGCGGTCGTTTTGTGGAACGCGCGCAGATCTAAAATACATTCGTGCGCCACGAGGCCATTGCTGCGGTAGAGCGTTGGAAAATATTTTTCCAGACGCGCGGCGATGTAATTCGCGTTGAGGATGGCGAACTTCGTCGCCTCGGTCAGTCCATCCGCGCCCATCATCGTGATATACATCCACGAAATCGTGAGGATGCTCGCGCTGCCCCACGGCGCGGCGCTGACCGGGCCAATGTGCTGCTTGGAATGATCCATGTCTTCTAGCCGCGACGTGAACACCGGATGGCTGGGCAGAAAGTGGACGAGATGTTTCGCCACACCGATCGGCCCTACGCCGGGTCCGCCGCCGCCGTGCGGAATGCAGAACGTCTTGTGCAGATTCAGATGGCAGACGTCCGCGCCGATGAATCCCGGCGAAGTCAGACCGACTTGCGCGTTCATGTTCGCGCCGTCCATGTAAACTTGTCCGCCGTTCGTGTGGATGATTTCGCAAATTTCGCGGATGGTTTCCTCGAACACGCCGTGCGTGCTCGGATAAGTGATCATCAGGCACGACAAATCATTTTTGTGCGCCTCGGCCTTGGCTTTCAAATCGGCGACGTCAATGTTCCCATTCGGGTCGCACGCGACCGCGACGACTTTCATGCCCGCCATCACGGCACTGGCGGGATTGGTGCCGTGCGCGGAAGTCGGGATGAGGCAGACGTTACGATGCGCCTCGCCGCGCGATTCGTGGTACGCGCGGATGACGAGCAGCCCGGCGTATTCGCCCTGCGAACCGGCGTTGGGCTGCAAGGAAATTCCCGCGAAGCCCGTGATTTCCGCCAGCCAGTCTTCGAGGTTCTGGAAAAGGATCTGGTAGCCGCGCGCTTGTGCCAGCGGCGCGAACGGATGGATCTTTGCAAACTCCGGCCACGACACGGGAAACATTTCCGCGGCGGCGTTCAGCTTCATCGTGCAGGAGCCGAGCGGAATCATCGAGGCCGTGAGCGAAAGGTCGCGCGATTCGAGCCGCTTGATGTAGCGGAGCATCTCGGTCTCGCTGTGGTAGCGGTTGAAGACGGAGTGCTGGAGGAACGGCGAAGTGCGGCTGCAATAATTCGGAAATTCAACTTTCGTCTGAACAGCAAATGCTTCAGGCGAAAAATTCTCGTCGGCAGATTTCTTAACTCCATGTCCTTTCTCTCGCGCGATTAGAAAAATTTGAAACAGGATTTCAAGATCACGGCTGTTGACTGTTTCATCCAAAGCAATACCAACTCTGTCTTCATCAAGAAGGCGGAGATTAACCCCATGTTTTTCAGCAATCGCTAAAATATCTTTTGCTGAACCGGAATAACTACCCACAACAAGCGTATCAAAATATGGTTTTTCTTCCCAAACGTGATGGCATCCGCCCATTGCTTTTAATCCTGCGGCGAGAATTTTGGTAAAAACATGAACGCGCTCCGCAATTTTCTTCAAACCTTCCGCGCCGTGATAGCACGCGTAAAGCGACGCCATGTTTGCCAGCAGCGCCTGCGCGGTGCAGATGTTGCTCGTGGCTTTTTCGCGGCGGATGTGCTGCTCGCGCGTGCCGAGCGCGAGGCGCAGCGCGGGTTTGCCGCGAGTATCCTTGGAGACGCCTACAATGCGACCGGGCATCTGGCGCTTGAATTCGTCACGCGTGGCGAAGAACGCGGCGTGCGGGCCGCCGTAGCCCAGCGGCACACCGAAGCGTTGCGCGCTGCCGACCGCGATGTCCGCGCCGAATTCGCCGGGCGGCTTGATGTGCGTGAGCGCGAGCAAATCGGTGGCGACCGTGACCATCGCGCCGGCGGCATGTGCTTTTTCCGCGAAGCCGGAGAAATCGTGGATCGCGCCGAAGGTGTCGGGGTATTGCACGAGCGCGCCGAAAACTTTTTCGCTGAACGAAAAACTTTCGTGATTGCCGACGACGATTTCGATTGCCAGTGCCTCGGCGCGGGCGCGTACGACCTCGATTGTCTGCGGATGGCAGTCCTCCGACACAAAAAAAACGTTTCGCCCGTCCTTCAAACGGTGCGTCATCGTCATCGCTTCGGCGGCGGCGGTCGCCTCGTCCAGCATTGAGGCGTTGGCGATGTCGAGCGCGGTGAGTTCGCTCACCATCGTCTGAAAATTCAAAAGCGCTTCGAGGCGGCCTTGCGAGATTTCAGCCTGATACGGCGTGTATTGCGTATACCAGCCCGGATTTTCCAGCACGTTGCGCTGGATGACCGGTGGCGTGATGGTGTCGTAATAACCTTGGCCGATGAACGATCGGAAAACTTTGTTCTCGCTCGAAATTATTTTGAGTTCGGCGAGCGCTTCAGATTCACTGCGCGGCGCGGGCAGGTTCAACGACTTTTCCGCGCGGATTTTTTTCGGGACAGCGGCGGCGATGAGTTCGTCCAAATTTTTATGGCCGAGCCGCGTGAGCATCTCGGCGCTTTCGGCGGCGTCGGGGCCGATGTGGCGGCGGACAAATTGGTCGGGATGCGCGATGGTCTTTGCAGTCAAATCCATCCAAAGAAATTAAAGTTCGCCTCGGCAAAAAGCGAGTTGGATTTCCAGTTACAAGCTTTGCTTACGCCGGTTGTAAGCACACACAATATGTCCGGCTGGCAAGGAAAAACCGCCACAACTAATGGTGTTTTTGGCTCAAAAAAACCTTAGTTTCGCATTGTGAAACTAACTGATTTTTCATACATTTTAGGCATTCGTTGCCGCACCAAATTTTATCCGGAATTGCACCATAATTATGTCGAGTATTTCTGATTCGCCTGAAGACCAAAACGTGTCGCCGGACCGGATTGCCGATGGCAATTACGACGCCGACAAGCTGTCGCAGCTCAAGGGACTCGAGGCCGTCCGCAAAAAACCCGGCATGTATATCGGCGGCACGGACGAGCGTGCGCTGCATCATTGCGTGAGCGAAGTGCTGGATAATTCCGTGGACGAACATCTGGCGGGACATTGCCATCACATCGAGGTGACGATCCATCTGGACGGCTCGATTTCCATCCGCGACGACGGGCGCGGGATTCCGGTGGACATCAACAAAGATTCCGGCTTGCCCGGCGTGGAACTGGTTTTGACGACGCTGCATTCCGGCGGCAAATACGGTCAGGGCGGCTACAAATTTTCCGGTGGCACGCACGGCGTCGGCGCGAAATGCGTGAACGCGGTGAGCGAATGGTTTGAAGTCGAGGTGTCGCGCGAGGGTGAGGTACATCACATGGAATTCGAGCGCGGCAAGACGGTGCAAAAGCTTCATGTCATCGGCAAAACGAAAAGCACCGGCACGCTGATCACGTTTCTGCCGGACAAGGAAATTTTCCGCGAGACGACGGAGTTCAAGGCGAACATCATTTCGCAACGCTTGCGCGAACTGGCGTTCTTGAATTCCGGTCTGGAAATTATTTTCACGGACGAACGCCAGACGGCGAATGAACCAGAAAAATTTTATTACAAGAACGGCGTTGAGGAATTCGTCAAGCAGCTCAACAAGAGCAAAGAGCCGTTGCATCCGAAGCCGATTTCGTTTCACAAGGAGCTGAAAGAAAAATTGGACGACAAGGAAATAGAAGTCCACGTCGAGGTCGTGTTGCAATACAACGACAGCTACAATGATCAGGTTTTGTGCTACACGAACACGATTCACAATCCCGACGGCGGCACGCATTTGTCCGGCTTCCGCAGCGCGGTGACTCGCGCGATCAACCAATATGCGAAGTCGAATGAAATTTTGAAGGACAAAGACCCGCAGATCACGGGCGATGATGTGCGCGAAGGTTTGACAGCGGTGATTTCCGTGAAGCACAGCGATCCGAAATTTGAATCGCAGACCAAGGTGAAACTGCTATCGCCGGAAGTGGAGCGCATTGTCGGTTCAATTTCTTACGAAGGTTTGATGGCGTATTTCGATGCGAATCCGCCCATCGCAAAACGTATCATTGATAAAAGTCTCACGGCGGCACGCGCGCGCGAGGCGGCGCGCAAGGCGCGCGAAGCGGTGCGCAAATCCGCGCTCACCGGCGGCGGCTTGCCGGGCAAGCTGGCGGATTGTTCCGACCGCGATCCGGTGAACACGGAGTTGTATATCGTTGAAGGTGACTCCGCCGGGGGCTCAGCCAAGCAGGGCCGCGACCGGAAGTTTCAGGCGATTCTGCCGATTCGCGGCAAATTGATTAACGTGGAAAAAGCGCGGCTCGACAAAGTTTTGCAGAACACGGAAATCCGCACGATGATTACGGCCATCGGCACGGGCATCGGTGACGGCGAAGGCGAAGGCGCGTTCAATCTGGAAAAATTGCGCTACCACAAAATCATCATCATGACAGACGCCGACGTGGATGGTTCGCATATCCGCACGTTGCTGCTGACGTTTTTTTACCGCCAGATGCCGCAGTTGGTGAAGCAGGGCTTTGTGTATATCGCGCAGCCGCCGCTTTATAGCATCACGCGCAAGAAGAAGACCGATTACATTGATGACGACGTGCAGTTGAATCGGATTCTTTTGCAGAACGGCACGGAGGAAGTGAAGTTGAAAAATCTCGCGGATGGCCGCGAGTTCGCGCCTAAACAGCTTGAGGAAATTCTCACGCTGCTGGAATCGCTCGACAAGCACGCGACCTACATCAAACGGCTCGGCGGCGATTTTGCGAGCTATGTTGACAAGCGCGCGGCCGATGGAACGTTGCCGCAATACATGGTCAAGGTGCGCGATGGCAACGATGACACGGTGCATTATTTTATCACGGGCGAAGAATTGGAAGCGTTCAAGCTGGCGAACGGTGATTTGTTTTCCGGTGACACCGAGACGCGCAGGAAAGACGGGCCGACGCGGCGCGCAAAAGTTTCCGATCTGCACCTTGAGGGCAAGGCCATCGCGGATCTGCTCGGCAAACTTTCCAGGAAAGGCCTCGCGGTGGATCATTACGCGGCGCAGGACAAGCCGCTGTTTGA
>PLHK01000085.1 GCA_003139955.1 Limisphaerales bacterium
CGCGCCAGCAAGGTCCGCTTCCAATTCAGTCCGCCGGAAAAGCCGCCGATTTTTCCATCCGCCGCCAGCACGCGATGACATGGAATCAGAACCGGAACCGGATTTGCACCACACGCGCCGCCCACGGCGCGCACCGCTTTTGGCTTGCCGATGACACGCGCGACTTCGCCGTAGCTTTTTGTTTTGCCAGAAGAAATTTTCCGCAGCGCGCACCAGACGCCTTTTTGAAAATCAGTCCCGATCAAATCCAGCGGTGGAAATTTTTTGGGAGCGCGCCCGGCCAGGATATTTTTCAAAGCCGCTTCCGTGATACCATGCCAGCCACGAATTTTTGCGGAAAATTTTTCTTTGTTCACGGCTCGCGATGACGCTCGTCCCGCCTTGGGGAAATTTAATTCCGCCAGACCGATTTCCGAATAGCGCGCGATAAAATTTCCGTCGCGAGTGACGACTGCCAGTTCGAACAATTGATTTTTCATTTCAATGTCTCGGCAGGAACATCAGGAACAAACCCAGCAGCACGGCGGTCACGACGATGACGAGCGCAAAAAAACGGTTACGCGCCACGCGCTTTTCGTAGCGCAGCGGGCGCAATCCCTGAACACCGCCGGCGGCGAGATAATTGACGAGGCGCGGATTGCTCGTCGTCGGGCCGCGAAAATGGTTGCGCACGCGGTTGAACAGCGCCGGCAGGTCGTATTTGCGCACGCCAAGTTCGTTGAAGATTTCCGGCGCTTCCGGCTCGTCGCGCGCGGCGAGCTTGGCGCGGTTGACTTCTTCAAAAACCGGCTCGCTCGCTTTCGGCGCGGGCGCGGATTTTTCCACATGGTGGGAAACAGTTTCACCGAACGGCGTCGCGGTGGAGCGGAATTTTGGCTCCATCGTGCGCGTGAGTTGCGTGTCGAGCGTCTTGATTTCGGCCTCGAGCGCGGCGATCTGATCGTTCAAGGCGCGCGCCTTGTCGGAAATCGGGTCAGGCTTTTTTTTTGACGACGCCATGCGGTCTTACTTTCGCAAAAGAATTGCGATGAAAATCCCCAACGCGCCCAGCGCGACGAGCAGCAGCGGCCATGTCATCGCAAAACCGATTTTGCAAAGCTGTCCGAGACTCAAATCCGCCAGCGACGGCGCGACCGACGCCAGAGCGGAATTTTTTTCAACGGCGTCCGCCGGTTTGTTTTCACCGGCGAGCACGGGCAGTTTGAGCCGCGCGGAATTCCATTCCATCCGCGCATTTTCAATTGTCGTCAGCGCGCGGGTGAGTTCGATCTGAAAATTTTCTTTCGTCCAGACCTCGTCATGGATGGCCTGCACTTTGGCGAGCGCGTCGCGAAAATCGCCGACGGTCTTGACCATCTGCTCGGCGTCGCGGCGCGCGACAAATTCGGCTTCTTCGAGCAAACCGAGTCCGCGCGTGAGTTGCTGGACGATTTCCTGACGGCCCGTTTGAAATTCCGTCTGGCGGCGGCGCAATTCTTCCAGTCCGGCGCGTTCGCGTTCAAGTTCTTCCTGCGCGCGTTTGAGCGCGACCAGTTTTTGCTGCGCGTCCACCACCCGGCGATCCACATCCTCACGCGTGGGCGCGCGCAGCGGTTCAGGCGCGGGCGCGGCGAACGGCGATTTTTGCGCCGTGAAATCGGTGTCAATAAATTCCGTGGAATCGTATTCGCCAGCCATGAAGCGATTCTAGCCATGTGCGCCCCGGTGTAAAGCGGCTTTGCGTTTGTCACCCGCCAATTTTTCACCCAGCCCAGACTAATCCGGCCCGAAATTTATTTTCCTTGTCCAACTTTTGCTTATCCTTCGCGGATGAATTTATTGCCGTTCGGAAAACTGGCCGCGCACCGTCCGCGAACTTTTGTCCCTGAAAAAATTGACCTCGGCGACTGGCCGCAAATCGCGCCGCTGTTTGACCAATTGGAAACGCGCGCCGCGGCAGTGAAATCCGCCGCCGAACTGGAAAAATGGCTGCTCGACTGGAGCGAACTCAATGCCGCGCTCGACGAAGAGGCGTCACGCCGTTACATCGCGATGACCTGCCACACGGATAACGCGGACGCGGAGAAGGCGTATCTGCATTTCGTCGAGCACGTCGAGCCGGAACTCAAGCCGCGACAATTTACGCTGGAAAAAATTTACGTCGCGCATCCGCAGTTTAATCAGTTGCCAAAGGCGCGCTTTGAAGTTTTCAATCGCGACGTGAAAAATCACGTCACGTTGTTCCGTCCCGAAAACGTCGCGCTGGAAACTGAAGAAGCGAAACTTTCGCAACAGTATCAGAAACTCATCGGTGCGCAGACTGTGAATTTTCGCGGCGAGGAAAAAACCCTCGTGCAGATGGGCCGTTATCTCGAAGAACCGGATCGCGCGCTGCGGCAGGAAGCGTGGGAACTCGTCGCCCAGCGCCGGTTGCAAGACGTGGAAAAATGCGAGGAAATTTTTGACGAGCTGATTAAACTCCGCACGCAGATCGCAAAGAACGCCGGTTTTGAAAATTACCGCGACTACGCGTTCCGCCAGAAATGCCGGTTCGATTACACACCGGAAAATTGTTTGCAGTTTCATGACGCGGTCGAAAAAGAAATCATGCCCGCCGTCCGCGAAATCCAGAATGAGCGTCAGCGGCAGTTGAAACTGGAAAAGCTGCGCCCGTGGGATTTGGCGGTTGACCCGCAAAATCGCTGGCCGTTAAAGCCTTTTGTGCAGGTCGGCGAAATGGTTGCGCGCACGCAAAAGATTTTTAATCACCTCGACGCGGAACTCGCGGCAGGCTTTCAACAGATGCAGGATTTGAAATTGCTCGACCTCGACAACCGCAAAGGCAAAGCGCCGGGCGGTTACCAATCCACTTTGTCCGAAGCGCGCGTGCCTTTCATTTTCATGAACGCGATCGGTTTGCAGCGCGACGTGGAAACGCTGTTGCACGAGGCCGGTCACGCGTTCCACGCGCAGGCGACGCGCGACGAGGATTTGTATGCGTATCGCGGCGCGCCGATTGAATTTTGCGAAGTTGCTTCGATGGCGATGGAACTTTTGGGCAATGAATTTCTGGAAGAATTTTATCCGACGGCCGAGGCGAATCGCGCGCGCAAGACGCATCTCGAAGGCATCATCGGATTTTTTCCGTGGATGGCGACAGTGGACGCGTTTCAACATTGGATTTACACGCATGCGAATCATACGCGCGCCGAACGCAAGGCGGCGTATCTGCAACTAATGGATCGCTTCGGCGGCGACGTGGATTTTTCCGGCTTCGAGGAAGTGCGCGCGCATTCGTGGCATCGGCAGCTCCATATTTTTCTGCATCCGTTTTACTACGTCGAATACGGCATCGCGCAACTCGGCGCATTGCAGGTCTGGGCGAATTCCAAGGCGAACAAGGCGAAGGCGCTGAGAGATTACAAAAAATCCCTCGCGCTCGGCGGCTCGCGTCCGCTGCCGGAATTATTTGCGGCGGCTGGCTGCAAATTTCAATTCGATGCGGCGACCATCAAGCCGTTGATTCAATTGGCGAATTCGGAACTGAAAAAACTTTGAGATTGAATCGGCCAAATTGGGCCGAAGAAAATTTGTAGCCTATCTAGGCGTTTAGCCTCATTCGTTCGCGTATGAATCTAACCAAATACAGAATCCAATAAACACCGCAAAATAAATGAAATAATTTCTGAAGCGGAAGGTGCGCTTGTATATCTGCCAAGCAACCCGGCAGAATACCAAAATGAACAATATCAACTTGGAACGGCTTGAAATCTCGCCATTAGTAGTAAAAATAGGCATAGTAAATATGCCGCCGATAATCACAAACACGAATAGGGCAATCAGTTCTTTCAGCAAACGTCGTTTGATGACTGACTGTGCGCGCATGATTTAAGTCTCAATCCCGTAAGCCTTGATTTTGTTGTAGAGCGTCTGGCGGCCGATGCCGAGTTTCTTGGCGGTCTCGAGTTTGTTGCCGCCGGTTTCGCGGAGCATCTGGATGATGGCGTTGCGCTCAACACCTTCGAGCAGCGTGAAGTTGGTGTCGTGGCCTTCGGACGGAACCATGCGGATTTCGCTGACGGACAAATCGCTGGCGTCCACGTCCGGCCCTTCGCAGAGCAGGACGGCGCGCTGGATTTCGTTCTGGAGCTGGCGGATGTTGCCTGGCCAGTCGAAACCGGCGAGGCGTTCGGCAGCCGCCGGCGTGAACCCTCGCAGCGTGCGGTTGGCCTGCGAGGCAAAGCGTTTCAGAAAGGCATTGGCGAGCGGCAAAATGTCCTCGCGCCGTTCGCGCAGCGGCGGGAGATAAACGGAAATCGCGCTGATGCGGTAAAACAGATCTTCGCGCAACTTGCCGTCCTTGATGGCGTCCTCGGGCTTGCGGTTGGTGGCGGCGATGATGCGGCAGTTGGTCTGGTAATCGGTCTTGCCGCCGACGGGCCGGACTTTTTGATCCTGCAAGACGCGCAGCAGCTTGCTCTGCGTGTCAATCGGCATCTCGGAAATTTCGTCGAGGAACAGCGTGCCGCCCTCGGCTTGGCGGAACAAACCATCGCGGTCGGTGTGCGCGCCGGTGAACGCGCCCTTGACGGAGCCGAAAAGCTCGCTCTCGATGAGTTCGCGCGGGAGCGCGGCGCAATTGACCTTGACGATTTTATTTTTGCTGCGCGGGCTTAAATTGTGAATGAGGTCGGCGATGACTTCCTTGCCCGTGCCGCTTTCGCCGGTAATCAAAATCGTGACGTCGGCGGGCGCGACGCGTTCGACGGTGCGGACGACGTTCTGCATGGCAGGACTCTGAAAGACGGGCGCGGAACTGCCGCTCATGGTGGAGATGGCGCGGCGCAGGGAATTGTTTTCTTCTTTTTGCTGGCGGCTTTCCAGCGCGCGGCCAATGGTGACTTGAAGTGCCTGAAGGTTGAACGGCTTGTTGATGAAATGATACGCGCCGCGCTTGGTCGCCTCGACGGCGGCCTCGAAGGTGGCTTCGCCGGTCAGCACGACCACTTCGCAGTCCGGCCAGGTTTTTTTGATCTGCGGCAGCAGGTCAAGACCGTTGGCGTCGGGCAGTTTCAGGTCGAGGATGACGACGTCGGGCGCATCCTGTGAAAAACATTTCAGCAGTGCCGCGCCGCTGTCCGCCTCGGTCACGGTGAAGTCGGCTTCGACAACGGACTTGAGCAGGTCGCGCAAGTCCTTTTCATCATCAACGATTAGAATTTTACCTTTCATGATTTTTTTGAACTTTTTCGGACACAGGCCGCAACAAAACTGTCAAAAATCGCGCGGTGCGCGGCGTAACGCGGCGTCAGCCGTTCGGGATGAAACTGCACGCTCAACAGGAATGGCATTTTCTGCGCCGCCGGTTTTAATTCCATGGCCTCGACAATTCCATCCGCGCTGACCGCCGTGGCCGTGAATGGTTCCGCCACCACTTGCACCGCCTGATGGTGCGAACTATTGACGCCCAAAACGCGCTTTCCGGTAATCTTGGCCAGCAAAGAGCCGGGTGTCAACGCCGCTTCATGCACCAATTCAAACGCCTTTTCGAGTTGTTGGTGGTTCAACGCGCCCGGCACTTGCTGCCGGATGTCCGCGACGAGCTGCCCGCCGAACGCAATATTGAGCAATTGATGGCCACGACAAATCGCCAGCAGTGGCTTGCGCTGGCGGAAAACTTCCTCGATCAAAATCAGTTCGCGCAAGTCGCGCGCACCGCCGTCGGGCGTTTGCTCGACGGTCTTTTTAATTTTGCGCGGCAGCTTGGGATCGTAGAGGTCGGAATTGATATCGTCGCCGCCGGTGAGCAGCACGCCTTCCACGCGGCGCACGGCCTCGGCCAGCACGACGCGGTCGGTGGTCGTCGGCACGGTCACGGGAATACCGCCGGCATGCAGCACGGCGGAATCATATTTGACCGAAAGACTGGCGGATAAATCATGAAACTCCACGCCGCTCTTCTCAATGCTGGGGGAAACTAAAATCAACGGCCGGCTTGCCATGCACGCAATATAAAGCATGCGCCCGAAATGTCAGCGGAAAACCGCGCCGGAAATCTTGGCGGTGCGCGAAACCGGCTTCACCAGTCGGCACATTTAATCACGCCGGGCGATTTGCCTCGCCGGGTGCCAGACTTGGAAACGATGCCCTGTTTTTTCTCCAGCCGTTGAAGGATTTTTTCCACCGCCTGCGCGACGGTCAGCTTGTCCGTGCGCAGTTCGATTTCCGGTTTCAGCGGCGGCTCATACGGCGCGGAGACGCCGGTGAAATTTTCGATTTCATTTTTACGCGCCTTCGCGTAAAGCCCCTTCGGATCGCGCTGCTCGCACACGGACAGCGGCGCGTTGACAAACACCTCAATGAACGCGCCGGGCGGCATGAGGTTGCGGACGAAGTCGCGATCGGCGCGGTGCGGCGAGATGAACGCCGAGATGCAGATGAACCCCGCGTCCGCAAACAGCCGCGCCACCTCGCCCACGCGCCGGATGTTCTCGTGCCGGGCGGGTTCGGAAAAATCCAGGTCGCGGCACAACCCTTTCCGCATCGAATCGCCGTCGAGGATGAACGGCTGGCAGCCGCGTCGAAATAACTCGCGTTCCAGTTTGCAGGCGATGGTGGACTTGCCGGAGGCGGACAAACCGGTGAGCCATACGACACAGCCGCGATGGCCGTGGCGCAATTCACGTTCGCGCAACGGAATGTTTCCCGTGCCCGGGTGTAAATTTGAGGCGCTGGAATTTGTTTTCACAAAACTCAAATTTTCATGAAATAATTGGAGAGACAAACATAATTTCAGCCTTTCAGAGCCACATATTAACCATTTGGTTACTAATAATCTTTGGCTAGACGGTCAAATTTTCGCCTCCGGAAATTTTTCGATGATTTGGGCGCGCAACCGCTTCTCATCATCCGGCATATAGCGCCGGCGGTTGACCAGTCGCTGCACGGCATCAAGTAATTCCAGCCAGTCTTCCAGAGGCGGTTCCTTCACGCGCTGCCAGACATCGAACCGCTTGGCGCGATGAAAAAAATGATACTCGTGCCCGACGTGCTGGGCATAAACCTGCAATTTCTCACCGTCCTCGGTGACGCGCTTCCAACTGATCTCGGCTTTGGGCATGATTTATTTTAGTGCGGAGTTTGCGCGGGTGATGATTGCGAACCGAGGATGTTTTGGTAAGTTTTTAATTCATCTAAAATCTGGCCTGCCAGACTTGTTTGTTGGTCAGCTTGCGCCATTTTCAAGGCCACACTGGCCGTGTTGACGGCGTTGGATTGATCTCCGGCGGCGGCGTAGGCGCGGGCAAGATTTTGCAGCGCCTCGGGCCAGTCGGGGTCAAGCCGCGAGGCCACGATAAAGTTGGTGACGGCCATTTGGTTTCGCCCTTCGGCCAGCAGCGCTTTGCCCAGATTGAAATACGGTTTGGAATAATCCCGCTGGTTTGCGATGGCGCGGGAAAATTCAAGTTCTGCTTCATGCAGCCTGCCACATTGCATCAAAGCC
This sequence comes from Limisphaerales bacterium, assembly GCA_003139955.1. GTDB lineage: Bacteria > Verrucomicrobiota > Verrucomicrobiia > Limisphaerales > UBA11358 > UBA11358. Next base: position 7,484 of record PLHK01000085.1, read on the forward strand.
ACCCCGTGAGAATTGCGGAGAACCGGATTATCGGGCATTTGCAGCAGCGCGACGGACAGGTGGTTTTCAGCTTCGCCAAATCTTCCGGCGTCAATCAGTTCGCGGCCCAAGACATATTGCATATCAGGGTCAGTGGGATGAAAATGCACGGCGACGGAATAATGTTCAATCGCTTCAGTGGTGCGGCCACTTCCGTGCAAAGCTGCACCTAGCATTTCCTGGGAGAAAAGGCTTTCCGGATTGATCGCCACCGCCTGGGTGAACAAGGTGACGCTGCTTTGCCATTGCATCAATTGCCGCCGGGTCAGCATCAGGCCGCAAAGGAGAAATATCATGACGCCACCAACGACAAACGGGCGGAGTTGCCGCCGTTCAAGCAGCACCTCATTCAGGGCAAAAGCCAGGATGAGAAATATGCCGACCATCGGCAAATAGGTGTGGCGATCCGCCATTGCCTGTGAACCGGTTTGCACCAGGCCAATAACGGGAACCAGCATACCCAAATACCAGAGCCAGCCAACCAAGAGCCAGCGGAATCTAGATCTCGAACGCCAGACCAAAAATGTCACCGCAAACAAAAACATTAATGAAAACAGGCCGGCCAGCATAGGCAGCCGACCGGGAAAATCGTAGAAGACGCAAAGTTTTAATGGGCAAAACGCTTTTCCAAGATATGCCAGATAGGCTATCGGAATGTTCACCAAGCGCATGGCAAACGTCACTTCAGCTAGGCTTCGGATCGAACCGCTTTGGCCTTGCACCACAAACGTGATCACGCAATCAGCCACCGAAAACAACAGGAACGGAATTTTTTCGAGCAATAATCCCCAGTTTTCCCATGCAGCCATTTTCAACCCATTTTGGCCAGACGAAAATCTTTGCAGCGGCCAGTAGTCCAGCAACAAAAAAATAAAAGGCAGCGTCACCAGCATGGGTTTGGCCGCTAGGCCCGCAGCGAACAGGAGCAATGCCATCGCATATCTTGCCGGTTGCGGATGCTCGACATATCTCAGATAGGTCCAGACCGTGAGGATGAAAAAAAATGTGCTTAAAACATTTTTCCGTTCGGCAATCCAGGCCACGGATTCCACGTTAAGCGGATGCCACGCAAACAGTGCCGCTACCAGCGCACTCGGCCAGGAACATTTTGTCATCCGTTTTAACAACAGCCAAAGCAGCACGGCATTGGTCGAATGCAGCAGGATGTTGGTCAGATGATGGCCGCCCGCAAACCGCCCGTAGGCCGACCAATCGGCCATGTGCGACACCATGGTCAGCGGATGCCAGTTGGCCGCCACCACGGACGTTAAAGCCCATCTGACTCCATCCCATGAAAGACCATGGACTACGTTGGGATTTTCATAAACATATAGCTGGTCATCAAAATTAACGAATGGAAATCCTATGGCGGGCCAATACAAAACCATCGTAACCACGAAAAGCACAGTCCCGACAAGCCAGTTTTCCCGCGGGTTCATAGCTTAAGGCAGATCCACACTCGCCACCGCCATCGCGGCGATGCCTTCTTCACGACCAATGAAACCCATCAGCTCGTTCGTCGTCGCCTTGACGCCGATCTGTTTTTCCGAAACGCCCAGCGCGGCGGCGATGCGTCTTTTCATTTCTGTGATATGAGGATAAATTTTGGGCGCCTGCGCGATGACCGTGGCGTCAATGTTCATAATTTTTCCACCGCGCTTGATAACTTGTTTAGCCGCTTCTTCCAGAAAAATTTTGCTCGGCACACCTTTCCAACGCGGATCGGTATTCGGAAAAAAATGGCCGATGTCCTCCTCGCCAAGCGCGCCCAGTACAGCGTCGCAGATGGCGTGCATCAGCGCGTCGGCGTCCGAATGGCCGTCGAGACCTTTTGCGTGCGGAATCTCCACGCCGCCGAGGACGCACTTGCGCCCGGCGACCAATTGATGAACGTCATAACCGATGCCAACGTGAACCATGGGCGAAGGATAAAATTTTCACACGAAGAAAGCGAAGAAAAACTACGGAACAGCCAAACGATTCGTTGACAAATTCTCGCGTTGAAAAACTGAATCCAAATTCATGTCTTGAACTGCTTCAGCATGCGTGTCGCCGAAGGAAAAAACTCCCAAAGTATAATTTGGACTGGCTCCGTGAAGTTCCCGTGTCCAATTCATTTTTGAAGCGCGTGAATAAATAAACAAGCCAGGCTTAAGCGGTCCACCGCCGTTTGCCAAATTTCGATCGCCGGTCAAAATATTGTTCGCCGCATTCGTCCCAGCATCAAGCGAAATAAAGTAACTGTTATTCTGATTTCTAAATTGAGCAAAGTTTGCGGCTGGGATTCGGTTCGTATCCGTCCGGCACATAAACAATGTCGTTTCGCGCAGATAATTTGACAGACATTGAAAACTTGACGCGGCATAGCCTCTGGCCGCGGCTTCTTGCGCTCCGCCGTTTGTGGTCGCAACCTGCCATGGAAATTGATCGTTGTTATCTGTTTTCCACATCGTAAAACCAATCGCTATTAGCTTCTGGTTGTGCATACACCAGACGGTGTAATTTGAGCCTCTACGGGATAAAGCTGGAAGGAACAATACGGCAATAATGAACAAGATAGCCAGCACTGCGAGGACTTCGATCAGTGTGAGTCCCTTACATTTTGCTTTGACAGAAAGCAGTTTCATGGCTTGCCGGAAATTAATCTCAATTACGGCAACGAACAAGCCAGATTATCAAGCTTCGATTTTAACTTCCGGCAGCGTCAAGAAAAATGTCGCGCCTTTGCCGGGTTCACTTTCCACGCGCACCTCGCCGCCGTGCGCCTGCACGATGTGTTTCACAATCGAAAGTCCCAAACCCGTGCCACCTTGGTCGCGCGAACGCGCCTTGTCCACGCGATAAAACCTTTCAAACACCCGGTCAATCGCTTCCGGCGGAATGCCCGGCCCGTCGTCGCGCACAAAAATTTCCAGCGCGCCGTCATCCCGTTTTTTCCCACCAACGATGACGCGGCCTTGCGCGCGACCGTATTTGATGGCGTTGTCCACGAGGTTTGCGAGTACTTGATCGAGCCGGTTCACGTCACCGTTCGCCGTGAGTTCCGGCAGTTCGTTGACCAGCTCCACATTTTTATTTTCCGCCTTCGCGTTTAAGTCCGTTAAAACCTTTTCCGCCAGCGCGCGTATTTTGACCGGTTGCAAATTTAATTTAATTTTTTCGGATTCCAGCGCGGAAATCGTCAGCAAATCCTGGATCAGCAAATCCAGCCGGTTCGCGTTGCGCTCGATGATTTTCAGAAAACGCTCGGCCACTTCGGGATTGTCGCGCGCGCCATCGAGCAGCGTCTCGACATAACCTTTGATGAGCGAAAGCGGCGTGCGCAATTCATGACTGACGTTGGCGACAAATTCCTCGCGCGTGCGCTCAAGCTGTTTCAGCCGCGTCAAATCGCGGAAGACCAAAATCGTTCCGTCGCGTTCGCCGGCGGCGTTTGTGATGACGGCGGCGTTGACCTGCAACCAGCGCTCGTTCAAATCCGGCAGCTTGATTTCGTAATCCAGCACCTGCTGTTCCGCCTCGACGCGGCGGATGAGTTCGTCCAGCTCGTGCAGGCGGAGCGCTTCGACGATGGTTTTGCCGCGCAATTCCGTTTTGAGGCCGAAGAGATTTTTGAAAGCGCGGTTGACGAGATAAATTTTCCGGCTGCGGTCGAGCAGCAACAAACCTTCGAGCATCGAATTGAACAAAACTTGTTGCTGCGCCTTCGCGTCAAGCGAGGTTTGCTGCTGCTTGCGCTGGGAAGCTTCAATCTCCGCCGCGCGCCGTTCCGACTGCGCGTTGAACTTCGCGCGCCACCAGAAATGGAGGCCGACGAGCGCGGCGAGCGTGAGAATGAAAAGTAAAAGCCACACAGGAATTATTTAACCACGGATGGATAAGGATGCACACGGATAAAAATCAAATACTGAATCGCCCTGCCCCATCCGTGTTTATCAGTGCCCATCCGTAGTTGATTTATTCGACGAAGCGATAGCCCACGCCGCGCACCGTGTCCAAGTGCTTCGACGCCGCGCCGATTTTTTCGCGTAACCGCCGCATGTGCGTGTCCACCGTGCGCGTGTCAATCACACTGTCGTATTCCCACACGTCGCGCAAAAGCTGGTCGCGCGACTGCACACGACCCGCGCGCTGCGCGAGCACGGTGAGCAGCTTGAACTCCGTCGCCGTCATTTCGATGGGCTTGTTCTTCCAACTCACGACGTGGCGCGGCAAATCAATCAGCAAATCGCCGAAGCGCAGTTGTTCCTTCGGCTTTTCCTCGGTTTGAAAACGCGAAAGAATTTTTTTCACGCGTAAGAGCAGTTCGCGCGGACTGAACGGCTTCGTCAAATAATCATCCGCGCCGAGTTCTAGGCCGAGCACACGATCAATCTCCGCAGCCTTGGCCGTGAGCATGATGATGGGCACCTTCGCCGTCGCCGCGTCGAGGCGCAGCGTCTTGCAGATCTCGAAGCCGTCCATCTCCGGCAACATCACGTCCAGCACGATGAGGTCTGGCGTCTGCGCGCGGGCTTTTTTGAGCGCCTCCGCGCCATCGGCCGCCGTGGTCACGGCGTAACCGGCCTGCTTCAAATTGAACTCGACGAGTTCCACCGCTTCCGGCTCGTCATCCACAACTAAAATTCGCGGTTTCACGCTGGCAGTGTGACACGCCGCAATTCGTCACACAATTTCAATCCCGTGACAACCGTGTGACGATTCGGTGACGGAAAGTTTTTGTCGCGCGAAGGCCGCGAAGAAAATTTACAACTTGTTTAGACATTAAGAAAACCACGAGTAAGCGGTCTAATCTGGCGAAGTAAAAACTCCCCATTGTGGCCGTCCGTCTGGTGGTGCTGTCGGCTTATAATCAGGATTTATCTGTTTCCACTGCCAATCTGATTGCGCCTGATTGCTCATAACGCATCCGGTCATCAAGGTGACGAGTAAAACCAAAAATAATCCAATAAATATAAGATTGTGATTCACCAGTATTTGTAACCAGTCTCGTTTCACATTTGAAAAGTATGCACACGGCAAATTTCTGTCTAGCGTTCTTTGCTCCGCGACTATTTTTTCCGAAGCTGGCCGTAATCGCCTTCAAGCAGGCCGCGAAAAGACAAGTCCTTGTCCAAGTCCGGCCAGTGCAGACCGAACGGCGAGACTTCAATGCGGTTTAACTGACGAGGCGTGCCGTGCGCCAGCCGGGGATTGGCCGCGACAGGAAAACGAATCTCCACGCCGCTCTTCATGCAGACATTGATGAATCCATCCTTCTCAAAAATCGTCGGCATAATCGCAATGAGGTTTAATTCAATCTGGTAGTTCCAAACTTATTTTGCGTCCGTATTTTTGTCCACGACATTCCGCTTTCGCCGCATTAGAAAATTTGCCACGCTCGCTTCATGCCGATACCCGTCATCAGCACCGCGCAGATGCGCGAATGGGAACGCGCCACCTGGGCCACCGGCCAGACCGAAGCCGAGGTCATCCGCCGCGTCGGTAAACGTGTCGCGCGCCGCGCGCGCAAGCTGACACGGGCAGGCGACACGATTCTTTTTCTCGTCGGCAAAGGCCACAACGGCGACGACGTTCGCGCCGCCACCAAGCAGCTCGAAGGCCGCCGCGCCGAGGTTCTGGAAATGTTTTTGCCGGACACCGATCTGCTGCCGCTGGAACAAGCCTTGTCGGAAAAACCCGCGCTCATCGTGGACGGACTTTTCGGCATCGGTTTGAACCGTCAGCTCTCCGCCGCCTGGCAGAAAATTATTTCCACCATCAACACTTCAAAAATTCCCGTGCTCGCGGTTGACGTCCCTTCCGGCCTGAACGCGGACACGGGCGAAAATTTTGGCGCGGCGATCGAAGCGGTGGTCACGCTCACCATCGGCGCGCCAAAAAATGGTTTGCTCGCGCCGGCCGCGTGGCCATTCGTCGGGCGATTGGAAGTGACGGAAGACATCGGCCTCGTCCCCTGCCCGCTGCAATCGGAATTGAACTGGACGCTACCGGAAGATTTTCAAAATTTTCCACCTACGCGCAATGTGGCTGGAAACAAAGGCGATTTCGGCCACGCCACCATTGTCGCAGGCAGTTTTGGTTTTCACGGCGCGGCGGTATTGACGGCGCGCGGCGCGCAGCGGGCGCAAACGGGGCTTGTCACCGTGTTCACGCAGGAAAATATTTTTGCGCCCGTCGCCGCGCAGTTGCAGGCCGCGATGGTGAATATTTGGAAACAGCAAATGGAGTTGCCAAAAAAGACTTCCGCGCTGCTCATCGGGCCGGGGCTGGCCGCGCCGGAAATTTCAACCGAACTTAAAATCTTCACGCAAAAGCTCTGGCGCACCGCGACATTTCCCTTGGTCGTGGATGCGAGCGCGCTGGATTTTCTGGTAACCGAAGCGTTGCCGGAAAATTTCGTCCGTGTGCTGACGCCGCATCCGGGCGAGGCGGCGCGGTTGCTCAAAACGACGGCTGCGCAGGTGCAATCGAATCGCGTCGCAGCGTTGCGTGAGATTTCAAAAAAATTCGGCGACTGCTGGGTGGTGTTGAAGGGCAGCGAAACTTTGGTCGGACGCAGCGCGGGAAAAATTTTTGTGAACGGCTCCGGCAATCCGCAGCTCGCGCAGGGCGGCAGCGGTGATTTGCTGGCGGGCTTCATCGCGGGCTTGCTGGCGCAACCGACATTGGCGGCGCAGGTGGAAACGACGTTGCGCTACGCGGTCTGGCAGCACGGTGCGGCGGCGGACAAACTTTCACTCGCGCGGCACAACTGGACGGTGGAAGATTTGGCTGCGGAAATCGGGAATGCGCGGTGAGGCGGAAAATTTTTCTCACCGCACTTTTTCAATCTCAATCCGCGACGGGTCATTGATGCCGAGTTGGAGCAGCACGGCGTTGGTGTAAATCTCATAGTTCATCTGCGGCGGCGGGATGTCGAAGAGTTTCCGCTGGTGTGCGAGTTCCTTGAGCGCGAGCGTGTCGAGCGCGACGGGATCGCGGCTCAACCAAATCTGGTTGAGCACGGTCGCGTATTGCAGGTAGCTCGCGGGGCCGCCCTGATACTGGCCGAGCAAGGCGTCGGTGACGTTCAGCACCACACGGTCGCCCACGCTGGGCAGCGCGTAAATCTCCGGCAGCGCGACGGACAAGCGATCGGGATCGCCTTCAAACCGGCGCGTGTTGTCAACGCTGCCGAGCGTGAGACTGAAAAAATGGCCGCACACGCCGGCGTCGTTTTCGTTCAGCAACGGCGCGACGGAAATGATTTTGGTCATCTGCTGGCTGACGAGCTTGGAGACAAAGGATTTTTTGCCGACGCCGACGCCTTTTTTTCCGAACTCCGAATCGCCCCACACGAGCGAGCCGACGACCGGCGAGTCGGGCAAATAAAAATTCGTTTCGTCGTAACCGGCCTCGACCGCACCGGCCACGCGGACGCCAAATTGCGCGCCAAGTTGGAAAAATCCGGCAGTGCGCAAATCAGCGGCGTGCTTGTCCCAAATAATAATTTGGGTCGGCGGCAAGCCGGCGGCGAGCAGGCCGCGCACAATGGCGGCGACCACGGCGGGACGCGTGCCGGACAACGGACCGGGTTGCGAAAAAACTTTTATGCCGACGGTGTCGTTGGTCTGGACGAGGCTGCGCCACGCGTCGGAGACATTGGCGGTGCGGGTCAACGCGAACAGGCCGAGGTCAAAGGCGGCAGCCACGCGCGCGTCGTCCGCGAGAAAGGCGGATTGCAGGCCGACGCCGTCCACTTGGACGACGCGAACGGTGCTGTTAGTCGCGTGCAGCGGAAAAAAATCCGCCGCGAAGACGGAATTGAATCCGCCGAGCAGCGTGATTAAGAGAATTTGCAGCTGTGCGTTTCTTGACACTTTCGAGCGCGGATGTTACCACCTCGGCGGATGTCCGCAAAAATAAATCCAGTTGGGAGCGCAATTTTATTGCTGGCGCTGGTTCTGGCGATTTCCGGCTGCACACCCGCCGGCCCGCGCGCGCTGCTCAAGGGCAAAAAATATCTTGATCGTGGCGATGCCGCGAGCGCCGTGGCGGAGTTCAAAACCGCCACCGACCTGCTGGCGACGAACGCGGCGGCGTGGAATTATTATGGCGTGGCCTTGCAGCGCGCCGGGCAGCCGGACGACGCCCTGAACGCCTACAGCCGCGCGCTGGATTTGGATCGCGACCTGATCGAGGCGCGATTGAACCTGGGCATTTTATTTTTGGAACAAAATAAACCGGACGAGGCCAAGGCGGAATTCACCGCCTACACTTTGCGACGTCCGAATGACCCGATTGGGTGGCTCAAGCTCGGTTCCGCGCAGTTGCGGCTCGGCGAAATCGTGCCGGCGGAACGCAGTTTCAGCGCGGTGCTCGCCCTCAAGACCAGCGACGCGGAAGCTTACAACGGCCTCGGCCTCGCCCGCATCCAGCGCGTCCGGCCGCGCGAGGCAGCGCAATTTTTCACCGCCGCGATGCAGGCGCGACCGAATTTTGCCGCCGCCATTTTGAATCTCGCGGCGGTCAATCAGGAGTATCTTCACGACAACAAAACAGCGCTGGAAAATTACCGCGCCTATCTCGCGCTCTCGCCCAAGGCCGCCAACTGGGACGCGGTGAACAGCATTGCCAACGGCCTCGAACAAAGTTTGACACCCGTCGTCGCCGTAACTTCGATGCCCGCGCCCGTGATCAGGCCGAATCCGCAGCCGACAATCATAGTGGAAAAAAAACCGCAGCCGAAAAACTCAGACGTAATTTATACAGCACCGTCGCACGCACAAACCACCTATCCCAACCCGCCGCAACCGGTGGTCAAGCCCACGATCACTTATATTTCACCGCCGGTGCAGGTCGTGCAGGTCGCGCCGGAACCCAAGATTGTGGCCACCACGCCCGCCGTAGAACAACCCGTGCCAGAAGTTCCGATGCCGGAGCCGATACCCAAGCCGAGTTTGTGGAACCGGGTTTTCGCCTCGCCGCCGCCGGATAATTCCGGTTCAAAATTCATGGCCGGCGGCATCACGCCTTTGCCCGGCGGACTAAGCGAGCCGCCAACGCCGCCCGCGCCGGAACCAAAACCGGCCCCGGTCATCATCGTTCCGCCCGCGCCAGTGGATTTTCCCCGCTACAATTACCTTTCGCCCGCGCGGCCGCAGCCCGGCGACCGGCGCGCGGCCACGGGCGCGTTCACGCAGGCGCGCATGGCCGAGCAGGATGAAAAATGGGGGCTGGCGTTGCAGGCATACCGCCAGGCTGTCGAGCTGGATCCGTCTTGGTTCGAGGCGCAATACAATGCCGGCGTGATCGCACACCGGCAGCGGAATTATGATACCGCGCTCGCCAGCTACGAGACGGCGCTGGCGCTCCAGCCGGGTTCCGTGGATGCGCGCTACAATTTCGCGCTGGCGCTCAAGGCGGCGGGGTATGTGCCGGACGCGGCGAATGAGCTGAAAAAAATTCTCGCCGCCCATCCCAACGAAGTGCGGGCGCATCTGGCGCTCGCCAACATCTGCGCGCAGTCGCTGCACGACCCGGCGCAGGCGCGGGAACATTATCTTAAGGTGCTGGAACTCGATCCCGAAAGCCCGCAGACGGCGGACATCCGGTTCTGGCTGGCGGCGAATCCGGGGTGATTTGGCGTGGCCGTGATTTGGTGAAATTTCGCTGGCGTTTCCGGTCAGACGGTTTAATGATTGAAGCATGATTGCGGTCGCAACCTCAAATTTCGGCTCCGGAAGATTACTGTTCAACTGGTTTGACGTGGCGCTGGTACTCGTGATTGCCTTCGGCTTCTGGCGCGGGCGCACCAACGGCATGACCAAGGAAATTCTCCCGGTCTGCCAATGGCTGCTAATGGTGATCATCGCCGCCTTCGGCTACCAACCGTTGGGCGACCTGCTCATCCAGCAAGGCATCATCCGCAGCGTGTTCGGCGGACATTTCAATGAACGAACCGCCGCCTATGTCACCAGCTATCTGCTGATTGTCGTGGTGGTGTTCACCGTGTTCACGTTCGTCAAGCGGGCGCTCAAGCCGAAAATCGAGGGCAGCAATGCGTTCGGCTCGACCGAGTATTATTTCGGCATGATTTCCGGGGTGATCCGTTATGCCTGCATGGTGGTCTTCGTACTGGCGCTGCTCCACGCGCCGTATTATTCCGCCGGGGACATTGAAGCGGCCCGGGCTTTCAACAACCGCAATTTCGGCGGCGGCTTGGCTGGCTACAGCGGCGATTTTTTTCCGACCCTGAGCGAAACCCAGTCCAGCATCTTCCGAGATTCGCTCACCGGGCCGCTCATTGAAAATTATCTTTCCGTGCTGCTCGTGAACACCTTTGGCCCCGGCGGTTCGGCCAAGTCGCCGGTTGTTTCCATCGGAAATTAACGCGCGCGGCGTCGAGCCATGGCCGGTTTTCTTTCCCCCGCGACCCGCGAACAAATTCGCGCCGCCAGCGACATCGTGGACATTATCGGCTCCTATCTGCCGCTGAAAAAAACCGGCGCGAACTTCACCGCGCTCTGCCCGTTTCACAAGGAAAAATCTCCCAGCTTCAACGTCAATCCGCACAAGCAAATTTTCCACTGTTTCGGCTGCCACAAGGGCGGCGACGTTTTTAACTTTGTAAGAGATTACGAGAACATCGGTTTCATGGACGCCGTGCGCCGACTCGCCGAACGCGCGAAAATTCCACTCGAATTTGAAAATACACCCGGCGCGCAGGAATCGCGGCATCTCAAAGACCAGTTGCTTGACATCCACGAACAGCTCACGACGCGCTGGCAAAATTGTCTCGCCAACGAGGCCGCCGGCCAGCTCGCGCGCGATTATCTCGCCAAGCGCGGCGTCTCGGCGGACGCGATAAAACTGTTTCGGATCGGTGCCGCGCCGGAATTGTGGGACGACACGGTGAACTGGGCGAAGAGCAAAAATTTCTCGATTGAAACCGTCGAGAAGGCTGGTCTTATCATCAAAAAAGAAGAAGCCGGCCGCTATTACGACCGGTTTCGCGGACGCCTGATGTTTCCGATTTGCGACGAGCAAGGCCGCGTCATCGGTTTCAGCGGACGAGTTTTGTCCGGCGATGAAAAAACGGCGAAGTATGTCAACTCGCCGGAAACGCCGATTTTTACCAAGAGCAAAATTTTCTTCGGCCTCGACAAATCCAAACGCGCGATTCTCGACGCCGGCTTCGCCATTATTTGCGAAGGCCAGTTGGACTTGATCGCGTGTTTTACGAACGGTGTGCAAAACATCGTCGCACCACAAGGCACGGCCTTCACCGAATCGCACGCGCGCATCATCAAGCGCTACGCCAACGAAGTCGTGTTGTGTTTTGATTCCGACAATGCCGGCCAAAATGCCATCGTGCGTTCGCTCGACCATCTGCTTGCGTCCGGCCTCGCCGTGCGCGTGGCCGTCGTGCCCACGCCGCATGATCCCGATAGCTTCATAAAATCCAATGGCGGCGCGGCTTTCAACGAACTCATAAAAAACGCGGCGGGATTTTTTGATTATTATTTGAACCGCCTTTGCGCGACGAACGAAATTAATTCCGACAAAGGTCGCCTCGTGATTTTGAAAAGCATGGCCGAGTCCGTGCATAAAACCGGTAACTTCGTTTTGATTGACACTTACGCGCAAAAAACGGCGTTACGTTTGGGCGTTCCTCCGGAATCCGTCCGCACCGAGTTCAAAAAAAATCCCGCGCCGCACACCGCAACACGCGCGGGCGAAGAAGAATCATTTGAATCCGCCGAACCGGTGGCGGAAGCCGCCCCGCCCTCGCCCATCGAGCTTCATCTGCTAAAACTATTGCTGCAGCACGACGAACTGATCGCCACCGCCGCTTTGAATTTGGACGTGAACTGGATTTTGCATCCGCACGTCCGGCAGATTGTAGATTTGCGTTTCGCCGCGCAGGAACACGAAACGTGGCACAACCTCGCGGAATTTCTCGACAGTTGCGAATCTCCGGAACAACGCAATCTCATTACTGAAGCTGTGGCTGAAGACCGGAAAATTCCCAATCCCGAAACGCAGCTTGCCGATATGACGTTGAAATTACGGAATCAATTTCTCGACCGGCAAATCGGCGCGCTCACGCAAAAAATCAGCCAGCCGCAAATCGCTGATGATGAAAAAGTCGCCTTGCTGCGCGAGCAAATGCAGTTGAAGGAACTGAAACGCGCGCCGCTTTCGCCATTAAAAAAATAAAAACGGCGTCAACTTTGCAGACGACGCCGTTTGGTTTTTCTAAAAATTATTTCGCGCCCTGATCAATCCACGCGCGGATGATGCCGATTTGTTCGTCCGTAAGTTTCGTCGCGCCTTTACCCTTGGGCATGAACGTGTCGGGATCACCGATGTGCGCGACGCTCAAGACAAGGTCGCTGTGCGCGCTGTCGCCGGGCGTGACGACCTTGCCATCGCGATCGCCTTTGAGCACGCCAGCGAGCGTGTCGAGCGACAGTTTGGCGGCTTGTTTCGGCTTTTGACTATCGTGGCATTTTAGGCAGGAAACTTCAAAAATCGGCTGGATGTCCGTGGCGAAAGTGACGCCGACTTTGGTCGAGGCCGGCGGCAGGGTGGCGTCTTGGGCAATCGCACCGGTAGCGCCCGCAAAACTTGCGGCCAGAGTCGCGATGATAAGGCTAGGTATTTTCATAGTTGAATTGTAATTAATAAATAGTTTAGACACCGCTGAAGTCAAAAGGTTTCGGTAAGTTTTTTTGCATCCGTCGGCTTGCAGGCGGGCGGTGTTCCGGCAAAATCATTCTTGTGAACGACAAAAGTTTTTCAGATGCCGCGCTCGTCGTCCTCGGCCACGGCACGACGTTGAACGACCAGTCAGCCGCGCCCGTATTCCAGCACGCAGCGGAACTGCGGCGGCGGAAAATTTTTGCGCAAGTGCGCGAAGGTTTTTGGAAACAGGAGCCGCACATAAAAAAAGTGCTTATGGAAATTTCCGGGCCGCGCGTTTTCATCGTGCCGTTTTTCATCAGCGAAGGCTATTTCAGCACGGAAATTATCCCCAAAGAACTCGGTTTTGCTTTTCCGGAAAACTTAAAACTTAAAACTCAAAATTCAGAACGCTTTTATTGTTCACCCGTTGGTTCGCATGATTTGATGACGAAAGTGATTCTGGCGCGCGCAAAAGAAGTCGCGGAAACATTTCCGTTCCCACGAATGCCGAAAAATTCTGACACAACTTTATTGATCGCCGGTCATGGAACTGGTCGCAACGCCAATTCGCGCAAGGCGGTCGAGCGGCAAGTGGAATTGATCCGCGCGCAAAACTGTTACGCCGATGTCGGCGCGGTTTTTATGGAAGAAGCGCCGTTCATCAAAGGCTGCCATGAAAATGTTAAGACAAAAAACATCGTCGTCGTGCCGTTTTTTATCAGTGACGGTTTGCACGCGGTCGAGGACATACCGGTTTTGCTCGGCGAGCCGGAGCGGATCGTCAAAGAACGCCTCGCCGCCGGCCAACCCACGTGGCGTAATCCGACCGAGCGCGGCGGAAAATTAATCTGGTATGCTTCGTCCGTCGGCACCGAGCCACTGCTGGCCGACGTGATTTTGGAACGCGTCAAAGAATCTTGTAGGAGTCGAGCTGACGAGACTCAAACTTAAAAATTAGAGACTCCTTACATCGTCTCCTACGATTAAAATTTTATGAAAAAACTACGAATCGGATTCTTAAGTACCGCCGGCATCGGCAAAAAAAACTGGAAGGCGATTTCTCATTCCGGCAACTGCGTCGTGGTCGCCGTCGCCAGCCGCGATGTTCAGAAAAGCCTTGAATTCATTGATGAATGTCAGCGCGAATTCACCTTCGCAGAAACGCCGCGCGCGTTTGGAAGCTACGAGGAATTAATTGCGTCGCCCGAAGTTGACGCGATTTATTTTCCGTTGCCGACCGGCCTGCGTAAAGATTTTGTCATCCGCGCTGCGAAAAATCGGAAGCACATTCTCTGCGAAAAACCGTGCGCCGTGGACGCGCGCGAGCTGGACGAAATGCTGGCCGCGTGCGCCAAAAATAAAGTGCAGTTCATGGACGGCGTGATGTTCATGCACAGCCCGCGCCTGAAAAAAGTCCGCGAAATTTTGGACGATGGCAAAAGTATCGGGCACATCCGCCGGATTTCCTCGGCGTTCAGTTTTTATGTTGGCGAGGATTTTTTCCAGTCGAACATTCGGGCGAACGGCGCGCTTGAACCCACCGGCTGTCTCGGCGATCTGGGCTGGTATTCCATCCGTTTCGCGCTCTGGACGATGAACTGGCAATTGCCACGTGCCGTTGGCGGAAAAATTCTTTCGCAGTCCGCTGATTTACCGAAACGTCCGTCCGCACCGACGGAATTTTCCGGCGAACTGTTTTTTGACGGCGGCGTTTCGGTGGAATTTTATTCCTCGTTTCGCGCCGCCAAACAGCAATGGGTTCATGTCAGCGGCCAAAAAGGCTGGTTGCGACTGCCGGATTTCGTTCATCCATTTGACAGCTATGAACCGGCGTTCGAGGTGAATGAAAAATTCATCACCGTCGCCAGCGAGGTAAAATGTCCGCCGGGCGTTGACCCGTTTCCGCAAGGTCACGCGACCGCGCAAGACACGCGGATGTGGCGTAATTTTGCAAACCAGATTGCGTCCGGCAAACTCAACGAAGACTGGCCGATGTGGTCGCTACAGACGCAAAAAGTTTTGGACGCGTGCCACGAGGCAGCGCGGCGCGGCGCGATCGTTGAACTGTGAACTGTTGAATTGTCCCATCGCTAGCGGTTCACGATTTAACCATTTAACAATTCAACAAATAACGTTATTCTCCGCGCGTGCAATTTCGGAAAATCACCATCATCGGCGTCGGTTTGCTCGGCGGCTCCATCGGACTCGCTGCACGGAAAAATCGCGTCGCCAAGGAAATTGCCGGATTCGTCCGCAGCCAAAAAAATATTTCCGACTGCGAAAAATTTGGCGCAACGGATTTCGCCACGACCGATTTGCTCGCCGCCGTTTCTAATTCTGATTTGATCATTCTTTGCACGCCACTCGCACAAATGCTTCCGCTCGCAAAACAATTTCTGCCCGCGCTCAAACGCGACGCGATCGTAACCGATGTTGGCAGCGTGAAAGCGGGCGTGGTGCGTGAACTGGAATCGTTCGTCCAAAAATCCGGCGCGCATTTTGTCGGCAGCCATCCGATGGCCGGCGCGGAAAAAACCGGCGTCGCCGCCGCGCGCGAAAATCTTTTTAAAAACGCTGTCTGCGTTTTGACGCCGACCAAAAAATCCAGCGCCGCTGCCGTCCGCAAATTGGAACAATTCTGGAAATCGCTCGGCGCGCGCGTTTTGAAACTGGCCGCCGCGCAGCACGATTTGCTCGTCAGCCGTTCCAGCCATTTGCCGCACGTCGTCGCCACGACGCTGGCGAATTTGGTTTTGAATCCGGCCAATCCGAAAACGCAGGCGCAACTTTGCGCGACCGGTTTCCGCGACACGACGCGCATCGCGTCCGGCTCGCCCGAGATGTGGCGCGACATCGCGCTGGCCAACCGTAAAAATATTTCACGGTCGGTGGATGCGTTTGTGGCGGAACTTAAAAAATTCCAAAGCGCGCTCAAAAGTGGCGAGGCAAACGCCCTTGAAAAAATCTTTGCGACGGCCAAATCGCGTCGCGACAACTGGTGCGCGAAAGGCGGTTCAACTTCGTCGGAATAATGGCGCTTCCCGAACTCATCGAAATCGTCCCGCTCTCCAAGCCCGTGCGCGCGGAAATCACCGTGCCCGGCTCGAAGAGCATCACGAACCGCGCGCTGATCCTCGCCGCGCTCGCGGACGGCGAAGTCACGCTCACCGGCGCGCTGTGGAGCGAGGACACGCAGATCATGGTCGAGTGTTTGCAGAAATTGGGATTTGAAATCCGCGTCGAAAATGACACCGCAGAATTTTGCAATCGCACGATCACGGTCAAAGGTCTCGGCGGAAAAATTCCGAACGCGGGAACGGCGGAAAAACCACTGGAACTGTTTGTGGGCAATGCGGGGACGGCGGCGCGGTTTTTGTCGGCGTTCGTTTGTCTGGGCGATGGCGTTTATCGTTTGAGCGGCGTGGCGCGGATGCACGAACGTCCGCAGGCGGCGCTGTTTTCGGCGTTGCGCGAACTCGGCTATCACGTCGAATCGGAAAATGGCAATGACAAGTTGCCGGTGGTAATTAGCCACAGAGACACAGAGAACACAGAGGAAAAAAAATCCGGCTCTGTGTCCTCTGCGTCTCTGTGGCAAAATAAATGTAAAGTCAGCATTGAAAAAAGTTCGCAGTTCGCGTCGGCGCTGTTGCTTTGCGCGAAGCTTGGGAATTGGAAAGTTGAAGTCGTTGGCGAGAACGCGGAGGAATCGCCTTATGTAGTAATGACAACTCGATTAATCATGTCGTTTCCGAAAAATGGAGGCACATTTCAAATTGAACCGGACACTTCAAGTGGAAGTTATTTTTGGGCGGCGGGCAAGTTTGCAAAAAAAGACTTTGTAAAATCTGATGAACCTAAAATAGCTGGCAAAAATCGCCACAGAAAATCTGTGATCGTTAATAATTGGCCGGAGTATGGCTGGCAAATTGACGAGGATTTTCCAAAAGTAATAGCGTCCAATTCTGCTTTAAGATTTGGGCTTATGTTAGCAAAAGCAAACGACCCGGCTGAAGCAAAACAGCCTGAAGAATTTCAAAAATTTCTTCAAGAGCTTCCGCCGGAATCTGAAATTTCTCGGAAGCATGATTTGGGCGACAGCATCATGACGGCAATTATTTTGGCACCGTTTTCAATTAAGCCAATTCATTTTACCGACCTTGGCCGTTTGCGCGTCCAAGAAACCGAGCGCGTCGTCGCGTTGCGGACGGAGTTGACCAAGTGCGGCGCGAAAGTAGTCGAGGAAGGCGACACGCTGACGGTCTGGCCGTCGCCGTTGCACGGCGCAGAGATTGAGACCTACAACGACCATCGCATGGCGATGTGTTTTGCGATTCTGGGATTGAAAGTTCCCGGCATAAAAATTAAAAATCCCGCCTGCGTGAAAAAGACGTTCCCGAATTTTTTCCAAAAGCTGGCCGCGCAACCGCCGCACGGTTTGGGCGCGACGATTATAGACGCGAAGTCGGGGCGGAAATTGACGCATGAAGAGTTGTTTGCTGAATAGACACGAATTTCACGAATTAACACGGATTCAATTTGTGAAAATTAGTGTAATTCGTGTCAGAAATTTTTTTAAATTTGAAAAAACATCCGATTGTCATAGCGATTGACGGCACGAGCGCGAGCGGCAAGAGCACGAACGCCAAGCTCGTGGCGAAGGCGCTCGGCTACGTCTATGTGGACACGGGCGCGATGTATCGCACGCTGGCGTGGCATTGCCTGCAAAAGCGCGTGGATGTCCACGATGCGAAGGTGGTCGCCGCGCTTTGCCGCAAATGGAAAACGTCGCTCGAATGCGTGGAGAAAAATCATCTGCGCGCAGTGCATCTGCTGGTTGAAAATTATTTCCCGGAACAGGAAATCCGCACTTCGGAAGTCAGCGCCGCCACGTCGGTCATCGCCGCCGTGCCGAAGGTGCGCGATTGGATGAAGAAAAAACAGCGCGAGTGCATCCAGTTCGGCAATCTCGTGATGGAAGGCCGCGACATCGGCACGAATGTTTTTCCTGAAACAGATTTCAAATTTTATCTCGACGCGAAGTTGGAAGAGCGCACCGCGCGCCGCGCCGCTGATGGGGTTCACGAAAATCTCGCCGCGCGCGATTTGCGCGACAGCCAGCGGGCGAGCGCGCCGCTGATGATCGCGCTCGGCGCAAAGGTCATCAACAATTCCGCCATGACTTCCGAGCAAACGAGCCAGTTGCTGTTGGAAGAAATCCGCAGACTGATGCCGGTTGAAAAATGAATCCGTCTTATCGCATCGGCTGGATTGGTTTCCGCGTGATGTATGCCACTTATTTCCGCTGGCGCGTGTTCGGCGCGGAAAATGTGCCGCAAACCGGCGGTGTGATTTTGGCCTCAAACCACGCGAGCTTTCTTGATCCGCCGCTGGTCGGCGCGGGATTGAATCGCGACATCAATTATCTCGCGCGCGAAAGCCTGTTTCGTTTTCCCGGCATCGGCGCGCTGTTGCGTTCGTGGAATTCCGTCCCGGTGGATCGCGATGGTGGCGGCGCGCGCGGTTTGAAAATTATTTTGGAACGCCTGCTGGCGGGCGGCGCGATTATTTTGTTTCCCGAAGGCACGCGCACGCCGGACGGCCAATTGCAGCCGGCGCGTTCGGGCATCGGACTGACGGTCATCAAATCCGATGCGCCCGTCGTGCCGGTGCGCGTGTTCGGGACATTTGACGCTTACGGAAAAAATCATAAATTTCCGCGTCCGTATCGCGTCGCGGTGAAATATGGCGAGCCGTTGCATTTTGAAAAATTGCGCGCCGAGGCGAAAAACTGCGACAAGGCGCGGCTGAAGGAAATTTACCAGCAAGTCGCCGACGAAATCATGGCGGCGATTGCGAAGCTGGAACCGAAGGCGGGTTAAATTCCCAAGTCCGACAGCGTCTTGCTGATGGAATTAACAATCTGGACGAGGCGCGGATGTGATTGCTCAATGCCGTCCACCGACGAACGCAAACCTTGATTCGACAATTCGCGCAATTGCGGATTCGGTTCCGTGCGCGTGGCTTCGTGCGCGGAGAGCTTGGCGAAATTAGCGATGCTGTCGGCCTGTTCGCCATGCGTTTCAGAAAGTTTGGCGACTTCCGTCTTCAACGTGCCGAGCAGTTTCAGCAGTTCGGCCTTGTGTTCGGCGCTGACAGATTCCGCGCCGCCGATTTTCGCCTCAATCTCGCTGATGGTTTTTTCAATCATGTCAAAAATAACTTACTCGGCCATTTGAATCCGGCAAACAAAATCACCAGCGCCCAACCTTGGGCAGGCGCGACTGGACAATTTCCCAAATCGTTTTGCAGACGGCATCCACCGCCTGCGCGCCGTTGATAAACTTCACGCGCTGCGGTTCGCTCGCGGCGATGACGCCGTAGCCGTGCGCGACGCGCTCGAAAAATTTCCGGTCGGCCTCCTCGATGCGGTCGCGCACAAATGGCAGCGTGGACTGCCGCGAGCGCAGCCGCTCGGCGCTGACGTCCGCGGGAACATGAAGGAATAAAGTCAAATCCGGCTTTGTTCCGCCGACGGCGAACTCGATGACCGATTTCACTTTTTCCAAATCCAGTTCGCGGCCGAAGCCTTGATACGCGATCGTGGAATCGTAAAAGCGGTCGCACAAAACAATTTCGCCGGCGGCGAGCGCGGGGCGGATGATTTCGCGGACGATTTGCGCGCGGCTGGCGTTCATCATTAGCAACTCGGCCTCGGCGGTCATCGCCGCGTTGTTCGGGCTGTGCTTGAGCGTGTGGCGGATTTCCTCGCCGATGGGCGTGCCGCCCGGCTCGCGCAACGCGCGCACGCGATGGCTGATGGCGCGCAACTGCCTCGCGAGCAGTTCAATCTGCGTGGACTTGCCGCAGCCTTCCGTGCCTTCAAACGTGATGAACAGGCCTTTCGCCATGTGCGCTTGGTGATTTACGATTTATGCGCCGGCGAGTAAATCAAATCTTTTTCAACTTGATGCCTTTCGGCGTGTCTTCGATGACCCAGCCTTTGGCTTTTAATTCATCGCGGATCGCGTCGGATTTTTTGAAATCGCGCGACTTCTTGGCTTCCGCGCGAGCGTTTGCTAACTCTAGAATCTCGGCTGGAATTTCAACTGCCGTTTTAACACCGATACCAAGAACCGAATCCACTTTTGTCCACGCGGCTAACTTGTTTGCCGCCACTTTTGCTCGTGTTATCCGGGCTTCAAAAGTCTCATCTTGCAACTGTGAATTATACCAAAGATTCGTTTCCCGAACCCAATCAAACACTGCAGCCCATGCTAGCGATATATTCAAATCGTCTTCAAGCGCATAAGAAAAATTTGTGATTAAAGTTTCGCTTTCTTGTGCTTGGCCTGTATTTTCGCCAGCCAATTCTCGGAGCTTGCCTACACATTCATCAATCCGCGCCAACGCGGTTTTCGCACCGTTCAAACCATCTAGCGTAAAATTAAACGTCTCGCGGTAATGCGCGGTGAGCAGCAGGTAACGCACTTCGCGGCCGCTGAAACCTTTGGCCTGCAAATCGCGGAGCGTGAAATAATTTCCGAGCGACTTGCTCATTTTTTTCCCCTCGACCAACAGATGCGCGCCGTGCAGCCAGTATTTCACGAAGGGTTTGCCGGTCGCGCCTTCGCTCTGCGCGATCTCGTCCTCATGATGCGGGAATTTCAAATCCTCGCCGCCGAGGTGCAGGTCAAAACTTTCGCCGAGCACTTTCATGCTCATCGCGCTGCACTCGATGTGCCAGCCGGGACGACCTTCGCCGAACGGACTTGGCCAGAAAATATCGCCATCGTCCGGCACGCGTGCTTTCCAGAGCGCGAAATCGGCGACGGATTCTTTTTCATATTCGTCGCTGGAAACGCGTTCGCCGGCACGCATCTCGTCGAAATTCAATTTCAGCAACTGGCCGTAGTGGCAGCCGCAGCCCTGATATTTCGTTATGGAAAAATAAACCGAGCCGTCGGGCGCTTTGTAAGCGATGCCGCGCGCGATGAGCTTCTCGATCAAAGAAATAATTTCCGCAATGTATTCGGTGGCGCGCGGTTTGACGTGAGGTTCTTTGCAGTTCAAAGATTTCAAGTCGTCGAGAAAAGCGATCTCAAATTTTCCCGTGAACTCACGCAGGGAAGTTTTTTGTTCGCGGACGCGCTTGATGATTTTGTCCTCGATGTCCGTGATGTTCATGACGTGCTGCACGTCGTAACCGGAAAATTCGAGCGTGCGGCGGACGAGGTCGGCGAAGACGAACGTGCGCCAGTTGCCGATGTGCGCGAAGTCATACACGGTCGGGCCGCAGCAATACATGCCGACTTTTTTCCGCGCGGGATCAAGCGGGACAAATTCCTGCAAACCTTTATCGCGTTGCAGCGTGTTGAACAGTTTCAAGGCCATTGGCAGCGCGCAAATTAAACTTCACGCCGCGAAAGAAAAGGCAAAATTCGCCGAGGGCTGGTGATAAGTTTCATTTGCGGCGGCGGGCGCTTTTGTTAAGTTAAGAATGAAGTTAAAGCCATGCGTCGCTTTTGTGCCATCACGGTTTTGGGATTGCTCCTCGGGGCGACTGCTCACGCGGCACAAGTCGGGCTAATCAAAATTGACGGTGCCATCGGCCCGGCGACGGCCAATTACATTTCCCGCGCGCTCGATGTGGCCGCCGCGCAAGACGACGAATGCCTCGTCATCCAGCTCGACACGCCGGGCGGCCTCGTGGATTCGGCCTCGAAAATCGTCGCGTCCTTTTACGCCGCAAAAATTCCTACGGTGGTTTATGTGTCGCCCGCGCCAGCGCGGGCGGGCAGCGCGGGAGTTTTCATCACCATGGCGGCGGATTTCGCCGTGATGGCGCCGCACACCCGCATAGGCGCAGCGCATCCGGTGGAACTAGGCGCCAGCGGCACGGTCGAAAAAACTGACGACGTGATGAAGCAAAAAATGGAGAACGATACCGCCAGTTTCGCCAAATCCATCGCCGAAAAAAGGCATCGTAACGTGGATTGGGCGAAGTCCGCCGTTCTCGAAAGCGCGTCCATCACGGCGGAAGACGCGCTGGCCAAGGACGTCATTGATTTCATCGCGGAAGATATGCCGGATTTGTTGAAGCAATTGGATCACCGGGTGGTCAACGGCAAAACCCTTCACACCGCCAACGCCTCCGTCGTGGAAATCCCGATGAACCCGTTTGAACAATTTTCGCAATTATTCCTGCGGCCGGAAGTGATGTTCATTTTGATGCTGATGGTGATTTACGGGATCATGGGTGAGTTGAGCAGTCCGGGCGCGATTCTGCCCGGCGTGGTCGGGGCAATCGCGCTGATCCTCGTGCTTTATATGTCGGCGATTTTGCCGGTCAATGTCACCGGCCTTGTGCTCATTGGGTTGGCGGTGGTGCTGTTTCTCGCGGATGTCTATTCGCCGACGCATGGCGTGCTGACGGCGGGCGGCGTCATGACGTTTTTTCTCGGCGCGATGATGCTGTTCAGTCAGGCCGGCCCGGGATTTGGGCTGTCGCTGTTTTGGATTTTGCCAGGAACGTTTTTTACGGCGGCTTTTTTCATTTTCATCGTGGGCAAAGGCATTCGGGCGCAATTCAAACCGGCGCAAACGGGCATCGGCACAATGATTGGTAAAACCGTGAACGCGCTTTCGCGCATTGATTCGGCGGACGGCAAAGTATTTATTGAAGGCGAAACGTGGAACGCCACCAGCGAAACACCGGTTGAAGCTGGGAAGGCGGTGGAAATCACCGGCATCGCGGGGCTGACTTTGAAAGTAAAACCAAAAAACTAAAATAAAATTATGGAAACACTGATTAGCATGGCGTTGCGGGGCGGACTCACTTCGGTTCTCGTGGTCGTAGTCATTCTGGCGATTTTTATTTTGCCGCAGGCCGTGCGCATTTTGCGCGAATACGAGCGCGGCGTGATTTTCCGGCTCGGCAAACTGCAAGGCGCAAAAGGGCCAGGATTGATTTTGCTGATTCCGATGATTGATAAAATGGTGAAGATGGATTTGCGCGTCGTGACGATTGACGTGCCGAAGCAGGAAATCATGACGCGCGACAACGTGCCCGCCACGGTGGACGCGGTGATTTATTTCCGCGTCGTGGACCCGAACGCGGCGGTCGTGAAGGTGGAAAATTATTGGAAGGCAACTTCGCTCATCGCGCAGACGACATTGCGCAGCGTGCTCGGCCAATCCGCGCTCGACGAACTGCTTTCGCAGCGCGACGTCATCAACCAGAAGTTGCAGGAGATCATTGACAAGCAGACCGAGCCGTGGGGCATCAAGGTCACGAGCGTCGAGACGAAGGAAGTGTCGCTGCCCGACAGCATGAAGCGCGCGATGGCCAAGCAGGCCGAGGCCGAACGCGAACGTCGCGCGAAGATTGTGAACGCGGAGGGTGAATTTCAAGCCGCCGAAAAAATGGTGCAGGCCGCCGGCTTGATTGCCCGGGAGCCGATCGCGCTGCAACTGCGTTATCTCCAGACCATGCGCGAAATGGCGAGCGAACATAACACGACGACATTCCTGCCGCTGCCGATAGATTTGTTCAGCGCGTTTTTGAAGAAATAAAACCGCCCCGGCCTTCCGATGATTTTTCTGAACATCGGGATCTTGGTAATCGTAGCGCTCGGCGCGTGGTGGCTGACCGGCTTGGACAAAAGTTTCAACGGCGAGAGCAAACGCGACCGGCATTTCACCCGCGCGCTGCGCACGGTGGCGGTAGTTTTCCTGATCGCAGGATTTCTCTGGACTGTAGAAGATGATTTAGGTTACGGCGGCGTTCCACTGCTACTGATTATTCCTGTTTCCATCGCGCTGTTGTTGCGCAGCAGTATTTCCGAACTGTTTGCGGGCGGATTTATGAGGCTCATTGATCCGACGTTGCACGACGAGCGCGAACTGGACTTGAAACGCGCGCAGCGGCACCGCGACAACATCGCGTGGCTCATCCATCATGGCCAGCGCGATCAGGCCATCAAATTGTGCGAGGAATTGAAATTGTCCGGCGAGCTGGACGCGGCGACGTTGGAGACAACGCTGGAATTTCTCGGCATAAAACAGGAGCGCACGGTTTGGCAACGGCCGCTGAACGAGGCGGCACAACTGCGAGCGCAGGGAAAGTTCGCCGAGGCCGAACAGTCGTTGAAAACGTTGCTGGAAAAAAATCCGGCGGATGCGAGCGCGGCGGTGATGCTGATGCGGCTTTACACGCAGGATTTGCGGCAACCGAATCGGGCGGCGGAAGTGTTGCGCGAGCTGAAAAAGCAGCCGCACGTTTCGGTGGACCACATCGGGTTCGCACAACGCTCGCTCGTGGAATGGAGCCAGCCAAAATTGAATCCGGTCGTGGAAGAAACCGCACCGGAATCGCTGGAGGAAATGCTGGCGAAAAGTTTTTTTGGCTCGGCGATTGAATTATTGGAACAGAAAATAAAGGCGCAGCCGGACGATTTTGAGTTGCGGCTGAAACTGGCGGAGGTTCACGCCGTGCATTGCGACAATTTTCCGCGCGCAGAAAAGATTGTCCGGCAGATTGAAACGGAAAATATTTTCAGCGCGGCGCAGGTCGCATCCGCCGACGCAAAATTAAAAGAGTGGCGGGAATCACGTCGGCAGCGTAAATAATTGGGAGATTTTATGCCACTTTACGAATACGAACTGTGCGAGGGCGACTGCAATGTCTGCGGCGGGAAATTCACGTTGAACCGTCCGCTCTCGGCCAAGCCGCTCACTAATTGCCCAGCGTGCAAAAAACCGGTGCGCAAAATCTTTTCCAACTTCAGTTCGCCGCACAAGCTCAAGCCGCTGTCGGTGACGGACGCGAAGAAGGCCGGCTTCCAAGTCTATAAACGCCTCGGCAAGGGTGAATATGAAAAGCAGTAGGATAGATTTCAGAAGCCAGAAACTGGAAGTCGTGAATTTCATTTTGAATTGTTTTTTGACGGAGGTTGTCCATTGCTTTAGCATATAAGCGGTAGATGTATTTTTTTCCGTCCAGACTGGTCTTCATGTTTGCGGTGGTGGCGGTGGCGTTTTCCGCGCCGGCGCAGCAGACCATCATTTCTTCCAAACCGGCGGACTTGCCGGCGGACAAGGCCAATTCCTTCCTGCCTAGCGCGAATCACCATGCGGGCGATTACAACGCGCCGGTCGAGTTGTTCCACGATTACACGCCGGATTTGCCGATGCCGCCGCCGTTGAATTTGAACAACAACGACGCCTCGGTCCAAGAGGCGCTGGACAAGCGCAAGAACTGGACGTTGCTGACGCCGGAGCAGATTTTGGGCGTCCAGACGCCGGAAGAAATCCTCGGCGTGGAAGACCGGCCGGAAGAAAAAAATCTGTCGCTGGAGGAGCAGTTTTTGCTGCGCGAGCGCCGCGAGACGGCGTTCGCGGCCACGAACGGGCGGGCGGGCAACATTGACTGGCGCGGCGCGGACGATGACAATCCCTTCAACCGAAAAAATAAAAACGACGGAAGTGATTCCTTCCCCGAGGCGCAGGCAAAAATGGAGCCCGGCCAGCGATATTTTAACCAGCTTCTGGACGCGCAAAATGCCGCGCCGGGTTCCACCGCCGCGCCGGATGAAAAATCCAGTTCGGCTTGGAACAGCGTTTTTGCCCAGCCCGATCAACCGAAGCAGACCCCGGAGCAACTGGCAGACATGGAACGGTTCCGGGCGCTGATGGAGCCGAGTACACCTCCGGACAAGGCCTCGCTACAGACCAGTTTCTCCGTGCCAACCGCGCCGCCGGTGGATCCATTCCTTCAGCCGGCACCGGTTGTCAATCCGGCGGGACGTGACATCACTCCGCTGGACAACGTATTTTCCCGGCCGACCGGCATCACGCCTTTGCCGGGCATCAGCACGCCGCCGCCAAAACCAGCTGCGGTCACACCAAGCTGGCAGGCGCAATTGCCGCCGTGGATGCAGTCCGGGCCACCGGCGCAAAATCCGAACCGGAATTTTTAGTAGGCGGAAGTGCCGAGCATGACCTGCTCGAGCGTGGTAATCCCGTCACGGGCGCGGTCGAGCGCGACCATGCGCAGCGTGCGCATTCCCTGATTGACGGCCAGCTTGCCCATTTCGCGCGTGCTGGCGCGGGCGATGATGAGTTTGCGGATTTGGTCGGATAGAGTCATGGCCTCGATGATGGCCATACGGCCGACGTAGCCGGAGTTTTTACAACGGTCGCAGCCGCGTCCGCGAAAGAGTTGGGTGCCATCAAAAGCGATGGGATCAATGCCAAGGTCTTCAAACATTTTCGCCGGATACGTCACCGGCTCCTTGCAATGCGAACAGATGCGGCGCACCAAACGTTGCGCGCAGGACAAAACCACAGAGGATGAAATCAAGAACGGCGCAATGCCCATGTCATCTAGGCGCGCAATGGCACCGGGCGCATCGTTACAGTGCATCGTGGATAAAACCTGGTGGCCGGTGAGCGCGGCTTCGATGGCGATTTCCGCCGTCTCGGTGTCGCGAATTTCCCCGATCATGATGATGTCTGGGTCTTGGCGCAAAATGGAGCGCAGCGCGTTAGCGAAGGACAATCCGATGTCTTTTTTCGTCGGCACCTGGTTGATGCCGGGAATCTGGAATTCCACCGGGTCCTCGACGGTGATGATGTTCCATTGCGGATTGTTCAACTCATTCAGGGCGGAATAAAGCGTCGTGGTCTTGCCAGAACCCGTCGGGCCGGTCACCAGAATCAAACCGTGCGGCGCATCAATCGCGCTCTTGAACTGTTTGAAGGTGCTTTCGTCGAGACCAAGCTTGTCGAGGCTGGCGGACAGGTTGGATTTGTCGAGCACGCGCAGCACGATTTTTTCACCGTGTACCGTCGGCAAAATTGAGACGCGCAAATCAAAATCCTTGCCGCTGACCTTGACGCGCATACGACCGTCCTGCGGCAGGCGGCGTTCGGCGATGTCGAGGTTCGACATGATTTTGAAGCGCGAGGCCAGCGCGAGCTGCATCTGCTTGGGTGGCGGCGTCGCATCCAGCAGCACGCCGTCAATGCGGTAACGCAGGCGCATCACTTTTTCAAACGGTTCGAGATGAATGTCGCTCGCACGATCTTTGATGGCCTGCAGCACAATAAGGTTGGCCAGCTTGATGACCGGGGCTTCCTCGCTGGATGCGGCCAGTTGGTCGAGATTGACTTCTTCCCTAGATTCCCTAACGGACTCGATGGTGTCGGCCTCGCCCTCCGCATCGCTGCGCTTTTGCGCGTCCTGAATGATGTCCTCCATGGAACCGCTCTTGGAGGCGTCAATGGAATTCAGTTTATCCGTGATGGCTTTTTCCGAGGCGATGAGCGGGGAAATTTCCAGCTTGGTGATGCGCTTGACATCATCTAGCGCCATGACATTCAGCGGATCCGCCATCGCGAGGAACAATTTATTTTCCAACCGGCTGACGGGAACGACCTTGTGGTTGTGCGCCGTCTCGCGCGGAACCAAGTCAATCACGTCGGGCAAAATATTGATGCGCGCCAGATTAATGGGCGAGACGTTCAACACCCGGCCCATGCAGACCGCCAAATCGTCCGGGCTGACATACTGCTTGTCCTTGTCGAGAATCAGCTTCACCAGCCGCGCGCCCTCTTTTTTCTGGCGCTCCAGCAACTCCTCAATCTGGTTCGGACTCAATAATCCGTCCTCGACGAGGGCGTCGGCGATGCGTTCGGCAAATGATTTGATTTTGGCCATAGTCAGCGGAAGGCTTTGCGCAGGTTGGCCACGATGTCGTTCGGCGGCGTGACATACCACAGCAAACGGTGCGTGGTCGCCTCGGCGAGTTCCTTGGCCGCCTGCTGGTTGAAGGGATTGGCGGTCGCCACCAAGATCGCCTTGCTCATGCGGTCAAACGGCAGCACGCACCAGCGGCGGCAGACATCCGAAGGAAACCCGCGCGCCAAGTCCATTTCCACGTCATAGCGATCCAGCGGCAGATATGCCACGCGCGACTTGTCTGACAGCAACCGCAGCGATTTATCAATCAGCAAAATTCCTTTTTCATGCAGCGTCTGGATGAACGGCTCCACCGGATCCGTCGGCGCGACGGCCAAATCCACATTTCGCCAGCACAAGTCAAAATCGCCCGCCGTGATGATTTTGCTCTCCACAAAAATTTTATACATCGTCTTGCGGCCATCATCTACTTCCTCCGTTGCCGTCGTCCGCACTTTGCGCCGCGAAATCGTGGTATCGGATGATACCGATGCCAGCGAGACCGCGTCGTTCGCCGGTTGCACCACCGCGCTGCTCGCCTTGTCCTCGATTTGCCGCAATGCCGCCCGCACATCCGCATCCTCCGGCCGCCGCTGCAAGACCGTCTCATATTCCAGAATCGCGGACGACAACTGCCCTTGTTGCAAATAACCCTGCGCAATCCGCTTCGACGTGTTGATCACGTCATCCTCGCGCCCGAGCTTCGAATAGGCCTCCTTGAGGATCTCCAACGACTGCGTGTCGCTCGACTGCGACTGCACAATAACCTCGAACATCTCAATCGTCTGCAACAATTGAGCTTCCTCACCCGGGTTTAATGTTGGCGTCGCCATCGGTGAAAGTTCAGCAAATTCGCTGCCAAGTTAATTCGCCCCTGCCGCCAACGCAACCCAAAGTAAAAACGATTTTTGTTTTTGGATTTCGCCAGCGGCGGATTATTGGTAAAAACTTTGCAGGTGGATCAACCCCAGCCAGCCATGACGCCCGCGCCCGGCGAACGCCTCCTGCGTTTCGTCGGCGACAAAGTCATTTTTACGCTCCGTGCGGAAATCAATTCCGCCGCGCCAAAAAATGTCGGCGCGTTCCTGCGCACCAATCTCGGCCGCGCCGCCCAATTGCGCCGCGAAATTGTTTCCGCCCACGCCGGCGGAGCCGCCGCCGCCGGCGCGTCATGGCGTGACCTGCCGATGCAAAAAATCGCCGACAGCTGGCAGATCGAACTGCCGCTCGCCGAAGTCGGCTACTTCAAAGCCAAACCTTATTTGCTCGACGAAAAAAACTGGCAGCACTGGCCCGACGGCGCGGATGTCGGCATTTCCGTCCATCCAGATTTCGCGCGAACAGCGAATACAATTTACTGCGCCTTCACGCGTTTGTTTGGCGCGACCAAAAATTTGGCTTCCACCGCCGACGAAAAACTGGAAACCCAATTAAAATCGCTCGAAGCGCTCGGCTACGCGACGTTGCCGCCGTCGGGAAAATTGCGCGACCTCGCAAAACAATTACCGCACATCGTCCAGACCCTCGGCTGCCGCATTTTGCATTTGCTCCCGATTCATCCGACGCCCACGACTTACGCGCGCTTTGGACGTTTCGGCAGCCCCTACGCCGCGCTCGACCTGACCGCGATTGATCCCGCGCTCGTCGAGTTTGACAAGCGCACGACCGGCATTGATCAATTTTGCGAACTCACTTACGCCGCCCATTCGCTCGGCGCGCGCGTCTTCATTGACATCGTCATCAACCACACTGGCTGGGGTTCGACACTTCAGGAAAATCATCCCGAATTTTTTCTGAAAAAACCCGATGGCGAATTTGAATCGCCCGGCGCGTGGGGAACCGTTTGGGAAGATTTGGTCGAACTCGAACAGCACGACGTCAAACTCTGGGATCTCATCGCCGATTCGCTCATTACTTGGTGCCGTCGCGGCGTGGACGGTTTTCGCTGCGACGCCGGCTACAAAATCCCCGTGCCCGCATGGCAATACATCATCGCGCGCGTGCAGGAGGAATTTCCCGAAACCATTTTTCTGCTGGAAGGCCTCGGTGGCTCGTGGGAAGCCACGGAAAATCTTTTGACCGACGGCGGAATGCAATGGGCGTATTCCGAACTGTTCCAAAATTATTCCGGTGCCGAGGTTGCAAAATATCTTGATTATTCCATCCGCCAAAGCGCGCGCATCGGCGGTTATTTTCATTATTCTGAAACGCACGACAACGACCGTCTGGCCAAAAAAGGCCGCGCGTGGTCGCTTTTGCGAAATCGTTTGTGTGCGCTCACCAGTCCCAGCGGCGGTTTCGGTTTCACCTGCGGCGTCGAATGGCTCGCCGCCGAAAAAATCCACGTCCACGGCAACACCGGTTTGAACTGGGACGCCAAAGAAAACATCGTCCCCGAACTCGCGCAGCTCAACGCGCTTCTCTCCGATCATCCGTGCTTTTTCGACGGCGCAAAACTCACGCGCTTGAGCGCGCCCGACTCGCCGGTCTACGCGCTGCTCCGCGAATCCGCCGAGGGCAAGGATTCCGTTTTGATTTTGGTCAACACCGACGTGGTAAGTTCCAATCAATTCGCGTTGGCACCCGACAATCCGAAAATTAAAATCCTAAATTTCAATTTCAACCTGCTCGGCGAACCGCATCTGCTGCTCGACCGCGAAAGCGGTGAAATCATTTTTCCCCTCGCGCCCGGCGCAATCCATTGCCTAGCGCCATCGCAAAAACCCATAGGCTTGAGCGGCGAAAATTATCGTCGCACGCGCGCTCAAGCCGCTTTTGCCATTCAGGCATTAAGCAAAATTGTTCCCGCCGAAACCGTGGACGAACTCGACTGGCATTGGCTCGCGGAACAGGTCGTGGCGGCGCCGAGAAATTTTCTCGCCGCCGCCAGCGAATTTGCCGCGCGCAATGCCAAAATTACGCTGGCCGAACTATTGGGTGAAACGGCCGCCGGAAAAATTTTCCCGCGCGTCGTCACGTCGACTCTGATTGACGCCAACCGCGTCACGCTCATCCCGCCCGGCCACTGGCTGTTGATTGAAGATTCCGCACCGTTCCGCGCGACGCTGGTAATTCAGAATTCCGGCGTCCATGTCCAATCTATCGCCGTCGGCGACCGGCACATCGCCAGCTTCGCGCCGCGCGATTCGGCCGGAGAAGCCGAATTGATTTTGGAGCGCTACGCCGAAACCTTGCAGAAAATTTCCGCCGCCATCAGGTTTCTCGCACCCGAACCAGCACTCCCAACTGCCAGCTCCCAACTGCCAGCTCCCGATTCCATAGTTTTGTTGACGAACGGCATCGGCGGTATGGCGCGGCTCTGTGTGGATTTAGGCCGCGTGAATTCCAAATACGACTGCGCGCTCGGTGCAAATCTGAACCCGTCCGTGCCGGTGGACCGCCACATTTTCGCCAAACGCCTCCGCGTCTGGGTAAACGCCGACGGTTTTCTCTCGCCGCTGGATTTTAATAATCTCGCGGCGTTCCAAGCCGGTTCGCCCGCCATCTGGAATTTTGTGGCGAACGCCGGTGACGGACGAACGGTGGAAATCGAATTGCGCACCGAAATGCTCGAAGGCAAAAACACGACGGTTTTTCATTTTAGCCGACCACCCGAAAAATTCGCGCACGGAAAACAACTGCCCGCCAACGCTGACGTCCGGCTGACCGTCCGCGTGGACATTGAAGACCGGAATTTTCATTCCGAAACCAAGCGCAACGCAGGCGCAGATTTTCATTTCGCGTCGAATACGCGGGATATAAAAAATTCAATTGCCGCGTCAAAATGGGATGAAGGCTGGAAATTAAAAAATAAAAATTGCATTGGCTTTGAATTCACGCCGGCGGGCGACCGGCAGCTCCGCGTCTTTGCCAATGCGGGCGAATATCATCCGCAGCCGGAATGGTGCGAGAACATACCGCATCCGGTCGAAGCTTCGCGAGGTCAGACCGCCAGCGGCGACGCCTACAGCCCCGGCTGGTTTGAACTGCCGCTGGCGAAAGGGGAAAATGTCGCGCTGGTAGCTACGGCGGAAACTGAAAGTGCGGCTGATCTTTTATCGAACATTTTCACCAGCCAAAATAATCTTAGGAAAACATTTTTGTCTCAATTGGTCGTCGCCACCAAGCAGTTCGTCGTCCGCCGCGACGCGGGCAAAACCGTCATCGCCGGCTATCCGTGGTTTTTGGACTGGGGCCGCGATTCGTTGATTTGTGCGCGCGGATTGTTGGCAGCGGGCATGATAAATGATGTGAAACAACTATTGCTCACGTTCGCCAAATTTGAAAAGGACGGCACGCTCCCCAACACGATTCACGGCAACGATGTTTCCAATCGCGACACGTCGGACGCGCCGCTCTGGTTCGCCGTTGTATGCGAGGAATTTTCAGAAGCCGTCAATAATTTACCCGCGCCAGATCCATTAAGTGCCTCCTCGAAATTAAAAATTAAAAAACAATTTGATGCGCCCGTGGACGAAAATGGCCGCACCATCCGCGATGTGCTGACGAGCATCGCGGAAAATTATGCCAAAGGCACGCCCAACGGCATCCGCATGGATGCCGACTCCGCGCTGATCTGGAGTCCGAGCCATTTCACCTGGATGGATACGAATTATCCCGCCGGCACCCCGCGCGAAGGTTATCCCGTCGAGATTCAAGCGCTGTGGATTCGCCTGCTGCGGCTGCTCGAAAAAAATTCTGCGACCGCCGAACAAAAAAAATGGCGCGACCTCGCCGACCACGCGACCGCCTCGTTTGAAAAATTATTTTGGCTAGAAGACAAAGGCTGGTTCGCCGACGTGTTGCTTGGAGCTTCGCGCGTCATCGCGCGCGACGCGACGGCGAGCGACGCGCTGCGGAGCAATTGCCTCTTCGCCATCAGCCTCGGCCTCGTCACCGGCGAACGCGCAAAGCGCTGCGTCGAGGCCGCGCAAAAATTTCTCGTCGTGCCGGGCGCATTGCGCTCGCTCGCGCCGCTGCCGATCGCCGTGCCGCTGGCGGTTTTTTCCAACGACGGACGCCCGCTGAACGATCCGCGCAATCCCTATTGGCCGCGCTACGAAGGCGACGAGGACACGCGCCGTAAACCCGCATATCATAACGGCACGGCATGGACGTGGACGTTCCCGGTTTTCTGCGAGGCGCTCGCGCGCGCGTGGGATTTTTCGCCGCAAGTGGTCGCGGCGGCGAAAAGTTATCTGGGCAGCTCGGAAAAAATTCTGAACGAAGGCTGCCTCGGTCAAATCCCGGAAATCCTTGACGGCGACGCACCGCACGCGCAACGCGGCTGCGACGCGCAGGCGTGGGGCGTGACCGAGGCGTTGCGCGTCTGGAAACTGCTTTCTAAAAATCCGGATTAAAGCGCCAAAATAGATGCAAATATTTTGACCAGATTTCTTTTCTTCGTGTCTATTGGAGTGGATTCGTGGTTTAATTTCGGAAAATGAAACTGTCTTTGCTGACCATTTTGCTGGGTGCCGGTTTGAGCGTGCCGCAGATTTACGGCCTCGCGCGGCCAAAAGATTTCACTGCGACCGTCCGTAAATTTCCGCGCAATTATCCCGTTGGCGTCGGGCTGATGCTGCTCGCGACCGGCTGGTTCGCCTGGATTGTGAACAACGAGCCGATTGCGGATTTTTCCGCGTTCAAGCCTTATATGCTCGCAGGTTTCGTCGCCGTGGGCGTTTTGTCGTGTGTCTTCGTGCGGGATTTTCTGGCGGTGCGCGCGCTGGCGGTGATTTTTCTGCTGCTCGCAAAACTGATGGTGGACACCTGCCGACCGCACCTCGACGAATCGCCGTTCGTCCTGGTCAACCAAACGCTCGCCTATCTATTCGTGTTGGGCGGCATCATTTTCACCATCGCGCCCTGGCGACTGCGCGACTGGTTGGAGTGGTTCACGGCGAGCGACAAAATTGTGCGCGCGGGCTGCGCGGTGCGGCTGGCGTTCGACCTGTTCCTCGTCGGGCTGGGCCTGACGGTTTTCCGGGGAATGTGAAATGAACCTCGGCGACTTCCGTGAAGATTATCAGCGCGGCGCGCTCGACCGGGCGGGGCTGGACGCAAATCCGCTCGCGCAGTTTGAATCGTGGTTCCGCGAAGCCACCGGCGACAAATCGCAAAGCCGCTGGGAGAAAATCGCCATCGCGCTTTATAAGCTCTGGAGCGCGATTTGTAATCATCGTCCCGCCGACAGCAACGCGATGACGCTGGCAACGGTGGACAAAAATGGAAAACCCTCGACGCGCACGGTGCTGCTGAAATCGGTCGACACGCGCGGCTTCATTTTTTTCACGAACTACGGCAGCCGCAAAGGCCGGGAACTGGCGGAAAATCCCAGCGCAGCACTCACGTTTTTCTGGCCCGATTTGGAGCGGCAAATCTGCGTGGCGGGAACGGTTACGAAACTGCCAGTCGCCGAATCCCTGGCCTATTTTGTAACGCGTCCGCGCGGCAGCCAACTGGCGGCATGGGCTTCCAGTCAAAGCGAATCGGTTCCCGACCGCGCGACGCTTGAAGCGCAGTGGCGTGAACTCGAATCAAGATTTCCCAAGTCAATTCCGCTGCCGCCGAACTGGGGCGGCTTTATTTTGCAGCCGGAGCGGATTGAGTTCTGGCAGGGCCGGCCAAGCCGGTTGCACGACCGTTTCAATTACGCACGCGCGGCGGACGGTTCGTGGAAGATCGAACGGTTGTCGCCTTGATTTGCGGCAATAAAAAACGACGGCGGAAAATAAATTCCCGACAGCCGTTTTGGTTTTTCCAATCAGAATTTATAGGAGACACCGCTGATGAGTTTTACGTCATTGCGGTAATGGTTGGCGGCCGGTTCGCTTTGGTAATTGTCATCCAAAAAAGTTTTCAAGCCAAAGGTTTTGGTGATGGAAGCTTCCAGGCCGATTTCAAAATTGATGGCGTAGTTTTGCAGCTTGTCCACCTGCGGCAGGAACTCGGCGTTTTGCCAGAACCGTGCCCGGTCGCTGAATTTATGTTCAAACCGTTCGGCCAGACGCGCGGTGGCAAAAGAGTTATATTCGTCGCCCAAGTGTTCGTTCTGATAGCCGACGCCCGCTTCGACCGCGAGCGTGGTGTTAGTCTGCTTGATCAGATAATAACCGACACCGGGGCCAAGGTTGAAGCGGTAATCCAAATCGGCAATGACATCGCGCATGGCGTCCACGCGCGCATAAGCGTAAAACCTTTCCGAGAACAGATGATTCCACTGCGCAAAACCGCTGTAATTATTCACGTTTTCAACCGAATCCTGACTTCCGTAAGCACCGGAAGCGCCCAG
The DNA here is from genome assembly GCA_003139955.1 of Limisphaerales bacterium. GTDB lineage: Bacteria > Verrucomicrobiota > Verrucomicrobiia > Limisphaerales > UBA11358 > UBA11358. Next base: position 42,232 of record PLHK01000085.1, read on the forward strand.
GGAAAATTCGTTGTCCGGCGTTTTTCTGTCGGTCGCGATGGAACCGGAGTAAAGCAGTGTGTGGCTGTTGCCGCGCGTCAACGTCAGGCCAGCGGAAACTGAACTGGCCCACGGATATTTCACAGCCATCTCCATGGCGGCGGGCGGCGCAGGCGCAGGCGCCGGCGCGGGTGTAGCGTCAACGACATTAGTCACGGTGACAACGTTGGTCACCAAAATACTGACCACATTGGTCACGGTCACGATGTTGGTTTGCGCCGTGGTTGATAAAGAAAATGCCGTCAGGACGGCGGCGACAATGGACAGGATTGCGGGGTATTTTTTCATTCAATAAAAAATGGCCGCACAAAAAACACGATTTGTACGGCCAAGGCAAGTGCGATTAAAAAATTATTTCACTGGTTCGATTTCAACCGCGGAAGCTTCCTTGTCCTCGCCAATAACTGAGGCAATGGCCTGCAGCTTGTCGCCGGCGTCGAGGTTCACCAGTTTTACACCTTGCGTGTTGCGGCCGGCTTCGCGGATGCCCGCAACGGGAATCCGCACCATCTGTCCGCCAACGGTGATCAACATGATTTCGTCGGTATCACGCACGGTCAGCGCACCGACCACGCCGCCGGTCTTGTCACCGGTTTTCATCGTGATAATGCCTTTGCCGCCGCGCGACTGGACGCGGTATTCATCGAAGCCCGTGCGCTTGCCGATACCGTTCTCGCCGGCGACCAGCAGAGCCGAGTCGGCAACCACGATCGCCGCCGCCACCAGTGCGTCCGTTTTTTCCAAACTGATGCCGCGCACGCCGCCCGCCGCCCGCCCCATCGAGCGCACGTCCGTTTCGTGGAAGCGGATGCTCATGCCTTCTTTGGTGATCAAAACCACGTCGTCGCCCGGATCGCCTTCGCCCGTGCTGCCGCGTGTCAACTTAACGTCAATCAGCGTATCGCCCGGCTCGATGCCGATGGCGATGATGCCGCCTTTGCGCACGTTGGAAAATTCGTTCAGCGACGTTTTTTTCACCGTGCCCTGCTGCGTGGCAAAAAATAATTCGCCCGACTGTTCCCATGTCACGTCTTTCTTATCTGCGTCGGTCTTCGACAAGATGCGGATGAGCGCGGCGACTTTTTCATCCGCCTTGAGTTCCAAAAGGTTCGCGATGCTCCGGCCCTTCGCGGCGCGGCCCATATCAGGGATCTCGTGAACTCGCTCGACATACACACGGCCCGTGTTCGTGAAGAACATGAGGTAATCATGCGTGCTCGCCGTGAACAGATGCTCGACGAAATCCTTGTCGTCCGGCGTCTCGCCTTCCTTTGTCGTCATGCCGATGACGCCTTTACCGCCGCGCCGCTGCGCGCGATACTGGCTGACGTTCGTGCGCTTGAGGAGACCATTGTGCGTGAGCGTGATGATGACACCTTCGTTCGCGATCAGGTCTTCGATGGCGATTTCGCCTTCGTCTGGCACAATTTCCGTTTTGCGCGGCGTTGCGTGCTTTTCCTTGATCGCCAGAAGTTCGGCCTTGATGATGGCCATCACGCGCGATTCTTTAGCGAGAATGTCGAGCAGGTCTTTGATGACTTCAATCAACGCCTTGTATTCCTTGTCAATTCGGTCAATTTCTAAACCGGTCAACTGATACAAACGCAGTTCCAAAATCGCGTCCACCTGCCGCTCGGTCAGCGCGTAGCGCCCGGCTTCCAAGCGCGTCTCGCTGCGAATAAGGATGCCCCACTTCTCGACTTGTGCGCGCGACCATTCAAACGCCAGCAGTTTGACGCGCGCCTCATCGCGGTTTTTGCTCGAACGGATGATGTGGATGAACTCGTCGAGGTTCGACAATGCGGCGATGTAGCCTTCGAGCAGCTCGGCGCGCTCCTCGGCCTTGCGCAATTCAAAGCGCGTGCGGCGCAAAATCACTTCACGGCGATGCTCGATGTAGCACTGGATGATCTGCTTGAGATTGAGCGTCTTCGGCCGGCCGTGATCAATCGCCAAGGAATTGACGCTGAACGAAACTTCGAGTTGCGTGTGCTGAAACAGTTTTGCGATGACCACCTTCGGCATGCCGTCACGCTTCAATTCAATGACCAATCGGCAATGCTCGTCCGACTCGTTGCGCATCGCGGAAATTTCCGTGATGATCTTTTCATTCACAAGGTTCGCGATCTGTTCTTCCAGCGCCGCGCGATTCACGTTGAACGGAATTTCCGTGATAACGATCTGCTCGCGATTGCCCTTCATCTCCTCCACGCCAATGCGGCCGCGCAACTTGAGACTGCCCTTACCCGTCGCAAAATAATTCTTGATGCCCTCGACCCCACAGAGAAAGCCACCCGTCGGAAAATCCGGGCCCTTGATGAATTTCATCAACTCCGGAATCGTGATGTCCGGCTTGTCGATCTGCGCGCAAATGCCGTCCACGACTTCGCCTAAATTATGCGGCGCCATGTTCGTCGCCATGCCGACGGCNNCCCGTGCCGCCGTTGACCAGCAAGTTCGGAAATGCCGCCGGAAAAACTTTTGGCTCGGTGAGCCGCTCGTCGTAATTCGGAACGAAATCCACCGTGTCCTTCTCCATGTCCTGCATCAGCGCCGC
>PLHK01000070.1 GCA_003139955.1 Limisphaerales bacterium
TGGATGAGCGATTCCAGCGGCGCGAGCAGCAAGGTCAGCGGCGTGCGCAGTTCATGGCTGACGTTGGCAAAGAAACGGCTCTTGAGCTGGTCAAGCTCGATGAGCTTGCGGTTGGATTCTTCGAGTTCCTGCTTGCTCTTGTCCAACTGATAGCGGAAGGCAAATTCGCGGAAGCGGATTTTGCTATGAAAGAACCGTCCTGTGACCACGATGGTTCCCGTCAGAATCAGGAAGTAGATGTTGTTGAAAAAAATGCCCAAATCACGGAGCGGGCCGTTCGCGAGACACGCGGTGAGATACATCGTGATGATCAGCGTCATGGCGACTAGGCTTTCCAGAAAGGTCCAATGCATGACAAATCCCACCGCGAGCATGACTAGGTTCAGGCCCGCATAGTAGGGGGAACTCGCGCCATTCGGGATCCGGTAAATCATCAATGAAATGAAAAAAGCCGGCAGCATCGCCAAGGCCACGCCGAGGAAGCGGTAGTATTTTTTAGCGAACGGAGTTGCTAGGATGCTTAAAAATGCGGCGATCAGGATGTCGCACATTAGGCGCAGCTTGAGGAATTCAAGGACGTCTTGGGGATAGACAAAATAATCGAGGACGATTCCGGCGGGCATCAAAACGAGGCCGAGGTAGCAGGTGATTTTGAAATTGGCGATCGTGGCCGCCTGATCCCAATCTTGAAAGGCGGCCTTGATTTCTGTTGAATTGGGAGACGTGCTACGCATTTGCAGGCTTCCGGACTTCCAGAAAGACATTCACCGACGTCAAATCAGATTGGATCAAGCAGGCTTCATCCGGGGCGTTATCGGGCTTGAAGGCATACAATTCCTGCGCTGTCCGGTAAATCAAATTCCAGTCGAGGATGAATTCCAGCTTATGGCGGAATGGCCGCGTGGCGTCAACGTTGGTTACCAGCAGCAGACCCTTGGGCGCAAGCAACTGGTAAAAGACCTCGACCAGTTGTTTGCAGACGCTGTCAGGCAGATAATCAAAAAGTCCCGCGCAATAGATGAAATCATATTGCTCCGTCGTCGGATTTTTCGCCCAGCGCATCGCTTCCTTGAGCAGTTGCTGCACCGTTTTCTTGCGCATCTCAATGGTCGTTCTCCGGTCGAAACGCTTGATGCCATCCTGCAGCAGGCGGCTGGTGTATTGAATGGTTTCCTCGTTAAAGTCAAGCAACGTGAACCGGGCATGGTCGGAAAAGGCACTTTCGGCGAGAAATTCCTGGATCTCGTGGGCGGGGCCGCAGCCAAGGTTAAAAATTCGTGCCGGGCGTTTTTGGTTCATGGCTCGGAGAATTTCTTCCAACAATTTTCTTTTCAGAAACTTGATGCGGTTGCGATGAGCCTGTGCCGGAAGCTGGTTGAGAAACCAGGCGTTCACCACTTTCGCATATAAGGAAGAACCCTCGTAGGGATTCTTCAGGATCATGTTGACCATCCCGTAATCACCCGCATAGCCTAGCGGCTTGTGAAAAGTGCGGTGACTGAACGGCGAACACATTAGCAGCGAATGCAGGTTGCGCCGGGTGAAATGCATATGCGCAGGCCGCAAATCATTTTCCAAACATCCGGCGATGTGCTCAAATCGGTCACCGAGCGATTCGATAGCCGCGATGGCCGGCCCGGCGAGTTCATGGGCGGCTTCTTTCTCATGCGCTTCCCGGCTTCCGTTGGAAGCGGCTTCAATCTCCATTTCGATTTGTCCCATCCACAATTGCATGTCCGACAGCAGCGACCGCATATCTGCGATGACGACCTTGAACTCCGGCAGGACTTTGTAAATTTTTTGCCACTGCGATAGAAAATTGCCGAAACCTTTTTGCAGTGGCAGCCCGCTGTTTTGCCCCGCAATCTGCGTGTTGCTCCAATGGTCATCGAGCGTCACTTCGCAAATCATTGCGCCGCCGGTGTTGACCAGATTGCTGACCACCGCCCGGCCCGAATAAACCTCCCGGTGGTTGAGAATGATTTTAAAATCTTTCAACACCTCGGACATTTGCAGGATGGTTGAGGGAATGAAAATCTCGAATGCCGCACGAAAACGTGTGTAGTGCAGGAGCACCGCCTTGATTTCCTGTCCGGAACTATACCGGCAGGACACAAAGCTCTCGATCGCGGCTGAATCGGCAATTATATTTTCCATAGCCAAAGCAAACTGTTATTCATAGCTAAAATTTTGCGATGATGATCACCGCCGTGACTTCGGCGACTTTGCGTTCGCCCACAAAAAGCCCGACACTGCCAAGACAGATGTTTTTTCGCAACCGCACGGTCGCCATGAAGGTGACGAACCGGTCTTCGGGCAAGACCGGGCTTTCAAATTTAGCTTCTACCTTGACCAGGCGCGGTCGCCCGCGCAGTCTGGCGTGCCAGCCCCATATGGCCACCGCCTGACCCGCCGCCTCAATCAGCAATGTGCCGGGGAAAATCGGGTCGGACGGAAAGTGCAGCGGGAAAACCCAGTGGCTGGAGACATCCATCTCGCAGACCAGACGTTCTCCGTCTATGGAATTCACGCGGTCAATTTGCAGCATCTGTTCGACCGGCAGAAACATCGCTTCTAGTTGGGGGCGAAAATAAATCGGGTGTTTGGCCGTAGGCATTGTTGGATTGGGTTGGTTAGAATTCATGATTTTGGCCGCCTTCGGCAAAGGTTGAGCACGTTTTTTTAAATTGGTCTTTCGTTCATTGGTGAATTTATTTTGTTTGGTTTGATTTCATTCCACCGCCGGCTCCATCGTCTGTCTGCCTGGCATTTTTGCCCGAACACCGGAACACCCTTCGTTGTTATGCTAAAATGAAACATTTCCCACGCCAAAACAAAATTATTATTTGGCATTGTCATTGCTCAAACGGCAATCGCCCGGATTTTAGTAACGGCCGGGCGAATCAGAATAGCAGTGATGCGGGACGTTTGTCTTGCATTCGGACAGGATTTGTCCCAAAAAATCGCAGGCAACCTATTGAAAACATGAACGCAAAAATAAAAAACACATATCTATCGGCTGGGAAATTGGTTCTCCAGTTCTGTGCCACGGTAACGTTCTTAACCTTGGTGCTGGGCGTGCGCGCGGAAGGTTTCCGCAACGCCACCATCGGCACTTGGGATCTCGGCCGCTCCGGCGGCCGCATCGCGCAGGTGGATGACGCGTCGTCCGTGCAGCAGAATCCCGCGAACATGCTGGCCGTCACCAACGCGCAGGTTCAGTTCACGCCGTCGATCATCTACATCAACGTGGATTACAAGTCGCCCGCCGGCCTGACCGCCACCACAATTCATCCGTGGAAAGTGTTGCCGAATTTTTTTGCGACTGTGCCTTTGCTGGACGACCGCATCGTGGCCGGCCTCGGCGTGACGGTGCCGTATGGTTTGGCCAACTCATGGGACAGCACTTCCCCGGCGTTCCACCAGCCGACGGGCAACCTCGCCTACGCCGCGCCGTATTATTCCAAGCTGGAGACGTTCAATTTCAATCCCAGCGTGGCGGTTAAGTTAAGCGACAAATTTCGTTTCGGCGCGGGTTTGGACGTGATGTGGTCGCAATTGGAATTCAAACAATTTCTTTCGCCCTTCGTGCCCAATCTACAGGCGCACGCGGTGGGCACCGGCGTCGGCATCGGCGGCAATGCCGGCATCACCTGGCTCATCACCGACAAGCAATCGCTCGCGCTCACTTATCGTTCCACGATGACGGTGGATTATTCCGGCAGTGCGGAGTTCGACGGCATTCCAAACGATCCGCACAGTCCGAGCACCACCTTCAACAGCCAGATCAAATACCCCAACATCATTGCCGCAGGCTACGGCATCAAGCTTACGGACACCGTGCGTCTGGAATCGGATTTTGAATGGCTGCAATTTTCCCAGTTCAAAAATCTGCCCATCAAAATCGGTAGCAACCCGGTGGACAATCCGCTGGGCGTGCCGTCCCAGAACATTCCCCAAGACTGGCACAATACTTTTACCGCCGGCTTCGGCGGCGACTGGCAGTTCAGCGAACACTGGGTGGTGCGCGGCGGCTACCAGTATTTTGAGTCGCCCGTGCCGGACGCCACGCTCTCACCGACCATTCCCGACGCGAACCAAAACGTCATGACTCTGGGCCTTGGCTGGAAATCTGGACATAGCGCGTTGGAATTGTCTTACGGCCTCGACTTCTACAACGACCGCAACATCACGCAAAATCAAAACCCGGCGTTCAACGGCAAATACACTTTCACCGTCCACCTGTTCTCGCTCGGCTACACCTACTCGTTCTGATTTCAAAAATAAAAACGCCCCCGAGTGCTTGCGCGCAGCGGGGGCGTGTTTTATTTAAGAATGAACCAAATCTTTCAAGCGGCCACAGCCGTCGCGGCGGGGTTTTTTTTTGCCAGCTTTTCATAACCCCAGCGCAGCATCCGCTCCGTCGCTTCCCAACCGATGCACGAATCCGTGATGCTCACGCCGTAGCGCAGCTCGGAATTTTTTTTCGGGATCGGCTGGTTGCCTTCGTTCAGATGGCTCTCGACCATCAGGCCAATGAGTGATTTCGTGCCGCCGGCGCGCTGTTCCACGACGCTGCGCCAGACATCTTCTTGTTTGGCAAATTTTTTCTCCGAGTTCGCGTGGCTGCAATCCACCATCAACACCGGCGGCAATTTTTCGGAGATCAATTTTGCCTCCGCTGCTTGGATGCTCGCCGCGTCATAATTCGTCATCGCGCGGCCGCCGCGCAAAACGACGTGCGCGTTCGGGTTGCCGTTCGTGCGGACGATGCTGGTTACGCCGTCCTCGTTCAGGCCGAGAAAACTGTGCGGATGCCGCGTCGCGCCCATCGCGTCAATCGCCACCTGCAAGCTGCCGTCGGTGGAATTTTTCAAACCGACCGGCATCGAAAGGCCGCTCGCCATTTCGCGGTGCGTCTGCGATTCCGTCGTGCGCGCGCCAATCGCCGCCCAGGTGATCAAGTCCGCGATGTATTGCGGCACGATCGGGTCGAGAAATTCCGTCGCCGCTGGCAAACCCATGCCGACGATCTGCAGCAACAATTTCCGCGCCATCTTCAATCCCGTTTCGATGTCCTGCGAACCGTCGAGATGTGGATCGTTGATCAAACCTTTCCAGCCGATTGTAGTGCGCGGCTTTTCAAAATAGACGCGCATGACGATTTCCATATTGTCCGCAAATTCCTTTTGCAACTGGCTCAAGCGCGCGGCGTATTCCAGCGCAGATTTTTCATCGTGAATCGAGCATGGCCCGATGACGACGAGCAGGCG
>PLHK01000063.1:0-35838 GCA_003139955.1 Limisphaerales bacterium
CTCATGAGAACTACAGTTGCAGTTATGGCTGTTTTGGCACAAGTGAACGAAATTATATTTTTCCTTCAGCTTGCGATATTCGGGTAGCGCACGACGCGCCTGCCGCATCAGCCACACGGGCGGACGGCCAACGGTTTCGCAATAGCAGGCGGAAGCGAAACGCTGGCGGGCGGTCAATTCCGACCGGTTTATCGATGGAAATGTTCATCGGATTTTCAATTTACTCAAGCGAAGCTTAAATAATATGATAGACGATGAAGGCGGCAATGTAGGCGACACCGGTCATGTATAAAATTTGAAACAGTGGCCATTTAATGCTGTTCGTTTCGCGGCGGACGACCACAGACGTGGCAAAGCATTGCGCGGCGAGGATGTAATATACGAGCAGGCTCATGCACGTCGCGGTGCTGAATACCGGAGCGCCATTGCTGCGGGTCGCATGACGCAGTTTGTCGTAAAGTGACGTGCGGTTTTGTTCCGCCGCATTTTCGCCCACGCCATAAACAACGGCCAGCGTGGAAACAATCACTTCCCGGGCGGCGAATGAACTGATGATGCCGATACCGATCTGCCAGTCAAATCCAAGCGGCTTGATCACCGGCTCGATGACGTGGCCAATTTTACCGGCGAACGAATTTTGCAATGAGCTTTGCGCGGTCAGACGATCCGCCGTGGCGCGAAGCTCGTCCGCCTGTTTTAAATCGCCGGATTTTTCAAGTTGCGCGGCATGCACCGTCATCGCAACGGAAACGGCGGGCGGCGCGGATTTGGGATAATGTGACAGCGTCCAGAGCAGCAGCGAAATCAGGAGGATGATCGTGCCAGCCTGTTTCACAAAAATTTTTGCGCGGTCGAACGTGTGCAGAAACGCCGTGCGCAGACCGGGCAGACGATACGGCGGAAGTTCAATCACAAGCGGTTTGCTGCCGCCGGGCAAAATGGTGCGTTGAAAAATCCACGCCATGCCGAGCGCGAAAATAATTCCCATCGAATAAGCGCCGGTGAAAACCAGCGCCGCCTTGAACGGCGATTGCGGAAACAGCAGCGCCGTGATCATCGCATAAATCGGGATGCGCGCCGAGCACGCCATCAGCGGCGCGACGAGAATGGTCGCCAGCCGGTCGCGCGGATTTTCCACCACTCGCGCGGACATCACGGCGGGAATCGCGCAGGCGTGCGCGGACAGCAGCGGCACAAACGCTTTTCCCGGCAGGCCGAACTTACGCATGATCTTGTCCATCACGAACGCGGCGCGTGCGAGGTAGCCGGTGTCTTCGAGCAGCGACAGCGCGAAAAACAAAATCGCGATCTGCGGCAGGAAAACGAGCACGCCGCCGACGCCGCCAATCACGCCGTTGACCAGCAGGCTTTGCAAATCGCTTTGAGTGACTTGTGTCGCAACCCAATTTCCGATGGTCGCAAACCCGTGGTCAATGAGGTTCATCGGAATTTTTGCGGCCCAGAAAATCAAAAAGAAAAACGCGAGCATGACGACCAGAAATGCGGCGACACCGGTGACGGGATGAGTCAGGATTTTGTCGAGTTTTTCAGTGCTCTGCGGACGGCGCGCGGCGGCGGCATTCATCACTTTTGCCGAAATAGATTCCGTCCACTCGTAGCGCTTTTGATACGGACAGCCGGTGCAGGTCGTGGCGCAGTGCGTTTTGAAATGCGCGGGCGGTTCAATCGCCGCACAATCCGCGAGCCGTTCCATTTCCCGTCGCAATTCAGCAATGCCTTCGCCGCTGCGCGCCGCAACCGGCACGACGACACGGCCGAGTTCGGCGCGAAGTTTTTCCACGTCAATGCGGATGCCTTCGCGCTCGGCCATGTCCATCATGTTCAGAGCGATGATGACGGGGCGCTTCAATTCCAGAACTTCGCCCGCGAGGAAAAGATTGCGTTCGAGATTCGTCGCGTCCACGACCACCAGCACGGCGTCCGGCATCGCTTGATCCGCGAGCCGTCCACGCACGGCGTCACTCGCCAGCTTTTCTTCCGGCGCGGAACTTTCCAGACCGTAAAGTCCGGGCAGGTCAACCAAAGTTATTTCTTGCCGGCCGATGGTCACCTTGCCGATTTTTTGCTCGACCGTCGTGCCGGGAAAATTGGCGGTCTTGGCGCGCAATCCGGTCAGCGCATTGAAAAGGGTTGTTTTGCCCGCGTTTGGATTGCCGACGAGCGCCAGAATGAATTCACGCTCCGGCAGCGGCGCGATTGAGATTTTTTCGAACCGGCGCTGGCGCGGGGAGTTTGCCGAAAGTGCTACTGCGTCACCGTTTGTAGGGCAATTGTTCATGTCAGGACAATTTTTCGCTGCGTGCAATTGTCCGGCGTGCAAACCTCCAGCCAAACGTGCGCGGCGAGCGAGGCCGACAAGCCGATGCGCGAGCCAAAAATCTTGACGATGAGCGGGTCTCCGGATTTGACGACCTCGATCTGCCGCCCGACGCAAAGTCCGAGCGATTTGAGGCGCTGGACTTCCTCGCCGTCGGTCTCGATGCGGCGGATGATGGCGCACGTTCGCGGCGCAAGTTCGTCGAGCCGCGTCTTGCCAATGTCTGTGGAAGCAATCGTCATATCACTGACATGACTCTAGGCGATGAGGCGATTCGCTCTAACCGGATATTGCCATCCATTGAACAGTTTTTGCCTTGTCGTGAGCAGGGGTTTAAAAAAATAAAATTTTCCGATCAATACGCTGTGTTCTTGTGATCCACGCCATGGCACGTCAGCGAGCAGACGCCCTTGAACACGCCGGTTGAAGTGTAACTCAATACGCCCAGTGAATTGGGGCTCACATACAACGTGTTGAAATTGACTAGGTGCGGCGTGTTGACGACACCATGCGAATCGTGGCAGGTCGTGCAGGCCGTCTTGTCTGTGACGACGTGCGAATTGTGGAATGGAAAACTGTTGTTGCCCAGCACGACGGAACGGTTGTGGCACTTGTAGCACAGCGCGTAGGCGGACGGATTTTCAGACTGGTAATCCGTCATCACGAGGTCGCGTTCCAGCAACGGCCTGAACTCAGATCCGTGAGGCCCCTTCGCACCGCTGCCGCCCACGCCCGGCCCGGTGTCGCTATTGTGGCAGTCGGTGCAATACATCACGCTGTTCACGGTCCAAGCAGGCGCAATCAAACTCGGCACGCCGGTCGAATTTTTCCCGGCGGCCTCAACCGGATGATAACTCTGGTTGCCGGTGGCGAATTGCAGCCGTGTGTTCGTCTGCGGAAACTGCCGCATTACTGTTGCCTCGCCCCGGTCCCGGCTGTCGGCGTGGCAGCGGAAACAAACTTCGTATTCCTTCTGCGCCGGTTTGATGATACCGCCCGCCGCCGTGACGCCGGTGACGCCGGCCATCGCGCCGGAAATGTTCGGGGCGACGGCGATGGATTTGTTCGCCGCGTGCGGATTGTGGCAGTCGGCGCAGGTGACGTGGCGTTCCGGCGGATTGATCGGGTCTTCGTCCGGACTGTGGGAGTCGCCGTTGAGCGTGATCGGGTGGACGCTGATTTTTTGAAAATCTGAGGCGACGTCTTTTTGCAGCATGGTGCTGCCGTTATGGCAGACGAAGCAGTTCTGCTCGGCCACGTCGGATTGCATCAAAAATTTCCGACCGCCAGCGGCGTGATTGACATGGCAGATTTCGCAACCAACCGCCGCCAACGTGGTCGCCCGTGCCACCGGCATTTTCGCACTTGGCGAAATTTTTGCGTTGCCGGAAATTTTAGCGACCAGCGCCGCCGACACGATGGCCGGCGAGATGGCGTGCGCGGAACCGCTCCACGAATCCGGCTGATGACAGGCAAGGCAGAGCGCCGAGCCGGTATTGTCCATGACGAGAAAATTTCCGAACTGGTTGTTATGCGGGTCGTGACAGGCGGTGCATTGCAGCCGGCTTTCCTTGTCCAACTTCACCACGCCGTTTAACTGGCCGGGGTCTTTGATTTCCGAATCACGCGACGCCAGCGCGGAATCGTAGATAAACGAAATCGGATGATCGGCGGACAAATCCGTGCCCAGATTGTCCGCGCCCGCCGGCATCGTCGTCGTTCCGCCCTGCATGTTGATCGGCAGCGTGCGGCTGCTCACGCTGCCCAACGCGACCGTGCCATCGTGACAGCTCAAGCAGAGCCGCGAAGAGCCGTTCGGCTGCGGGACAATGACGTTCAGCGCCGTCAACCGCGCGCTGCTGTAGACGATGTAATTCGTCACGCCGGAAAGCGAATGGTTCCACAGTGGCGTCTCACCGCTCGCGCGATGAACGGTATGGCAAAAAATGCAGAGATCCGCCTCCGAACTCGCCTTGATCGTGCCGGAGCCATTGACGGACAGGTTGTGAACCGAGGTGACAATGCTCTCCGCACGCGCCGCCACCGCCGCGAACAGGAGCAATCCGAAAATATATTTATGAAATGTTTTCATGGGCCGCCTAGGTATTTGAAAATCTGCACGCGATGGTTGTAGCCATCGGCGACGTAAATCGTGTTATCCGGTGCGATGGCGATGCCGGCCGGCAATCCAAACTCGCCCGGCCCATCGCCGCTCTGGCCGAAGTTCAACAGCAACTGACCGGTCGCGTTGAAAATCTGCACGTTGTCAAAAACGGCATCCACGACGTAAAGGTGGCCGAAGGAATCCGCCGCGATGCCTTTGGGTCGTCCAAAATGTCCCGACGTATCGCCGCCGCTGCCGAACTGCGAAATGAATTTCCCATCGTCGGAAAAAATCTGGATGCGGCAGTTAAGCGAATCGGTAACGAGCCAGTGTCGATCGGCGTCGCTGGCGATGTGGGTGGGAAAATTGAATTCGCCCGGCGCGGTTCCGCGTTTGCCGAACTTGAAGAGAAATTTTCCCGCGAGGTCAAAAACTGAAACGGCATGCGCCTGCGAATCCACGACAGCAAGCGAGTTGCCGTTGATGGCCAAGCCAACGGGGCGCACAAGCGAATTAGTGATTTCAAAAGCGGATTTGCCATTCTCACGAAACGCCAGCACTTTGCCCAACGCGGAATCGGCGACGTAAAAAATTCCGTTGCGTTTCACGACGGCGACGGGTGAAGCGAAGGCGGTTTTTCCCGACGCCGGGTAGCGCCGCCATTTCCGGTTCGTGAAATCCAGATAGCAGACGAGGTTCGCGCCGGTGTCAGTGACACAAAGATTTCCCGATTCGTCGAGTGCGAGACCGAAGGGTTTTTGCAAAGCGAGGTTTTCGCCGTTTTCGCCGGTGAGCCAGTGGCCGAAGCGCGTGACGATGGAGAGGCTCTGGCCGATGTCGCGCGGGCCGTGCATGCTGCGGACATATGTGATGCGCGGCTGGTCGGGCGGTGCTGGCCAGACCGGCGCGGATTTTTCCGACGTGATCGGCAGCGGCGTGGCGCAAGATGCTAGCAGTCCCGCGATAAGCACCGTGAGCAGCAAGCCGGCTTGATGTTTAATTTTCATGTCAAAAATTTCGCCGGATTCGTAGGGAGACGAAGTTCCGCTGGCGAGTTTCGAAGGAATAGTCCTGATTTTGTAATTCGTAGTTAAGTCGGACATCGAGCTTGCCAATAAACCAGCTCAAGTAGCTGCGCGCGACAAACAAGTTTACATCCTGACCGGGCGCATTCTGTATTTCGTAGCCGGATTCGAGATTCCAACTCAAGCTTGAAACGGGACGCCATTCAAAGCGGCCAGTGAATGAATAATAACTGACGTTGTCCGACTGGTTCGTGCCGGTGTTGGGGTAGATGTTCCACTGTTGGCGCAGGTCAATCCCCGCCGTGGTGCGCGGGCCGGTCCGCAAGGTGTAGCCTTGGGAAAAGCTGATGGATTGATAGCTGTAAAGCGTGGAGATCAGGTCGGAATAATTCGCATCGGCGCGGAAGCCCTTCCACGACAAATCCCCGCCGAACTGGAGTTCGCTAAGGTCGTTAAGCACGGCTCCGGAGACGGTGGAATGGTTGCCGACATAATTATAGCGTGCATAAATGCCGGCGCGTTGCTGCCAGAAGTCGAGGCGGACCTGAAACTGGTCGGCGAATACAGTGTAATCGCCGCTCGGGTTCGGCTGTGCGGTGTAATTCACCAGCACGACCGGGTTGTTGGCCAGATTGACATGGTTGGGGCCGGTGCTGAAAATCTGAATCTGCCAGGGATTGGAGGTGTTGATCACAACATAGTCGCCGGCGGGAGCCGCGCCCTCGACCAAGGTGACGGTGACCATGCCGTTGAAATAGGTGACGCTTTGCACGCTCTGGACGTTGGGCTCGTTCAGGTGGAAAATTCCGGTCGGCGGAACGGTGTGCGACTCGTTGTTGATGAAAATTTCCGAGCCGCTGCTTTCCTGACGCGTAAGGTCTAAATTGGCAGTATTGCCAATTGAAAGATGCCCCCATTCGCCCAGCCGTTTTGAATAATCCTCGGACAGAGACGTGCCGCCAGATTGCTGGTCGAGTGTGCCGCCGGTGGAATCGTTGTTCGCCAGGCTGCCATGGATGTCAAAGGTTGAAGAAAGGCTTTCGTAAAGCTGATGCTGCAACCCCGCCCGCGCCATCTGGTAGAGAGAATTAACGCCTTCAGTCGTGTAAACCGCGAAGGAATAATCGTAAAAGCTCCGCAGGGCCGGAGTGTGTCTCATGTCAAAGCTCAGCGTCCCATTGAGATTGTCCGACGAAACACCCTGAAAATCCTGATAGTTGTCGTAGATTGATGACTGTAGACTGTTTTCCCCGAAATGCTCCACGTCCGACAACGTCAGATAATGCGTCGTGGTCGAATCCTGAAATTTATCCGTCCCAGAAGTGTAAGAACTGTCGTATTGCGAAAACTGGTAGGTCAGATCCGAGTAATTGTCCAGAGCCCGCGTGTTATGCGCCGCCACGCCTGCCGTCGTCTGGTTGGCCGTGGAGTTCTGGGACAGGCCGGAGCTGTCGGTCAACGACTGCTGGAACGAGCAGATTACCGGCACGGCACCTTCGCGATAGCCGCCGTTTGCGCCCCACGTCTGCACATCCTCTGTCGCCGAGTTAAAGAAATCATATTGGAACTCGTCGTGCGTGCGACCGTAATTGAACGTGGTCGCATAAGGTTTGAGCTGGAGCAGCGTGGCGTTGAAAGTGCCGTCCAGCAGCAGGCTGTTCTGGTGGCTCTGCGCGCCCGTGTTGTCGAACTGCTGTAGGTTGTAACCCAACTCGGGCTGCAGTGAGAAAGTCAGCAGGTCGGGATGATACAAAAAATAATACCAGCCGAGGCCGACGGACGAAGAGAGATAAAAGCTGTCCGTGTAAGTTGCGCCACCGCCCGTTTTGGAGGTGAAGGTATCTCGCTCCAACTCGGCGTCCGTCTTGATGTATTCCAACCGGGGCATGGTGAAATCCGGTTCATTTTTGGCCAGATAGATGGACTGGGCCGACGTGCGCGCCGCCCCAGCCGCGAGCACTGCCAGGGCGATTGGCAGGGGCAGATACCTCAACTGGGTAGGGCGGCGCAACATGGCTCATTTGGGTTTGGCCGACGGTTTCAAAAGATTCATGTCCGTGCCGACGTGCGGATCGTGACAGGTCGTGCAACTTTTGCCCTCAAACCCAGCATGGCCTTTATCCGCCTTCAAATCCTTGTCGTCATGGCAGTCGCCGCAGAGTTGGAAAATATTTTTCTTCAGCAATGCACCCTCCGCCGATTGGTGCGGGTCGTGGCAGGAAGTGCAATCCTCAACGACATCGTGCTGGAACTTCGCCTTCTCCAGAAAATTGTCGTGGCAGACCCAGCAGAGTTCCGGCACGGTCTTTTTTAAGAGATATTTTTTGTTCGAAGCGTGCGCTTCATGACAGGCGAGGCAATCGCCATCGCCGACTGGTTCGTGAACATCCTTCTTTTTCGTGAGGTCGTCGTGACAATCATCACAGGTGTCCTTGACGGATTGCTTCAGCAGGCTTTTGAAATTCGTCGCGTGCGGCGTGTGACAATCCAGACAGTCGCCCGACTCGACCGCCTGGTGTTTGAATTTGAAATTCTCCAGCGGGTCGTCGTGGCACGTCAGGCACAGCGCGTTCCCTTTTTGCAGCAAAAGATTTTTGTTCTCGGATTGATGCGGGTCGTGGCAACTCGCGCAATCGCCGCTTTCGACCGGCTGATGCTTTACTTTCTGGCCGGCGAGAAAATCTTTGTGGCAGTTCCAGCAAAGCTCTGGCGGTTGCAATTTTAATCCCATTCCCGAACTCGATTGGTGACATTCCGCACATTGATGCTGTTGAAACGGCGGATGCACCGTGAAGGTGCCTTCCGGCGGAGGTTTCGGTGGCGAGGCAGCGACCTGATTCGGCGTGGAATCAGGAACTGCGACCGGCGCGACGTTCGTCGCGGAACCGAGCGGCGGTACGCCGTCGAAGAAAGTTGTCAGCAGTTTATATCGCGTCGGCGTGTCGCAGGCTGTGACAAACAAAAGTCCGCCCAGCGCCAAAATCAGCAGCAGCCATTGGACTTTGCGGAATTTCATTTTGCCTCAAGCCGCTTCACTTTTTATGGCCGAAACCGAAAACGCTCACCTTGCGCGACCCGTATTGGCTCGTGACGATGACGAGGTGATCAATCTGAAAATCCGGCGCGGCGTATTTTTGGAAGAAGGCGACGTTGTCGTAATCCACCACGACTTTCGCGGGCAGATTCAAGCCAGCTTTGCTACCGTCCGGCGCGCCAAACCACATCAACAAACGGCCAGTGTCATCAAAAACTTGAACGAGTTGTCCGGCGGCATCCACAGCGTAAAGCAAATTATCGCGGTCGACGGCAATGCCTTTCAGCCGTGCGAATTCGCCGTAGTTGTCGCCATATTTCCCGACCGAGCGAATATAATTTCCGTCCTTGTCAAAAACTTGGATGCGATAAGCGCCGAAATCGCTCA
Source organism: Limisphaerales bacterium (assembly GCA_003139955.1). GTDB lineage: Bacteria > Verrucomicrobiota > Verrucomicrobiia > Limisphaerales > UBA11358 > UBA11358. The sequence continues at coordinate 8,889 of PLHK01000063.1, forward strand.
CATAAATCCGACCGTGGGAATCCAGCGCAAGATTGATCGGCTGAAACAAACGCACGTTGATGTTCGTCGCCTCCGCGCGGCGCGGGATGTCGAACAATGGCGCGCGCGTGGCTTTGTCAAAAACATGAACGGCGTGCTGCGCAACGTCGGCGACGTAAATCCTGTCTTTGTCCAAAACCACGTCGCGCGGTTTGTTCACGCCCGGCTCGCCGAGGGTTCCGACAAAATTTTCCTTGTCGTCCACAATGACCACCTGGTCGCGCAAACTATCAGCAACGTAAAGCCAGCCATTGTCGTCCACCGAAAGGTTGACCGGCAATTTCAACGTGCCTGGTCCGGTCGGCGCGATGGCAAAAATTCTCCGCTTCTCCAAATCCATCCGCAAAATCAAACCGACTCCGGTGTCGCAGACGTAAATATTTTTTGGCGTCGTGGTCGCACCGTAAGGTTTTAGAATCGGCGTATTGGGCGGTGCTTCGCCGGTGATGAAGGTCATCAAAGTGTCGCCGCCACTCCCGCGCAAATCTTTTTCCGAACCGAACGAGGTCAGATATTGCAGGCGCGGCGCATCGGGCGCGGGTGGATAAAAAGTGTATTTCGGACCGTTGTCCGGCGGAGTCGTGGTGCAGCCGACGGCGAGAAAAAAAATCCCCGCGACGGCGAGCACATTCGTGAAACTGAAAAGTTTTTGGTTAATTTTCATGGTTCCATTTTCACGGCGGCGGCGGCTTTCGACTAAACCTCTATTGTCCGATGCTGAACATTATTTGGTTAGTCCGGTCATGCGGGTCGTGGCAAAACGGCTGCGCATAAAAAAATCCGGGGCGCCTGAAATTTTTCAGACGCCCCGGAGCGTTCAAACCGATGGCTTATTTGTTGTGGCAGCCGAGGCAGAGGTTCTGACCGGAGGCAATCGTATAAATCCCGCTGGTCGTGGAGGTGCCTAGTGTGCGATGGATGTCATGGCAGCTTGAGCATTCCACGTTTCCGTTCTTCAACATATTGCCGACCGTGGGCGAGCCAGGCGCATTGAAGGCGGTGCCGGTTCCGTTCAGTTCACCAGCCGGAAGCTGCGCGATGCAGGCGTTGTAGCTCACTCCGATTGGATGCATATGAGTCAAGTCGTCTTGTCCACCATTGACCTCGATCACCACGGCTGAAGACTTGGTGTAGACCGGCGTGCCGCCTTTGACTGCTGTGGTGATGATGCCGCTGTTCAAGGCGTCCTGGCTGTTGATTGCCACTGTGCCGTCATGGCAGCCGAGACAGGACAAGCTGGACGAACCGAGTTGAACCGTGACGCCGGACGGAAAGGTTTCGCTCCCGCCTTGGTCGTAGGTTTTGAATGTTTGCGCCGTCGGCGTGTGAATCCAGAGCGGCCCGCGAGTTGGATCCGGGGCATGGTGAATGGTATGACATTCGCCGCATACGTTCGTGCTGGAAGTGCTGAGCCAGTTCACCGTGCCGCCGATCCAGTAGTTGGTGGAAGCATAAAAATCGTGTTTGCTTCCAATGATGGTGGCCTTGCTTGATTGCGGTATCAACATGATCGCCGCTCCCAACGCCAGTCCGCCGAGTATCAATGATATTTTTTTCATAGTATTATTGCCTGTGCTTTTTTGGTTTGTTCAAAACAGCCCGTTGTCGCCTGATACCAGACTGCTCCAGCGAAAAACCAAGCACTGTGACCGCGCCCGATCCTTCGTTGAAAATTTTTCACGCCGTCGCACCGCCCAAAATCCAATCCGGCAGCACCTCGACGTCCGCTTTTTGTTTTTTTGCGAATGGTGAATCGAACCGCTTCATCAATGCCGCCGCGCGTTCGTCAATTACAGAATTGCAAAATGAAAGTTCCTGTTCGCGATCCTTCGTGTTTTCGCGAACGACCGCTTCAAGGTCGTCAATGTCGTAAAGAAATACGTTTGGAAGTTTGGCAACGGCGGGATCAATGTCGCGTGGCACCGCGATGTCCACCAGCACCAGCGGACGGTTTTCGCGCGCGGGCAAAATCGCAGCCACATCTTCGCTCCGCAGAACGATGTCAGGACAGCCCGTCGAGCTGACCAGAATGTCCGCTTCAATCATCGCCGCGTGCGAATCTTCCAGTCGCACCGCGCGCCCACCGAATTCCGCCGCCAATTTTTCAGCCCGTTCAAATGAACGGTTGGAAACCAAAACAGTTTTTGCGCCACGTTTGGCCAGATGCTTCACGCAAGCCTCGCCCATTTTTCCAGCGCCCAAAATCATCACCGTCTTGTCGCTCAAGTCGCGGTCGAAAACTTTTTCCGTCAATTCCACAGCGACGCTGCCGACCGAAGTCGCGCCGCGTCCGATGGCGGTGTTTGTGCGGATGTTTTTAGCAACCTGCATGGCCGTCTGGAACAGCCGGTTCATTTTTTTGCCGGTCAATCCCGCGTCTTTCGCGGCTTGATACGCATTCTTCACCTGGCCGGTGATTTCCGTTTCGCCAAGCACCATCGAGTCAAGTCCGCTGGCCACAGCGAAGAGATGTTTCGCCGCGTCCGCGCCTTCTTTGATATAAATATGCGGCGTGAAATCAAAATCGCTGTTCGTCAATTCCTGAAACATTCGGATCACGCTTCCGTGAATCCACGGTGACACGCCATAAATCTCCACGCGGTTGCAGGTCGAGAGCAGCACGACTTCGGAAAGTTTGCCGCGCAGCTTCAGGCGGCAGCCGCAGCATTGCAGCCGCGAACGATGCACCGCGATCTTCTCGCGCAACTCCACCGGCGTGGTCTTGTAGCTCAAACCTACGACAAAGATTTTCATGGTTTAATTATTTTCAAACCGAACCGATTTTTTGGCCCGGAAAGTTCTAACCGGTTCCAAACTTTCATGTTTGAAAATTAGACTTTCGGTGTCCGACCTGCTCACCGTCCTTTGTGAAACATTCAACAATAATTGCCACCTCCATTTTCAGGCTTACCAAAAAACGCCGAGCCTTTGGCAACGGATGGTTAGCTGCTTTAGCTCCGACGGGCAAAATTCATCTCGAACAAGGCGCAACCGCGCTACAACAAAAAATCAACCGGAGATATGACGATGAAAAAAATAATTCTGTTAGCTGCGATGGCCGGCCTTGCCGCCACGTTAAACGTGAAAGCGGATGATGCCAAAGACAATTGGGATGCCACATGTGCCAAATGCCACGGACCGGACGGCAAGGGCGACACCAAGATGGGCACGCGCCTTGGCTGCAAAGATTTCACCGATGCCACCGTGCAGGCCGGCTTCACGGATGACGCCGCCTTCAAGGCGCTCAAGGAAGGCCTGAAATCTGACGACGATAAAACTCTGATGAAGTCGTATGGCGACACGTTGTCTGACGATCAAATCAAGGCGCTCGTGGCTTACGTCCGCACGTTGAAAAAATAAACATTCTGGGTTGCTGGCCGGAATTCGTCCCGATCCGAAACAGAATGAGCACAGCCCGGTGACGATGCACCACCGGCCAGCAACCTGCGATTTGTCTGCACCACGCCATGAACACTGAAAAGAAAGGGGAAACGCCGCATCGTTCATCGCTGCTGCGAAACTGGACCAGCCTCATCGGACTCGTCGTCAGCATCTGTGCGCTGTTCTCGTTCTTCCTGCTGTTCATACTGGATGCGATTTCAAAATCGGCGAATCCCTACGTCGGTATTTTGACGTTTTGCGTTGTGCCGGCATTTTTGATTTCAGGAATCGCGCTGACCATTTTCGGCGCCTGGCGCGAACGCCGCAAACGGGGAAAAGTTTCTGTTCCGCAAATTCAGATTGACCTCGCAAATCCGCGCGACCGCAGAACGCTTGTCGCCTTCATCGCGGGCAGTTTTGTTTTCATCATGCTTTCGGCGGTCGGCAGCTACAACGCCTATCACATCACGGAGTCGGTGCAGTTTTGCGGCGAAACCTGCCACACGGTGATGAAGCCGGAACTCACTACGCACGACCACGGCCCGCACGCACGCGTCGCCTGCGTGGAATGTCACGTCGGCGCGGGCGCGTCGTGGTATGTGAAATCCAAAATCGCCGGCATGTATCAATTATACGCCGTCGCGTTCAACAAATATCCGCGCCCGATTCCGACGCCGATAAAAAATCTACGTCCGGCACGCGAAACGTGTGAGCAATGCCATTGGCCGAAGGAATTCGTCGGCAATCTGGATCGCACATTCAATTATTTTCAAGGCGACGTTTCCAATTCGCCCTATTCCATCCGTCTGTTGCTCAAAGTCGGCTCGGGCAATTCCGGCGATGCGCCCGCCGGTGGAATTCACTGGCACATTTTGAGCGGCAACACGGTCGAATACATCGCCACCGACGCCGCGCGCCAGAAAATCCCTTGGGTGCGCCTGACCGACGCGCGAGGTGTCGTCACCATTTTTCACGCGCCAAAATTCACCAACGACATTTCCCAATACGAAATCCGTAAAATGGACTGCATGGATTGCCACAACCGCCCGTCGCACCGTTATGTCCCGCCAGATTTCGCGGTGAACCAGGCGCTGGCGCAAAAGCAGATTGACCCGGCGCTGCCGTGGATCAAGACCAATGCGGTTTATGTTTTAACTCGGCATTATCAAACCGACGACGAGGCGCGCAAAGAAATTGCCGCCGCGCTTTCCGAAAAATATCCAAATGACGCGCGCATCAAACCCGCGATTGCGACGCTGCAACAAATTTATTCTGACAATTTCTTTCCCGAAATGAACGCCGACTGGAGCAAATATCCCGACAACGTCGGGCACATGATCTGGCCCGGCTGCTTCCGCTGTCACGACGGTTTGCACAAAACCGAGGACAAAAAACTCACCATCAAGGCTGACGATTGCAATTCCTGCCACACGATTCTCGCGCAAGGCAGCGGCAACGAATTGCTGCAACTGACGCCCGGCGGCCGACAATTTGAGCATCCGGCCGGCGATTTGGGCGGCGACAACAACTGCATAGAATGTCACAACGGTGGGCCGTAACGCATGGAGACTGAACTTGATTTCAACACGTCAAAAAACGCCAAGCAATGCACAACCCTCGGTAAGCGGATTCTTCTGATTTCCCTGATTTTGTTGGCGTATGAAGTTTTGCCGCCGACAAGAAAAGTTTAAGTTCCCGCAGTTGTTTTTGCTGGCGGCTTTTCTTTTCGCGCCTTCGACAACTTTCGCGGCGACGAACGCGGTTGAAAAATTTACCAGCACCGACTGCCTTGATTGCCACACCGACCCGACGACCGTCCGCATTGTGAACGGCGAAAAAATTCCGCTCGCCCTTTTTCCGACGAACGGTTTTGCCAATTCCGTCCACAGCCAGTTGGACTGCATTGACTGCCATGACGGCATCAAAGAATTGGTTCACGATAAAAATGTCCGGCCGCCGAACTGCGGCAGTTGTCATGACAAGGAGGCGAAGGAATACGCCACGAGCATTCACGGAATGAGCCACGCGATGGGCGCGTCCGGCGCGGCGGAATGCTGGGACTGCCACGGCTCGCACGAGATTTTGCCGGTGAAAAATCCGACGTCGCCCGTCTATAAATTGAATTTACCAGCGACGTGCGCCAAATGTCACAGCAACACGAATCTCACGAAGGAATACCAGATTGAATTTCCCGAGGCGGCGAACCAATACATGGACAGCATCCACGGCAACGCGCTGTTGAAAATGGGGCTGATCGTTGCCCCGTCCTGCGACGATTGTCATGGCGTCCACAACATCAAGCGCGCGGTGGACCGCGATTCCTCAATCAATCACGCCAACGTCGCCAAAACCTGCGGCAAATGTCACGTTGGCATCGAGCAGACTTACGATAAAAGTATTCACGGCCAGTTGCTCGCGCAGGGCGACCCGCGCGGCCCGGTGTGCATTGACTGCCACAGCGCGCATGAAATCGCCAACCCCACGAGCAATAATTTCAAGGCCATCAGCGATGAACGCTGCGGCAAGTGCCATGCTGACCGGCTGGCAGGATATCGCGACACCTACCACGGCAAGGCAATGATGCTCGGCAAGGCAAATAACGCCCCAGAAGTCGCCGCGTGCTACGACTGCCACGGCTTTCACGACATTTTGCCGCCATCCAACCCGCAGTCGCACCTTTCGGCGACAAATATTTTGGTGACCTGCCAGAAATGTCATCCGAGTGCGACGCAGAAATTCACGCAATATCAGCCGCATGCCAATCCGCTGGACGCGAAAAATTATCCGCTGCTGCACATGGTGTTCCTCGCGATGACCGGACTGCTCATCGGCACGTTCAGTTTCTTTGGCCTGCACACCCTCGGCTGGGGCGTGCGCGCCATCTATATGTATCTCGCCGACACGAAAACTTTCCGCGAGGCGAAGTTCCAGACGCAGGTCGGCGATGAATGGTTCACTCGTTTCGCGCCGTTCGAACGCTTCCTGCATTTTCTTGTCGTGACCAGTTTCCTCACGCTCGTTGTGACGGGAATGCCGCTCAAATTTTATTACACCGACTGGGCGAAATTTATTTTCTCCGTCATCGGCGGACCAGAAACCGCGCGGATGCTGCACCGCCTCGGTGCGCTCATCACTTTTCTATATTTCTCGCTGCATTTGGCTTCGCTCGTTGGCAAATCCTGGAAAGGCCGCGTCAAGTTGCGCAATCCTAAAACCGGCAAATTGGAAATTAAGCGTTTCTACGCGGTCGTCTTCGGCCCCGATTCCATGCTGCCGTCGGTGCAGGACTGGCGCGATTTCGTAGCGCACAACAAATGGTTTTTTGGCAAAGTCCCGAAGCCGAATTTTGACCGCTGGACGTATTGGGAGAAGTTCGATTACTTCGCCGTGTTCTGGGGCGTCGCCATCATCGGCGCGTCGGGTCTCATCATGTGGTTCCCGGAATTTTTTACGCGCTTCCTGCCCGGGTGGATCATCAACATCGCCCTCATCCTGCACTCGGATGAGGCGCTGCTCGCGGCAGGATTCATCTTCAGCATCCATTTTTTCAACACGCATTTTCGTATTGAAAAATTTCCGATGGATACGGTGATTTTCTCCGGCCGCATTTCCAAAACGGAAATGCTCCACGAACGCAAACGCTGGTATGACCGCCTCGTGGCGACCGGCAAGCTGGACGATTATCGCGTGCGCGACGAATGGTTCCGCTGGAAAAACATCGCCAAGACGTTCGGCTACATCGGCTTCATCCTCGGCCTCGTGCTGCTGGCGCTCATCATCTACGCCATGGTCTCGCGGCTCGTACATTGAACATCAATATTCCACGGGTTGCTGGCAAATTTATTTTTGAGGTTGTCCAATTTTGTTTATGCGATGACAATAAATGTTGATTCAACGCCAAAGAATGATGTGCGGCGCGGCGCGAGTTCGAGTAATAATTATACAAATGATGAAAACATTTTTTAGCTGCACACTGGCCGCCGCTCTGGCGGTTTTGTCCACCGGCTGCAACCGCGACGGGGTGAAAGTTTATCACGTTGAGAACGACGACGCGATAACGCCGCCGCCTGCCGCCGCGCCCGCGGCGATGCCAACCACGATGCCCGCTGGTTTGCCTGTGCCGGATGCCAGCGCTCTGCCACAGTTGAAATATACATTGCCCGACGGCTGGGCGGAAAAAACTTTGACGCAGATGCGCGTGGCGAGTTTTGGCGTTTCCGAAAATGAAAAAACGGCCGACATCTGCGTGATTCCGCTCGGCGGCATGGCGGGCGGTGATTTTGCGAACGTCAACCGCTGGCGTGGACAAGTCGGATTGTCGCCGCTGGCGGATGACGATCTGCACGCGCTCGCGGAAAAAGTCGAGATTGCCGGGCAGCCCGCCGATTTGTATGACATGGCTGGAACAGGGGAGCGGATTGTCGGCGTGATTTTCCATCGCGACGACGGGACGTGGTTTTTCAAGATGACCGGGGATGTGGATTTGGTCGAGAAGCAAAAGCCGGCGTTCGTGTCATTTCTGAAATCATTTCAATTCGGCGGACTCGCTGCGCCGGCCACGATGGATTTAAGCCAGTTGCCGCCGTCGCATTCGGCGATTGCGGGACTGGATGCGGGCAGCCAAAACAGTTTGGTTCCAAATCCAAACACGACGGTCATGGGTGGAAATAATTCCGATGGCAGCGGCGAACCGGCATGGACAATTCCTTCTGACTGGCAGCCTGCACCGCTGTCACAATTTTTGGTCGCAAAATTTTCTATCACGAATGCCGACGGCGCGCAGGCGGCGGTGAATGTCAGTTCGCTTGCTGGTGACGGCGGGGGTCTGCAACCCAACGTGAACCGCTGGCGCGCGCAACTTAGCCTACCACCCCTCGATGGTGGGTTGGTCGAAGTTGTTGTCGGGCAGACGAGTTCCATAGATCTTTCGGGAACCGATGTTCGCACTGGCAAGCCTGCACGGCTCATTGGCACCATCGTTCCGCAAAACGGCCAGACTTGGTTTTACAAATTGATGGGCGACCCGGACCTTGTGGCGCAGCAGAAAGATTCGTTCATAAAATTCGTGCAGTCGGCCAAATACCCCGATGCCCATTAAAAAAATAGTTTCGGTTTTCACGTCGCTCAAGCTCACGGTCACGCTGCTGGCGTTTTCGATCGTGCTCGTGTTCGTCGGCACGCTGGCGCAGGCGGATGAAGGGCTTTACGGCGCGCAGGCGCATTATTTCAAGCAGTGGATTGTGATCGGCGCGGATCTGTTCGGACATAAAATCCCGCTGCTCCTGCCCGGCGGTTATCTGCTCGGCGTGCTGCTGCTGGTCAACCTCGTTTGCGCGCACATTTATCGGTTTCAACTGACGACAAAAAAAATTGGCATCCAGCTCACGCACGCGGGCGTGATCGTCCTGCTCGTCGGCCAGCTCGCGACGGATATGCTGGCGCGCGAGATGCAGATGCATTTTTCCGAGGGTGAAACCAAGGCCTATTCCGAAAGCGCAACGGACTACGAGCTGATTTTTGCGAACGGCGACCAGGTCACCGCCATTCCGTCAAAATTGTTGAAGCCGGGCGACGAATTGAAAATAGATAGCCTGCCCTTCGCCATCCGCGTGAAAAGTTTCTGGAAAAATTCCGATGTGAGTTTTCGCGCGCCGATGACGCAAAATGCGCCGCCCATCGCCAGCAACGGCGTGGCGCTGGATTTCGATTTCATGCAGAAGCCCGACGTGAAAAAAATGGATGAAAGGAATATTCCGACCGCGATCATCGAATTGACGAGGACGAACGGTTCGCCCGGCGACTGGGTGATTTCCGAATGGACGGGCGACGCTTCACTGGTCGAGGCGGTGCAAAACAGTTATGTGGACCAAATCGGTGCGACCATGGCGCACACCATAGCCAGCAAGCTGGCCGCGCCACAAGCGATTGAAAGCAACGGCCAAGAATACACTTTCGTCCTGCGGCCCGCGCGGATTTATCATCCGTTTTCGCTGACACTGCTCAAGGCGACGCACACGGTTTATCCGGGCACGGACATCCCGAAGGATTTTCGGAGCCGCGTGCGCATTGACAACCCGCAGGCCGGCGAGCGGCGTGAGGTGGAAATTTCCATGAACCATCCACTGCGCTACGGCGGCTACACTTTTTACCAATACCAGATGGACGCCGGGCAGATGGCGGAGCAAGCCGGGCGTGTGCCGTCGTCGGTGCTGTCGGTCGTCCGCAATCCAAGCTGGTTGACACCTTATATCGGCTGCGGAATGGTCGGCGCGGGCTTGCTGACGCAATTCATGTTTCACCTCGTCGGCTTTGTTTCCAAAAGGAAATCGAAATGAAAAAGACGTTTCAAAAATGGCTGCCGCCAGTTCTAACTGCTATTGTAATTGGAATTCTTTTGTGGGCTAACTGGCCAACGAAGGACAAAGACAATGATTTTGCCTTCACGGAATTCGGCCAGTTGCCCGTGACGGCGAACGGTCGCATCGTGCCGCTGGATTCGCTCGCGCGCAATTCGCTCCTCGCCATCCGCGAAAAACAGACGCTCAACCTTGAGCCGTGGAAAGGCTGGAACGAAAATCCAAAAATCATCCCCGCAACCGAGTGGCTCGCGAACGTGATGATGAATTCATCCGTTGCGGACGATTGGCCGTGTTTCCGCGTGGACAACCCCGATTTGATCTCGCTGCTGAAACTGCCGGACAAGGACGCGGCGAAACATTCGGACGGCAAGCATTATTCGTGGAACCAAATCGCGGCGAACATTGATACCTTCACAAATGAAAATAACCGCGTTGAGGCGATTGAAGCCGCCAACCGCACCGCCTACGAAAATGCCGTCGCCAAGATGCACGAGCGGCTGGTCCTTTACGCCCAGTTGAAAAACACCGTGCAGTTGGAGAACTCACCGGACTGGCCGGCGGAACTGGCCGCGTATGAAAAACTCATTCCCGACGGCATCGCGGCCGTGAACGCCCAGCAGGCCGGCCAAAAATTCAACCAGACGAACTTTGACAGCCTGGTCGCCTATATCAGCGCATTTCAATACATGGCGAACCTAGAGCCGCCGCTGATCCTGCCGCCAACGGACGGCGCGCGCGAATGGCGGCGCATGGGCGACGCGCTGCTCGACGCGCCACGCCCGAATGGCGTGCCGATTGACGACTCCATTCATGATTGGGCGAAGATGGCCGGCGCGCTCACCGCGAACCAGCCGGACGCATTTAATTCAGCGCTGAAGGATTATTATTCCACGCTCGTGCCAACGCAGTCCAAGGCCTTGGCCAAGGCGCGCGCGGAAGTGTTTTTTAACCAGATGGAGCCGTTTTACAACGCGATGGTCATCTATGTTTTCGCCGGATTGCTCGCGATTTTTTCGTGGTTCAATTTATCCGAAACGCTGCGCCGCTCGGCGGTGTGGCTCGTGTGGCTGGCGTTTGTCATCCACACGACCGGTTTGATCTATCGCATGGTTTTGGAAGGCCGTCCGCCAGTGACGAACCTTTATTCCTCGGCCATCTTCATCGGTTGGGGCGCGTGCCTGCTGGGAATCATCCTGGAAAAATTTTACAAGAACGGCATCGGCGCGGTCGTGTCAGCGGGCATCGGCTTCATCACGCTCATCATTGCGCACAATCTCGCGCTCACGGGCGACACGATGGAGATGATGCGCGCAGTTCTCGACACAAATTTCTGGCTCGCCACGCACGTCGTTGCCGTGACGACCGGCTACGCGAGCACGTTCGTCGCCGGCTTCCTCGCGCTGATCTACATCGTGCGCGGCGTGTTCACCAAAACTTTGGACGAAGCGACGGGCAAATCGCTGGCGCGGATGATTTACGGCATTGTCTGTTTCGCCACGCTGTTCAGTTTCGTCGGCACGGTGCTCGGCGGCATTTGGGCGGATCAATCGTGGGGCCGTTTTTGGGGCTGGGATCCAAAAGAAAACGGCGCGCTCATCATCGTTTTGTGGAACGCGCTGATCTTGCATCTGCGCTGGGGCGGCATGATCCGCGAGCGCGGCCTCGTCGTCTGCGCCATCGGCGGCAACATCGTCACGAGCTGGTCCTGGTTCGGTGTGAACATGCTCGGCATCGGCCTCCACAGCTACGGCTTCACCGACGCGGCGTTCAAATGGCTGCTGTTGTTCGTCGTCAGCCAGCTCGCCTTCATCGCGCTCGGTTTGCTGCCATTCAAATGGTGGAAAAGCTTTTCGGCAAGGGCGTAAAATTTAATTTTTTATACCGGACCACTTCTGAAGTTGGCGTGAAATTTTACGAGCCTGCACCTTGTGATTCCGACCAGCGCACGGCGTAGCGGATCAATTCAGGCGACGACTTCAAATTCAATTTCGCTTTGATGTTCGCACGGTGAACCTCAACGGTCTTGATGCTCAAGTGAAGTTTTTCGGCGATGTCGCGAGTGCCTTTGCCCTGCCCGAGAAGCTGGAAAACTTCAAATTCGCGATCGGTCAATTTTTCCACCGGCGAACTTTCCGTTCCGGCGCGACGGCCGGAAAATATTTCAAGGATGTCCGCCGCCATTTTTTCGCTGACATAAATCTTCCCATCAAGCACCTGCCGGATGGCCAGCATCAGTTTTTTTCCACCCTCCTGCTTCATGATGTAGCCGCGCCCGCCGGCGCGCAGCACTCGCTCGGCATAAAGTGATTCGTCATGCATAGAGATGACGAGGATGGGCAGATTGGGTTGAATTGCCTGAAAACATTTGATGAGTTCGAGGCCGTTTTTTCCCGGCAAGGAAATGTCTGCCAGCACGATGTCGGGTTTCAACACGCCGATCATGTCGAGTGCGCGCTCCGCATTTTCCGCTTCGCCGCAAGCAGCCAGATCCGGTTCCGCACCGATCAGCTGGGCAAGTCCCTGCCGCATCATGGGATGATCATCCACGATCAGAATGCGCTTTTTTTCCTGCGCAACGGATTTCTTGCTCATAGATTTTTTTTGAAAAAACAAACGACCGTCGTGCCCACGCCATCCATGCCGGAGCGCACTTCCAACGCCGCAGCCAGCACGCTGGCGCGATATTTCATGATGTGCAGACCCATGCCGCCGTTTTTTTTCGTCTCATTTGAAAAGCCGACGCCGTCGTCGGTCACGTTCAGCACAAATCTGTCACCGGCCGGTTTCAATGAAATAAAAATCCGCTTGGCCTTGCCATGTTTAACGGCGTTATTGATGGCTTCCTGAACGATGCGATACAGATGCGTCGCGAAAACATTGTTGCGGATCAAGACCGTTTCGGGGCATTCAAAATGGCATTCGATGTGAAACAACTTTTGCGCGTTGACCGCCAGTTCGTTCAGCGCGGACATGAAGCCGTTGGCTTCGAGTTCCACCGGCGAGAGGCCGCGCGCCAGCTTGCGCGTGTGCGAGATGGCGTCACGAATGTGCCGACCCATTTCTCCGGCCTGCTTCGCCTCGACTTTCGATTTTGCGGCCAGTTTTTGTTCGAGCACCTGGCACATCAATTCAATGCCAGCCAATTCCTGGCACAAACCGTCATGTAAATCCTGCCCGATGCGGTGCTGTTCGCGGTTGCTGATTTCAATGATCTCCTTTTCAAGCCGTTTACGCTCGGTGATGTCGCGCGCGAAGCCGGTGAAAATCCGGCGGCTAGCCAGCTTCACTTCGCTCACCGATAAATCCATGGGAAATATTGTCCCGTCCTTGCGCCGCCCCATGACTTCGCGTCCGATGCCGATGATTTTGGCGTGGCCGCCCTGATGATAATGCTTGAGGTAGCCGTCGTGTTCGTGCCGGAACGGTTCGGGCATGAGCAATTTGACGTTTTGTCCGATGGCTTCTTCCGCGGCGTATCCGAAAATTTTTTCCGCGGCGGGATTGAAGGATTCCACCAGACCGCGCTCATCAATCGTGATGATGCCTTCAACCGCCGTCTCCAGAATGGCGCGCAACCACTCTTCGCTGTCATGCAAGTCGGCGGTATGCTTGATTTTTTGCACTTCGTTGCCGGTCGCTTTTTGTTGCAATTCCACGACGAGTTCAAGCAATTCGGCGCGCGTCAACTGGCCGTAATCTTTCATCAGCCGGATGGTAATAAATTCCGGCGGCGTGACACGCGAAAAGAAATCGCTCGCTCATGCGTGCGCCAGTTGCGCGCGATAATCGGTTGGCGAGCGACCGAGGATACGCTTGAACACCCGGTTGAAATGCGTCAGCGACTGGAAGCCAACTTCGTAGGCGATCTCGCTCACGCGTAGATTCGGGTTGAGCAGAAGATTTTTCGCCCGCTCCGTGCGCACGCGTGAAAGGTAATCGGTGAAATTGATGCCGGTGGCCTTTTTGAAGATTTTACAGAAATAAAATTTGTTCGTGTTGACCGACTTGGCGACCTGCCCCAGCGAAAGTTCCTCGGTCTGATGATCGGTGATGAATTGTTTCGCGCGCGTGATGATCGGCGCTTCGGCGTTTTGTTCCCGCACGACAATCTGGTTGCTGACCATCGAGAGATGCTCGGCAAAAATGGCCAGCAGTTTGACGACCGAATCATGCTCCCGCGACGAGAGCACACGCGTGGCGAAATAAGCCTCGCGCAATTCATTGATATTAGTTTCCAGTCCCCAATTGGCGAACAATTTGGCGGCGCGGTTGAACCGGGCTTCCGTCGGCTTTTTTCTGAAGATCTGCCCGGTCGTAAGAAAACCGACCAATTGGCCGCCCATCCGCACCGGCACGGCGGTGTCACACAAGCCGACCTGGCAGGTGACGGACTTCGCCTCATGGGTGGCAGTTTCGGAAAGTTTCTGCTGGGTTTGCAGACACGCGGCGCAGGCACGGCTTTTTTGCGAAATCATCGCGCACAATGGATTTTCAAAGTGCTTGCCGTGGTGCGGCAGTTGCCACGATTCCACCGAGCGCAGCATCATGGGCATTCCGGTCATTTCACTGAACGCACGTTCGTAGTCCTGATAAATTTTTGAGCCCGCCAACGCTTCAATCAAATGTTTTGCCATAGTCGTCTTCTTTCTCTTGGTTCAAAACAAAATTTGTTTTGTTAAGAGCAAAATAAGAGAAGCCATCAAAACGGACAATTGGGGACGCACCTGATTGTTTTTGGGGAATAACAACTAGAGGGACTAGGGGAATCCCTTAGTTGAATCTCGGCGGCCGAATCAAATTCCGTCAAAAAACTTCAGCCTTCAGCCCGCTGACATCGCGCACACGCTCCGCGATGCGCGCGAGCGTGTTCAACGGCAGATGTCCGCAGTTTGGATGTGCCGGCGGGCGCGTGGCCGAATAAATTTGAACCAGCCGGATTTGTGCGCCTGCCCGCCGCAAATCATCCAACCGTTGCGCGTAGTGCTCAATTTCCTCGGCGGGCGGCTCCTTGCCGTTCAACAGCGGAAAAAGGCTTTGGATGATCACCGGTCGCTGCCGCGCAACCAGAAGGATGTTTGCCAGAATTTTTTCGATTGAGCAGGCCGGCCGGTTCACCTTGTCCATATAATCCTGCGTGCCGGCGTCGAGCTTGGCCCAGATTTCGTCCTGCTGCGTGAACAGTTTCAAACCGTCCTGCACTTCCCGCGACTCCAGCCGGGCTGCGTTGGTGATCAGCACGATCTTAAAAAATGGAAACCGTGCCAGCGCACGGACATGGGCGACGGTCCGCACGGCATCGAGAAAATTCGGGCAAATCGTCGGCTCGCCGTCGCCGCTCAATGCGACGTGCCGGAGCTCAAGCAGTTCGGCGGGCGTATCCTGTTGGTAATGGATGTCCCGCAGTTCGCCGGAATGTGCCAACCCCAACGTGCGCTGCAACTCTTCCGCCATCACGTCCACGTCCAATGATTTTTCCAGCGCGGATACTGTCCGATCCACTTCGCAATACTCGCAGCCGAATTTGCAGTGTTTGTCCGGGTTCATGTTCACGCCGATGGACAACCCGCGCGCGCGCGATGAAACGACGACATACACAAAACGATTGCCGAGAAATTCGCGTGGACGCGAAAACGCCGACATTGGCGTAACGTGAGCGCGAGCGGTTTTGCCCGCGATTTGTGGCGGCGATGGGGTTTTAGGAGTCATGCAACAATTGCAGAGACGCGTTGCGAGAGAATTTTTTCTTCACCGCAGTTGCGGCGGGCTGGCGTTGGATCGATTGCCGTTTCGACGCTTCTTCCGCATCGAACTTCGCCATTTCTTTTTCCAGCATGAATGCAATCAAGGTCAGCCCTAAAAAAAACCGCTCCCAGCGGCAACACCAATAGCAGCGCTGAAGCCACATTGAACCCGCCGAAATCAATGATTCCTCCCGCCACAAATCCCGCCACCGAAGCTGAAGCCAGAGTTTTAGTCAACTTTGTCATTTCATCGAAGATGCACAAAGACGGTGCGCCCCACTCCCCTGTTTTTGTCAGGAGCACAACATTTTTTGCAGGGGCAAGTAGCTGCCCTGAAAGGCAGGCGTGAGGTTTTTTTATTTCAACTCTGCCGCGATCTGCTCGCCCAGCGCGGTGGCCTCGGCGATCGGACGTTTGCCTTCGCCGCGTTTCACCGTTTCGTCACGGAAGGAAATGGCCTTAAGTAAAATCTTGTCGCCGGCAATTTCCGCGTGCGCGCCGACCGGACTCTGGCAGCCGCCGCCCATGCCGCGCAAAAATGCGCGCTCCGCCGTCACCGCATGGAAGGTGTTGAAATGATTCAGACGCTCGACGATTGTTAGAATGCGCTCATCATCGGCGCGCGTCTCGATGCCGATCGCGCCCTGGCCGACGCACGGCAGCATTTCGTCAAGGCTCAAAATCGTCGCCAGCAAACCATCCGGCACGGCGTCGCCGCGAATCGTGCCGTCGGTATTGATGTCGAAATTCAGCCGCTTCATGCCGGCGAGCGCGAGAACCGTCGCGTCCAATTCTCCGCGCTCGGCGACTTTTTGCATCCGCGTCGTCACATTGCCGCGAATCTCCACAATCTTCAAGTCTGGCCGCGCGGCAAGTAAAGACTGTTTCCGGCGCGTGCTGCTTGTGGCAATCGTCGCGCCCTGCGGAAAATCTTTCAGCTTCAGATGAGGGTTGTAACCGCGCAAATCACTTTGGCCCGGCGACCATTCGGCTTGCTCGTGAATAGTTTCTTTTTGCTTCGCCAAAAAATCGGCCGAGCGATAAATCAAAACGTCGCGCACATCCTCGCGTTTTGGCGTGGCGGCGAGAATCAGGCCGGCGGGTAAATCCGTCGGCAAATCTTTCAAACTGTGAACCGCGAGGTCGGCGTGGCCTTTGACGAGCGCGACCTCAAGTTCCTTTGTGAACAGGCCTTTCGGCAACGCCTCGGCCTTGTCGCCCTTTTTAGCCATCGAAGCCTTTTGTAATTTATCGCCGGTCGTCTTGATGATTTTCAGCTCGAAGCGCAGGCGCGGAAACACAGCGCGGCACTTCGCGGCGATCATGTTCGATTGCGCGAGCGCGAGCGCGCTGCCGCGCGTGCAGATGATTATGGGACGTTCTAACGGCATCTTCAGACAGAATTAGCAGGATTCACAAAAATTAGAAAGCGAACAGAAAATGAAAATTCCCCGCCTTTATTTGTGATGAGTGTGACGAGTTCATTTATAAACAAACTGGGCCGTGCAGGTGCGTTGGTCGTCCTCGGTCACGATTTTGAAGCCGAGCTTTTTGCAGATGTGCTGCATGGCGTGATTGTCCGCCAGAATTTGCCCGACGATGCGCGTCAATTTTTCCGCGCGACCCACGGCGATGAGCTGCTTGAGCAACTCAAAACCGAGGCCCTGATTTTGCCAGTAGTCGTTGATGAGCACGGCGAATTCCGCCTCGTTCGCGCCGTGCTGCTTGCTCAACCGACCGACGCCGAGAATCAATTTTTCGCCGTCATTCTTCGCCGGTTTCAACTCCGCCACGAGCGCAATTTCGCGGTCGTAATCGTTGAAGCAAATGCGCTGCAATCGTTCGTGCGTGATGCGTTGCGACAAGTTTAGGGCGCTGAAATAGCGGTGATAAACGCTTTCTTCGGAGAGCGTCTCGTGAAACTTCACCATCTGCGGTTCGTCCTCCGGGCGGATCGGACGGATGGTCACGGGCGCTTTGTTTTTTAATTTCCACGGCGTGACATATTGCACCGGATACGGCCGGATCGCGGGCCGTGGCAATTGATCTTCCGGCGTTTTCGGATCGTGCAACACGACGCGACCGTCGAGCGCAAAAATCCGTTCGGAAGAGACGAGCAGGGGATTGATGTCAATTTCGGAAATCCACGGCTGCTCGACGACGAGCTGGCTGAAGCGCACGAGCAATTGTTCGAGCGCGGCGATGTCTGACGCCTTGCGCCCGCGCACGCCTTTGAGCGCGGTGAAAATTTTCGTCTTTTCCATCATGCGCCGCGCCAGCGTGGCGTTCAGCGGCGGCAATGCGAGCGCACGGTCTTTGAAAACTTCCACGAGCTGACCGCCGGTTCCGAAGAGCAGCACTGGGCCGAACTGCGGATCAACGCTGCTGCCAACGATGAGTTCGTAGCCATCCAGCTTGATCATCGGCTGCACGGTAACACCGAGGAAATGTTCCTTGCCCGCTTTTTTCGTGCACGAAGTTTCAATCGCTTTCCACGCCCGCCGCACGGCCGAAGCCGTTCGCAAATTTAATTGCACGCCGCCCACATCCGTTTTGTGCGTGATCGTTTCGGAATACAATTTCAGCACGACCGGAAATCCCAGGCGCGCGGCTTCTTTCACCGCATCATTTTCCGTGAGCGCGATGTGCGTCTCAACGGTAGGGATGCCGTAAGCGAACAATAATTTTTTAGATTCAAATTCCGTGAGGATCGTGCGGCCGGCTTTCCGCACTTCGGAAATAATTTTTCCCACCAGGTCGCGATCTACGTGCCCGCTGCCATTGAGCGCGGGCGCGGACGGCGTTTCGTAAAGCGAACGCAGATTTTCGCTGTAGCGCCACATGTAATAAAACGCTTTTGCGGCGCGATCAGGATATTTGAACGTCGGAATGTTCGCCGCATTGAGAATATTTTCGCCGGCTTCGACCTGGCCGATGCCCATCCAGCTCGCGATGATCGGCTTGCCTTCGATGTGCGCGAAAGGCTTGAGTTCCTCGGCGGTCGCAGTCGGATCGGTCATCGCTTGTGGCGTGAGAATCACGAGCAGACCATCGGTGTTTGGATCTTTCGCGGTGATGTCCACGGCTTTGGCGTAAATCTCCGGCCCGGCGTCCCCAATCACATCCACCGGATTATTGTGGCTCCATGTCGGTGGCAAAATCTGATTCAACGACGCCATTGTCTCGGGCGTCAAATCGGCTAGTTGCGCACCGCTGCCGATGAGTATGTCGGTCGCGAGCACGCCGGGTCCGCCGGCATTGGTCACGATGGTCAACCGCGGACCTTTCGGGCGTGGTTGTTTGGCGAGCACTTCCGCCATGTCGAACAATTCGGAAATCGTGTCCACGCGCAAAACACCGACGCGCTGAAACGCCGCTTGCAAGACTTCATCACTGCCCGTAAGCGAACCTGTGTGCGACGCGGCGGCTTTCGCGGCGGCTTCGGTGCGGCCGGGTTTGATGATGATGATTGGCTTCGTCAACGCCACTTCGCGCGCCGCGGACAAAAACGCCCGCGCATCGCCTATGGATTCCATGTAGATGACGATGCTCTTGGTGTTCGGATCGTCGCCGAGATGATAAATCAAATCGCCCCAGCCAACATCGAGCATCGAGCCGAGCGAAACGAACGCGCTAAAGCCGACATTTTCTTTCAAGCTCCAATCTAAAATCGCCGTACAGAGCGCGCCACTTTGACTAAGAAATGCCACGCTGCCCGGCCGCGCCATATCGGCGGCGAACGTGGCGTTAAATTTCAAGCCCGGCACCATCACGCCCAGACAATTCGGCCCGACGATACGGATGTTGCCGCGCCGGGCTTGTTCCAAAACTTGCTGTTCGAGCGCCGCGCCTTCCGGGCCGATTTCCTTGAACCCGGCGGAAATAATAATGACGCCATAGATGCCGGCGGCGGCGCATTCTTTAATGATGCCCGGCACCGTTTTTGGCGGCGTGATGATGACCGCGAGGTCTGGAACTTCCGGAAGCGCGGCGACATTTGGATACGCTTTTTTCCCAAGAATGGATTCCTGAATTGGGTTCACCGGAAAAATTTTGCCGGCGAATCCGCCTTCAATCAAATTGGTCATCACCGTCCGGCCGACGCTGCGCTTGCGTTCCGTCGCGCCGATGACGGCGATACTTTTCGGTGCCAGAATTGGACGCAGCCCGCGCCGGTGCATCTGGCCAAGAATATCGTGGGCGGGCTCGATCCGGGCAGAAGAAGCAATGGGAGTGTTCATATTTTGTCATTTTTCTGAAGCACTACGCTGACATCGAAAATGCCGGATGTCTTTACCGGATTTGGCGATGGCTCACCATTTTTTGTTTTAGGATATCCCACTAATCTCGTCGCCCAACTAATCTACGTTTGCGGATTGCGGGCACCTATGTCGTCATCGGTCTTTTTACCGGCCTGCGTTCCAGCGAAATTGAAAAACTTGACTGGAATCAAATTAGTCTGGTGAACAAACGCATCTAGGTAAAAGCTTAAACTCCAAAACATCACATCTTCTGCTATGAAGCGTGAGTGACATTCGCGTGACACGATTAAAAGGAATATCGCGAAAAATCATCGAGACAGTGAAAATTAGAAAACAGGCTTAAAACAAGGCTTTCCATTGTCTCCCAATGGAAAGAAAGTGGTGGTAGGTGATGGATTCGAACCATCGAAGGCGTTAGCCGACAGATTTACAGTCTGCACCCTTTAGCCACTTGGATAACCTACCACGAAAAGGGCTGCCATTAAGCCATGCCGCCGCACGCTTGTCAATCTGTTGACTTTCAAAAAAGCAAGTGTCGCGCGCGAAGGTTGAGAAGGAAACGCAGATGAAAACCTTGATTCTTTCGCCCCTCGCAACCTTTACCCGACATTTCCCCCCTTTGAAATTGTGCGGCAGATGAATCTGTTTTAAACTGGCCGGATGTTCGATTCGTTAAGCACCAAGCTTCAAAACGCCTTCAAGAATTTGCGCGGCCTTGGAAAAATTTCCGAGAGCAACGTCGGCGACGCCCTGCGCGAAGTCCGGATGGCGCTCCTCGAAGCCGACGTGAATTTCAAGGTCGCGCGCGATTTCATCGAGCGCGTCAAAGTAAAATCGCTCGGAGTGGAAGTCATTTCCAGTGTCCAACCCGGCCAGCAGATCATCAAATTTGTGAGCGACGAGCTGACGGATTTGCTCGGTTCGCAAAACGCGGCGCTAAATTTGAGCGGTAATCCGACTTCTATTTTGATGGTCGGTCTGCATGGTGCAGGTAAAACCACATCCAGCGGCAAACTCGCAAAATTGCTAAAAAAACAAGGTCGCGCTCCGTTGCTCGTCGCGGCGGACGTGTATCGTCCGGCGGCGATGGATCAACTGGAAACGCTTGGCAAACAAATTGACGTTCCCGTTTTTGTCAAACGCGGCGAAACGGATGTTTTGAAAATCGCGCGCGAGGCTTTGAGTTTTGCGCAAACAAATAATTGCAACGTCATCATCTTCGACACCGCCGGCCGTTTACAGATTGACGAACCGCTTGTGCAGGAACTCGTGCGTTTGCGCGACCTGGTGAAGCCGTCGGAAATTTTGCTCGTCCTCGACGCCGCGACTGGACAAGAAGCTGTCAACGTCGCCACACATTTTGATTCGGCACTCAACATTACGGGATCAATTTTGACCAAGCTCGACGGCGACGCACGCGGCGGCGCTGCGTTGAGTTTGAAAAGTGTCACCGGCAAGCCGATCAAATTCGCGGGCGTCGGTGAAAAATTGGACGAGTTCGAGCCGTTTCATCCCGAACGCATGGCGTCACGCATTCTCGGCATGGGCGATGTCGTAAGTCTGGTTGAACGCGCCGCCGAAACCGTCAACGAAGAAGACGCGAAGCGCATGGAAGCAAAGATGCGCAAAGGCGAATTTTCGCTCGAAGATTTTCTGGAGCAATTGCGCGCGATGAAAAAACTCGGTTCACTCGAAAGCATCATGAAGATGCTGCCCGGCGGCGGCGATGCGTTGAAGCAGATTGATATCGGCAAGCAGGAAAAAGAATTCAAGCGCATGGAAGGCATGGTCTGCGCGATGACGCTGAAAGAACGACGCAATCCCGTGATTCTCAACGCGAGCCGCCGTCGCCGCATCGCCGCCGGCAGCGGCGTGACGGTGACGGAGCTGAACACGATGCTCAACAAATTTTTTCAGATGCAGACGATGATGAAAAAGATGGGTAAGATGTCCAAACTGATGGGTAAGATGGGCGGCGCGATGCCGGGGATGTTCCGAAAATAATCTACGCTTACGGTTGTGCCAACCGTGACAGCAGCGACGCGATGCTGGCACAACAATTGCGCCAAAAATTTCCAGCGCGCACGTTCTCCGACAATTCAATTCTTCAAAAAACTTGGTTTTACAATGGTTTTTCACCGTTCCGGCAATTGGCATTCCTCAAGCTAAAAGGGATGTGTCCGACAACTTTAACCATTAACCGAAAGGAAAATAAATTATGAAACTAGTGCAATATCAACGCCCCGTCGCGTGGCCAACGTTTGGCCGGCTGGCAAACTTGCAAGATGAACTCGACCGGCTGTTTGAAGCGCCGCTCACCGCGTGGGCGCCCGCGCTCGACGTGCATGAAGACAAGGACAGCTTCAGCGTGCGCGTGGAATTACCCGGCATGAAACGTGAGGACATCGAGGTCGCGCTGCATGACGGCGCGCTCGTCATCTCCGGCGAACGCACGGCCGAAAAAATCCACGAGGACACGGAAGTTCACCGGCAGGAACGTTACTACGGGAAATTTTCCCGCGCGCTCACGTTGCCGGCGGCGGTCGCGGGCGACAAGGTTAAGGCGCAATACAAAGACGGCATTTTGACCGTCACGCTGCCCAAGGCCGAGGAAGCCAAGCCGAAAGCCATTGCCGTCAGCGAATAAATTCGTCGCGAAAAATCAAAAGGCCGGAACCGGAAAAACGGTTCCGGCTTTTTTTGCGGCTCCGATGTCCGACAATACGGCGATTTTATTTTTCAAAATTATTCCGCCCTGGAAAAAATCAGCGCGGCGTGGTAGCCCCAAAAACCAAGCGAGTTGGACATAGCGTGTGTCACTGGCGTGGCAGGCGGGTTCAGCGGCTGCGCGTTGATCGGACAAAGCGGGTCGGGCTGCGCGCAGTTGGCTGTGGGCGGAATTTTCTGCCGCCGCAGCGCCTCGATGCATACTACGGCCTCAAACGCGGGCGTCGCGCCGAGGCAATGGCCGGTGACGGGCTTCGTGGAACTGCAAGGAACCGTCGCAGCGCGGTCGCCCAACAATTTTTTGATGGCGCACGCCTCCGCCTGATCGTTCATCTTGGTGCCGGTGCCGTGGGCGTTGATGTAATCAATTTGTTCCGCGCGCAGGCCGGCAATCTGCAAAGCTTGTTCCATGACTTGCAGCAGTCCGGAACCGTCTTCATGAACGCCGACGCGACCGGAATCATCCAGACAGCCGGCCCAACCGGCGAGCCGCGCCAGCGCCGTGGCTCCGCGCGCGGCGGCGGTGCGTGCGGACTCCAAAATCAAAAACGCGCTGCCCTCGCCGAGCGTGATACCGTTGCGCGCGACATCAAACGGACGGCAAACCTGCCGCGCGTCTTCGTGAAAACCTAATACGCCGGACGACTGCAATTGCGACAGCACGGCGAAATTCAGCGTCGCCTCCGTGCCGCCGACAATCATGGCGTCCGCCTTGCCGAGCAAAATCTGCTCCGCCGCCAGGCCGATGGCAAACGCCGCCGATGCGCACGTCGCGGAAACTGTCACGCCCGGCCCGCGCAGCTTGAACGGCTGGGCCAGCGCGCCGCCGATGCAGGCAAAAGTGTTGTTCGCGGACAGCGACGGCGGAAATTTTTGGTGGCCAGCCAAGCTGAAGGATTCGCTGCGTTTGCCAAGCGGCCCGCGCGATGAGCCGACCATGATGCCGACGCGTGCCGGTGGATATGCGTCGGTAAAGCGCGCCTGCTGCCACGCCTGGTTGGCAGCGAGCCACGCCATCTGCACACAGCGGTCTAGCTTGCGAACCGGGTGCAATTCCGGGCGCGTGGCGTCCAGTTCCGCCGCGCTGCAAACGGCGAACTGCCCGCGCTGCTGTTCCATTTCAAACTCGCGCCACGCCGCAGTGCTTTGTCCGGCCAGCGCCGCCGCCCACAGCGCCTCCACATTTCCGCCCGCCGCGCCGAAGCAGCCCTGACCCGTCACGACAATGGGATTTTCGTGGAGCAGATGGTTCAGGATGGAACTGGTCATGGCGCTGCTGATTTGGCGGCGGTTTTTTTCAGGCACAGGATGAAATCCCTCCGGCACTGCTCCGGGTGTTTCTGCCAGTGCGGCATCATTGCCTCCAGCAAAAATCTTCCGGCTTGCGGCCAGCCATCCTCGGTAGACAGAAATTCTTTGGGCACGGGCCGGCCCAGTTCCAAACGAAAGCGCCAGCCGCCCTCGTCAATGAGAGTTGCGGGAACCAGCTCCGCCTGCTGCCGGCTGGCCAGCCGCAGCGCGCCGGTGTTCATCAAAAAATTCCAGCCGTCGCAAAACGGCACCTCGATTTTTTTGTCATTGGATTTGCCGACATCCGCCGCGATGCACAGCGGGTTACCGGCGGCAACGAACGCCACCATTTCCCGCAACTGATCCTGGCAAAACACGGCGGGAATGTCCGGGTCGGGAAAACACCTGTCCAGATACACCTTGGCTTTTCGGCGGTTGATGGATTGGATGCCAACGAAACTTGCCGCGGGAATCCCGACGCTGCGCAGCCAGACTCGGATTTGTCCGAACACTCCGAAATGGACGAAGACCAGCACGATGGCACGGCCGTTTTGTCGCGCCGGTTGAATATGCTCCAACCCGTTGATGCGGCAGCGCTCCCGCCATTTTGGTTCGGCCAGCCGATCCGGAAAATAGTCCACGGTGTTGTTCAGGTAGCCGTTCATGCGCAAACGCCGGTTGAGCCGGGGCGACCACGCGGCCTCAAGGCACTCCGGCAGCGGCACGCAAGGGCGGTAATTTTTGAAGGCCGTGCTTATCAAGGCGCGCACAAAGGCGAATGGCAGCAGGATCCGGTAAAGATTTTGCACCGACAGCTTGCGCTCCAGCATGCGGATGATTCGGAGGCGCAACATGGGGTCGAGTCACATCGGCGACCATTTTCCTTCAGACATAAAGATAAACATAAATCGAGAACGACACCGCTGCCGCGCCCGCCGCCGCCGCGATGGACCAGAGAAAACTCCGCTTGCGCGCCGCGATGGCAAACGTCGAAATGATCACCGCCATCTGTGACGCCAGCATCCCGTAGAAAAATTTCCCGCTGCGGCGATGGTGTTTCTCGGCGGAGTAATTACTCTGGCGCACCTGCAATTCATAGACGCTCGCCACCGCCTGATTCAGCCGCGCCTCGGTCTCGTAGCGCGCCGCCGTGTAGCGCAGCCGCGCGGCGGAGAAGCTGCGGAACACATTTTTGTCGCCCGCCATCAACGCGTCGTCCAGCCTGTCCACGGACTTGTTGACCGACTTGGTCACGTCGTCAAAGGCGTTCGCAGCTGCCTGTGCCGCGCTCAAAGCCTCGGCCAGTGCCGCCGGTTTGATTTTCACCAGCACGGCGGCGACTTCGGATTCCGGCTGGGAATTTTCCACGTCCGCCAGCGCAGTGTTGATGGCGTCGTCAAATGTCGCGGGCGTGGCGGCGGGCAACTCATTTTTCACCAGCGCCGCGACCGTTGCCCTATCGACATTGGTCAAAACCTCCGCCGTCAGCGGCGTGATGTCCACCGCCGCGGCCAGCAGGTCAAGTGAATTGNNAATTGCGCGCCGACGCACTGCGCAGTTTTTTCGCCTGATAATAACCCCACTGGTCGCCCGCCTTCGATTGGAGCTGTGCCGCCGCCGAGCGGTCATATTGCGCGCGAGTCATCTCGCTGGACGCGAGGCCAGCGAGCATCGTGGCGACGACCGTCATTACAATGGGCGTGGCGCCGATGATTTTACCCCATTTGTTTTGCGGCAGGTCTTGCTTGAGTTCGTCAGGAATCTGAATTTTTCCGGCCATAAAATTTTACGATTTCGCGCGCACTCTACACAAAAGAATTTTTCTCCGCCAGCCTGCAAAACGCATTGCCGTCCGCCGGCAGAAAACCCACCATCTGCCTGTGAACGAAACGGCCACCGGGACCGGCGCGACCGAGCGCAAAATCATTTTGCTGCTCGGCCTGCTCGCCGCCGCGCACGTCTTTATTTTTTCCGCCGCGCTTCCGTTCTTCAGCAACGTGGATGAGCAGATGCACCTCGACCTCGTCGTGAATTATTCGCAGGGAAAAATTCCGCGCGCACTCACGCCGCCGAATGCCGATGCGCTGCCGTTCATGGTTATTTATGGCACGCCGGAATTTTTATGGACGCCGGCCTCGCCGGAAATTCCGCCGCCGCCGTGGAAATTGCCAATTGCGGATGTGCGCGAACAGCTTCTCGCCAAATATGACGCCTACCAAAATCATTATCAAAACCACGAAGCCGCCTCGCCGCCGCTTTATTACGCCGTCGCCGGCGCGTGGTGGCAGCTCGGTAAACTGCTCGGGCTCGACGGCGGACATCTGCTTTACTGGCTACGTTTCCTAAACGTGCCACTCATCGCCGTGCTCGTGTGGCTCGGCTGGCTCGCCGCGCAAAAAGTTTTTCCGGAAAATAATTTTATCCACATCGCCGTGCCCGCGCTCATCGCGTTCCTGCCGCAAACAACATTTTACGCCATCAACAACGACATTTTTTCGCCAATCACCTTTGGCGCTGTGTTCGTATTGTTGCTCTATTTTTGGGAAACAGAATTTCCCTCCGCGAAACTCGCTGTCGCGACCGGCCTCGCGCTCGCCGCGACGTTTCTGACGAAAATGTCAAATCTGCCGCTGCTCACCGTCGCCGGAATTTTTATCGTGCTGAAATTTTTCCGGCTGGCGCGCGCGGGAAAAATGCAACCGTCCGCTCCGGCGTTGTATTTTTTATTTGTTTCCGCCGGATTGCCGGCAGTCGCGTGGATGGCGTGGTGCAAAACCAACTTCGGCGACTTCACCGGCTCGGCGGCCAAAATCCATTTTCTTAACTGGACGCAACAACCGTTTGCCGCCTGGTTTCATCATCCGATTTTCACGCCGTCCGGCTTCTGGTTTTTTCTGAAGGGAAATCTGGCGACGTTCTGGCAGGGCGAGCTGTTGTGGCACCGCCAGCCGCTGGCGAATCCCGCCGTGGATTTGATTTACATTTTGCTGACGCTCGCATTGCTGCTAAACACATTTATTGCTTTGTTGAAGCGACCAGTTTCGTTTTCCGCGCTACAACGAATTGCGCTGTGGTTTGGATTCGCCAGTTTTGCATCGCTGCTGGCGTTCTTCGCACTGCTGTCCGTGAAATATGATTTCAACGACTGCTT